>JAEUIH010000050.1 GCA_016795105.1 Planctomyces sp.
ACTGTAGCTTGGGCATTCCTGCCCGAGCCGCCCTGGCTCCACCCCTGGCCCGCACAGCCACATCCCAAATCGCAGCCAAGAGACGTGACGGGCAAGAATCCCCATCGTACATTTGGTGACGGGCAAGAATCCCCATCCTACACTTTGCAGGAATCCCCACCCTACTTACTGCGTTTCCCAACCTTCACATCATCCGCTGTGTCGCGGATCAAATCCGCGAGCTCCTCTGTGGACATGCGGCCGGCGGATTCCGCACCGGACAGGACGCCTTCGACGAGGTCACGTTTTTCGTCGTGGAGACTCAGAATCTTTTCCTCGATCGTACCGCGAGCAATGATGCGATAGACCATGACGTTCTTCGTCTGACCGATGCGATGAGCACGATCGGTTGCCTGATCTTCGACCGCGGGATTCCACCATGGGTCCATATGAATCACATAATCGGCAGCTGTCAGATTCAGACCCGTACCACCCGCCTTCAGTGAGATCAGGAACACATCGCCCTCACCCGCCTGGAACGCATTCACACGATCCTGTCGAGTCTGAGGAGTTGTCTGGCCATCGAGGTACTGGTACGAGATCCCCGCTTTCTCACACGCCTCGCGGATGAGAGCCAGATGAGACGTAAACTGACTGAAGATCAGCGGACGATGACCCCGTTCCTTGAGCTGTTCAAGCCGCTCCATCAGGAGTTCAAGCTTCGCGGAGGAGCCCTTCCAGTCCGGATCCACCAGACTGATATGACACGAGAGCTGACGCAGCCGAGTCAAAATCTGCAGGACCTTAAACCGCTGGTCCTTTGAAAATTCTTCATCGATCCCCAGATCGTCGAGCTCCGCGACCGCCGCGAGACGCATCGTGTCATAGCGCTGACGTTCTTCCGGAGACAGATCCACCAGCAGATTGGACTCCGCCCGATCCGGCAGATCCTTCAGCACGTCCTTCTTGTTTCGACGCAGAATGAACGGACTGATCACCCGAGAAAGTGCCTCCTGGCGTTCTCGGTCTTTGTCTTTTTCGATCGGAGCCGCGAAACGTTTTCGGAACTGCTCCCAATGCCCCAGCACCCCTGGCGCGACTGCATTGAAGATACTCCAGAGTTCACCCAGATGATTCTCCATCGGCGTTCCGGTGAGAGCGACTTTCCAGCCGGCCTTCAGCGTCTTCACTTTATGAGCAGTCTTGCTGTTGGAATTCTTGATGTTCTGAGCTTCATCCAGAACCAGAGTTCCCCATTCAACGTTTCGCAGACGTTCAGCTTCACGCAGCACCAGCCCGTAGCTGCAGATCACAACCTGACCAGCCGTGGCACTTTCGAGCAATTCACCTCGATCGGCATCTCGGAGCAACAAAGGAGTCAGCGACGGCGCGAACCGACGAATTTCGTTTTGCCAGTTGAACCCCAGCGACGTGGGAGCAATCACCAGAGCAGGACCGGACTCAATCCGATGCAGCAGCACTGCGATGGTCTGAATGGTCTTTCCCAGCCCCATGTCATCCGCCAGGATACCGCCCACGCCCCATTCGGCGAGCCGGCACATCCAGCGGAAACCATCCACCTGATAATCACGCAGCTGACAGATGAGATTTGAAGGAATGTCGAATGGAATATCCTGTGCATTCCGAACACGCGCCAGACACTGCTCCCATGCACGATCGCACTCAACCTGAATCTCGAACTTCTCGAGGTCGGATATTGTCAGCGCAGCCGACGCATCGATCTGGATCTTTCCACGCTGCTCCGTGGACGCATCCGCAAGCTGCAGGAACATCCGTCTGAGTTCGTCGGAAAGAGCGGCCCATTTGCCGGGAGTCACTTCAACCAGGCCGGTCATGGAACGACCACGCACTGCGTTCAGCAAAGTCGCGAGCGGAACTTCTTCATCACCGACTGTGCATGTACCTGTTACACCGAACCAGTCGCGCTGACGCTTGACGTTGACTCGCACATTTCCCGGCGTGACAGAACCAATCACATCGAACTGATTCACGGACGCTTTGTGCCAGACAACAACCAACTGCTCAGCCTGCACAAGTTCTGCGGATCGCGTCAGCAATTCATTGATCGCATCACCTGAGTTCAGAAACCAGGTCCACTTCTGATCGCCTTCGGAAAGATTCAGGCCGAGCAACTTTGCAGCCTTCTGGACCTGTTCGATTTCTCCCTGGAAATCTCGGGAATACTGAATCGTCTCGCCATTCTCTTCGAGCGAATACCGAGCGAACCCTTCACCAGGTCGCACCAGCCGCAATTCATGATCTCGCAGACAGAGAGTCGTTTCCAGGATCCCGGTCTTCTTAAGCCGCAGTAATACCACGGTCTTCCAAACAGCCCGTTCCTCCCGCCCCGCAATCGATTCGGGCAACCGTACCGGAATGATCTCCGAAACCTTTCTGAGTTCCGGCAGGAGTCGCTCGAGTGAGCTTTCATCAAAGACCGGGTTCGACTGGATGATGTATTTTGCAAGCTTCGTCTGCTGATGAGTACATGGATAGACGATGAGTCGCGAATGACGTTCGTTGATCAGCACAATCGAATCCGAAGTCACCATGATGTATGCGTCCGGATCACTCTCCTGAATCTGCTCGCAATGACGATTCGGGGTCGTCTCAAGCAAAAATGAGGGTTTGCCATTGTGCAGGGCAGCATTGAGTTCTATCTCGAACGGACGGACTTCCAGCTGAACCGGCGCACCATCGAACAGTACGGCATCACTGCCCGCGAGAGCCTGCAGTGCCCTGGGGAGATTGAGCACTGGCGCAGAATACACCGTGTTCTGCGTATATGCTGAGGCGAGCTGATGGTCCAATGGTGACCAGTCTCGTCGATCGGATCGAAGAAACTGAGCACCATCCATCCGCCTGGCCTTGAGCCACTTTCCGTTCTTTCCTTCTGCCTGGATGCAGGGCTCAATCGCGATTCTGTAGGCAGAGTTCTGGAGCCCGACGATTGTCAGGTTCCATCGAATGCGGCTTCCGGGCGTCGACGTGAAGTCCTCAATATCGATGTATGCCGAACCGTCGACTTTGCTGGTCCTGCGTGCTTCGTTCAGAAGCGTCAGAATCGCATCCACACGAATGTCTTCCGCAGCAGATTCGCCGCGAAACATTTTCGAAAACACGGTCTCGGGATTGCGCAGACCTTCGTCGAGCCTCTTCGCAACGGCGACCATATGCCAGCATCGCTGAGAATGGTCGATCATTCCACAGGAACACTCCATGTCCCATGTTCGTTCTTTCGACGAATAGTGGATCTCCACGACATGCATTTGCTGTCGTGTAACGAGCGTCGCGATGAATCGTGAATTCGGGTCGAACACCTGAGGAATGAGCGAAGTCGTTTCCCGGTCAGCAACCATTTTCTGGTGCATGTCGGTCAACTGAAAGATCTGCTGAATCAGCTGCAGCCACATCATCAGCAGATCATCTTTGGACTTACCCGGATTCAGATATCCTTTCACGACCCGTCACTCTTTCACTCACAGTCGAACACCATTTCACTCACACCCAGCCTGCGATTCAGGCCCAGCGGGCCGACACATCGTTAGCCGGGGTCGTAAGACCCCGGAAAACCCATCCCATTTCCGCATCAGGCCCAGCGGGCCGACACATCAACACACCAGACCACCGTCAACCGGGCCAACTTCACCCTTCACCCTTCCCACTTCCCACTTCACCGAATCCAATCCTGAATCGCGGTCACCTGCGGCGTCGGTTGTTCCCTCAACGCATGCAACGCATCCACCACCGCCAGACAGCCTGGCAACGTGGTCACGCACGGAACACCATACGCCACCGACGCAGAACGAATCCGGCCTTCATCGGTACGAGCACCTTTGCCACTCGGTGTATTAAAGATCAGATGGATCTCACCGTTGGCCATCAGGTCCAGCAGATTGGGTCGACCTTCCTGAAGCTTTTTCACGAGCTCCACTTCGAGCCCGGCTTCCTGGAAGATACGAGCAGTTCCGCTGGTGCAGACGATCTGATATCCCAGAGCCTGAAGTCTTCGAACCGGTTCAATCATTCGAGCCTTATGGGCCGACGCCACACTGATAAAGATACGTCCCTGAAGTGGCAGGCGAGCACTGGCGGCCAGTTGTGACTTCGCAAACGCGAACGCGAAGTCCCGATCGATCCCCATCACTTCACCCGTAGATCGCATTTCAGGGCCGAGCACAATATCAACACCGGAGAATCGACTGAACGGGAACACGCTTTCTTTCACGGACGTGTATTCCGGGACGATTTCTTTGGTTACACCCTGAGCTTCAAGCGACACACCAGCCATGACCTTGGCTGCGATACGAGCCAATGAACGGCCGGTTGCCTTGGAAACAAACGGAGCAGTCCGGCTTGCTCGAGGATTGACTTCCAGCACATACACCGTCTGATGATCTCCATCCACTTTCACTGCGAACTGGATATTCATCAGCCCTCGCACCTGCAGAGCAGTTGCCAGTGATCGAGTCGCATCCTTGATTTCGTTGATCACGCTCGCAGGCAGAGAATGCGGAGGAAGAACGCAGGCCGAATCGCCCGAATGCACGCCCGCTTCTTCGATGTGTTCCATCACGCCGCCGATGATGGTTGTCATCCCGTCACCAATCGCATCGACGTCGACTTCGATCGCATCTTCGAGAAACTTATCAATCAGGACTGGTTTATCAGGCGAAACATCCACGGCTGCCTGCATGTATTGAACCAGTGATGTTTCGTCGTAGCAGATCTCCATGGCTCGACCACCCAGCACGTAGCTTGGGCGAACAAGCACCGGGTAGCCGATACGATCAGCGGCCTTGCGAGCCCCTTCCACGTTGATCGCAATTCCGTTTGGTGGCTGCCGCAGACCGAGGCGTTCCAGAATCGCCTGAAACCGTTCCCGGTCTTCCGCAGCATCGATCATATCGGGACTTGTGCCGATGATGTTGACACCAGCCGCTTCCAGACCACGAGCAAGATTCAGCGGAGTTTGTCCGCCGAACTGCACGATCACACCATCCGGCTTCATGCGATCGCAGATATTCAGAACGTCTTCGATCGTCAGAGGCTCAAAGAACAGGTAATCGGAAGTGTCATAGTCCGTCGAAACCGTTTCCGGATTCGAATTCACCATGATGCTCTCGATCCCGAGCTCAGCCAGAGCGAACGAAGCCTGACAGCAGCAATAGTCGAATTCAATCCCCTGACCGATGCGGTTTGGACCGCCGCCGAGGATCATAATTCGTTTCCTGGCTGGGTCCTTCGGAGGACTTTCGTCTTCCTGTTCATAGGTGGAATAGTAGTACGGCGTATACGCTTCAAATTCGGCCGCACAGGTATCCACCTGCTTGAAGGTTGCTTCAATTCCCAGAGCCAGTCGGTGACGACGCACATCCATCTGCGACGAATCCCACCAGTAGGCGAGTTGAGCGTCGGAGAAACCGTCCTTCTTGGCGAGCCGAATCAATTCCGGGCTGGCGTCTTCCAGTCGAGTCACCATGCGGATTTGATCTTCGAGCTTCACCAGCTGTTCGATGTTTCGCAGGAACCACGGATCGATATCAGACAGTTCGTGAATCTGTTCGACTGTAAAGCCGCTTTTGAGCGCATATCGAATAAAGAAGATGCGTTCGGCATTGGGCGTGGACAGCTTGCTTTTGATTTCGTCTCGCTGCGGCTGTTGAGGAGTCCCCCAGAGATCCTTCTTGCCGCCGCCGAGCCCAAAGTGGCCGATTTCGAGACCTCGCAGAGCCTTCTGCAGAGATTCCCGGAACGTGCGTCCGATCGCCATTGTTTCCCCGACGGACTTCATTTGCACCGTCAGAGTCGGATCGGCTTCGGGGAACTTTTCGAACGTCCATCGAGGAATTTTTGTGACAACGTAGTCGATGGTGGGTTCAAAGCAGGCCAGTGTTTCACGAGTGATATCATTTGGAATTTCATCCAGCCGATACCCCACCGCCAGCTTGGCCGCGATCTTCGCGATCGGAAACCCGGTCGCCTTGGACGCCAAAGCACTGGAGCGACTGACGCGAGGATTCATTTCGATCACAACCATTCGTCCGTCATCCGGATTGATGGCGAACTGAACGTTGGAACCACCGGTTTCGACCCCGATTTCCCGCATGACAGCAATCGTGGCATCGCGCATCCGCTGATACTCTTTATCAGTCAGCGTTTGAGCCGGAGCAACAGTGATAGAATCGCCCGTGTGAACACCCATTGGATCGAAGTTCTCGATCGCGCAGATGATTACCACGTTATCAGCCCGATCCCGCATGACCTCCATCTCGTATTCTTTCCAGCCTAGGATAGATTCCTCGAGCAGGATTTCACCGATGGGGGACATTGCCAGACCGTGACGAACTTTGTCTTCGAATTCTTTGACGTTATAAGCGATCCCGCCCCCGGTCCCGCCGAGCGTAAAGCTGGCCCGGATGATGATAGGGAGACCGATCTGTCGGACGGCATCCTGAGCTTCTTCCATGGTGTGGACGACGAAGCTTTTTGGAACATCGAGCCCAATCCGGATCATGGCCTGTTTAAAGGCATCGCGTTCTTCCGCGCGACGGATGACATCTTCGCGAGCCCCGATCATTTCGCAGTTAAAATGATCCAGGATACCTCGACGGTAGAGTTCCATCGCGGTGTTGAGCCCGGTTTGACCGCCGAGAGTTGGCAGAAGAGCATCAGGACGTTCCTGTTCGATGATCTTTGCTACGTATTCCCATGTGATGGGTTCGATGTAGGTACGATCAGCGGTTTCGGGATCGGTCATGATGGTGGCGGGATTGGAATTCACCAGCACCACTTCGTACCCTTCCTCGCGGAGCGCCTTACAGGCCTGAGTCCCCGAGTAGTCAAATTCGCAGGCCTGACCGATCACAATGGGACCGGAGCCGATGATGAGAATTTTCTTGATGTCGTCACGACGTGGCACGCGGGCTGATCCTTAACTACTGTAACGCTGATCAAAAAACACGCGACCAACCGCAGCGCGCACAGAAATCGCAGAATTTCTCGGAGGATTTTCCGATTCAGCGACTGAAGCTGTGGCGAGAATTGCGTCGGACCGCGCAAAATTTGGAGCAGGTTACCACCAAATCCCGTTCATTCAAGAAGCCCACCCCTGTTCACTCCCGAAGTTACCAAAACTCACCGAAATCCCCCACATTTTCGCATTCCTGATAACCCAAAGTAGCAGGCAGATTCCATCTGCCGTCCGCCCATACGTAGCTTGGGCATTCCTGCCCGAGCCCACCCCTGCCCACCCCTGCGCACGCTGGATGCAATCCAGCCAGCCACCACCACCACCACCATAGCGGCCCCCCCCCAAAGTCCTCATCACGCTCCGCCGTGATGTCGAACCCCGGCACGCGCTGCCACGGTACTCACGACGGCTGAATCCCAGCCAGGCCCTCGACATCACGACGGAGCGTGACAAGTACTTTGCCAAGCCCTCAACATCACGGCGGAGCGTGATGAGTACTTTGCCAGGCCCCAAGCTCACCCCCCGACAGACTCCGGAAAACCAGCAAACAAGGCAAACCACCGACAAGACCTTCGTTTCGACCACCAATTCCGCGGACGACAGAGTCGTTGCGGATTCGAATTTCAAGCGCAGGCAGGGATGTCGTTTTAACCACGAAACACACGAACCACACAAAAGAATCGCAGCAATACTTGGTTGTCCTTTTTCGTGTCTTTGGTGTATTTCGTGGTTACCCCTCACACTGGCTACGCGCTGTATGCAGTCGGAGTCAACTCACTGCAATTCTCGCTACACAAAACGCCAGCCCCACACAATTTTCGCAACTCGATGCAGAGAACCTTTGCGGCGCGAAAAGACTTCAAGCGTTAGCAGCACGAACGAACCGCACCCATACCCGACTTTGCTCTTCCGTCTCTTCCGCCTATTCCGTGGTCACCACTCACGCTGCCTCCGCGCTGAATCCAGTCGAAACCAACTCGCCGTCTCAACCCTTTACGCCACAAAAAGAACTCAACCTGCGATTCAGGCCCAGCGGGCCGACACATCGTCAGCCCGTGGCGCAAGTCACGGGCCTCCACGCCAAATTCCACCCAAAAGCCCGGAGGGCTGACACACCGCGACCTTATTGCGTTCTGCTGCCCATCGAAACACTCGAAAGCCGGAACTCCATCGCACCGAACCCCATCCCATCCCGATGCACCGCGGACACTTGCCCTGCGAACTCCCAGCCGCGTTTCAACACCCGCAACAAAACGCAATACCACCGAACCGAACCCTGGCCTACTTCCCCTATTCCGCCGAACTCAGGCTCTTTGCTCCCTTGAACTACGGGAAATCACTGTGTAGGGTGAAAGGGACAACTGTGCACGGGGAGATCAGCGACTGTACGCGTGGCGGAGAGTCTTACCTGATGATTCAACACCACCAGCACACCCTCACCGCGGAACGGTGGTAAGAAAATTCCCCATCGACTGAACCACCACACAACAGGGGCTGAGGAATGGATCGGCGAACATTCCTGAGTACCACTGGCGCCCTCATTGCGTCCAGCGGTCACTCAGAAGCAACAAAAGCAGACGGCTACCGAAGATGCGAACAGCTTCACGACAAGCTGACACCGCAACTCTCGCTCCAAATCGCTCCGTGCTGCAAATCAAGGTGCATCGCCGCAGCGTTCTGAGTACCGCACTCTGCCGTAGTTTCCTTCGATCTTGGTCTTGGTACCCTGGAGTCTTCGGATGCTGCAGAATCTTCCTCGCTTTATCCTCAAACCGTTATCCCGTCTGGTGCGAGCATGGCCGTGGTTGAGACGGAAGGTAAATGCATACGCAATCAATGGGATTGTGAATGTCTCCCGGCATCGTCCGCATCCATGGAGCACGATTCACGACTACGTGTCATGGGATTCACTGACCGACCGCCAATGGAGCGCCCGACATTTGCCTGCTGTTGACGAAAAACACAAGCCTGAAGTTGCTGAGTTGACTCGGATGTTTGTTCGTCGTCCTGAAGGACAGGTGTTTTGTGCCAAGTCAACATGCCTATTTCCAGCATTTGCGCAATATCTGACAGATGGATTCATTCGGACGCGGATGCCCAATACGAGTGCCGGAGAGAAAGAGAATCCAACCAGACTTCAGAACACGTCCAATCATCAGATTGACCTGTGTACATTATATGGACGAACTCACCAGCAAACGACGCAACTGCGTGTTCTCAGTGAGCAGCCGGGCAGCAAGGGGAGACTCAAAAGTCAGATGATATCTGGTGAGGTGTACTCACCATTTCTGTTTGAGTCGGATGGAAGTCGCATCAAGGATGAGTTTAACTGTCTTGATGTGCCGCTTGGGATTGATCGAGTAGCGTCTCCGGAGCAGCGAGCGAAGTTGTTTGCAGCTGGAGGGGACCGTATAACCGACATGGCTGAAGAACTTGCAATCGAAACAACCAATCTCACAAAGATATACGGCAGTGGCAATACCGAAGTGGTCGCCATGCGTAACGCCAGCGTAAAGGTTCGTCGTGGTGAAGTGATCGCTTTGCTGGGCCCAAGCGGCTCCGGAAAATCCACGTTCCTGACGGCCGTGGGACTGATCAATGCTCCGACTTCAGGGCAGGTTCGCATCGGTGGAGTTCTCGTGATGGATGGTCCGGTCGCGAAGGTCAACCTCCGAAGCTTTCGTCGTGAACATAATGGCTTCGTGTTCCAGAAGTCAAATTTGATTCCGTTTCTCACGGCGATTGAGAACGTGCAGATTGCGATGGAACTGAATGGACTCAGCGCCAGCCAGGCACGCAAGCGAGCCGCCGAACTCTTGAATGAACTTGGAGTTGGAGACCGACTCGATCACAGCACAGCCATGCTATCAGGCGGACAGCAACAGCGAGTTGCCGTTGCCCGAGCGTTGGCCAATCATCCGAGCGTGATTCTCGCTGACGAACCTACCGCCGCACTGGACAGCCATCGTGGTCGGCAGGTGATGGAACTGTTCCGCAATGTCGCCCGCGAACATGGTGCGGGAGTGATTGTCGTGACTCACGACCAGCGAACGCTGGAGGTGTTTGATACAATTTACGAAATGGAAGACGGGGCGATCCGGCATGTGCCCAGTCATCCGTCACCCGTACCGATAGAATCAGCAACCTGAGACGCTGCCAGCGGGCAGGTCTCCTTCTTTGATCGTCCTCTTGCCCGTGTCGTGGTTTAGAGAGGGGTCAGACGGGGGAAGGTCTCAATTCAAAGAGACCCGACCCCTTTTATACTTTCTTTTTATACTTTTTACGCACCACAAAATAGCCAATCAAAAGTAACTGTCTTCTTTGGCCCCTTTCACCCATTCTCTTCCACGGATGACCGTTCGGCGGTGATAGTTCTCCATGAACTGAGCAGTTCGGTAGATCCTTCCTCGAACTTTGCGGAAGCCGTTCACCTCGAGTCCTCCAAACAAATCCCACCACTTTCGACCGACCCCTGTGGATGAGTGAGCCATGTTTGGGCTGATTAGCCCATTGAGCAGATTATCAGCAATTTCTGGCTGGGTCTTGCCCAACGAAGTTAACGGGTGGGCTAACTGTGCCCACCAGCGATCAAACAGTTCGGTGTTAACGATTGCCAAATCAATGTCAGACGACTCGGGGCTGAATATCCTTCCGAATTTGTGCCCCGGGACTGCAGAGAAGCCCAAATGAGCTGACCCACAAATGAAAATGTCCGTTAGGTGGTGAATTGAGAGCCCAAACGTTGACTCGATTGCAATGGAGACATTCCGTTTGAATTGAGCATGGGATTGTGGAGCATCATGAAAAATGTAAGGCCTGCCATTCTGAAAGAACTGGTCGAGAATCTCCCGCACTGTGAATTCATCAAACGGCTCCCTTTGAAGCGCCAATTCGTACGACTTGAAATCCATTTCGTTCACCTTACTTCCCAAGTCGCCGTCGCTCAGCTTCATCGTCTTCACGGAGCGCGTAATGTTCGTAGTGAGATTGGATAGTCTTGAAGCACTGGCTCAACCTGGTGCTCAAGTTTCTCACGGCCATCGCACGATCTGCATACTTAGTTGCCAACTCTCGCTCCTGAGTACCGCCCTCGAACGGATCGCGGCATGTTACCCCCCGGGCGTTAACGATGCCGTTGACAAACCCATCCATGAGATCTTCGTCACCTGCAGTCTCCACGACCCTTGAGATGTCCTCTAAGAACTGGGGACTGTCTAGGTGCAGAACGGAAGATCGTCCCAGCCATTGTCCTATCTTATGAGAAGTGATCTCGGAGTGCCCCGTTTCCGCAGCGAGCAACAAAGCGGTTTTGATCCAGAAGATCAGTACCGCGGGATCAATCTGTCCATTATCTTGTTGTCCTGGGAGACGATCCAGTTGTTCGAGGAGCTCCCTCGATCTCGTTGCGCGGAACTTTGCATCTGGTGGTTCCAAGTCGGCGTCGGGTGTTTCCCGTTTTCCACGGTAGACGGCGCGAACCATGTCGATGTAGAACGCGGGCTCTGCGAGCACCATCTTTAGCAGCGTACGTGGCGAGGTCCGACTTGTGGTTCGCTCGAGAAACGGGAGATAGCCCCATTCAAGGCGAGCAAGCCTCGTTTGCTCGAAATTGGACTCTTGCAGCATTCTGATCAGTTCTTGCACATCGTATGACACGTCCTTTCGCCCATCGATTGATTCGCACTGTAGCCCTGCTTCCAGGGTTTCGGCGATAAGATCTGGTGATAGTCCCTCAGATCGCATTTGCACTGCGTCGATTGCTGTAAAGGGGCGTTTCGCTTGAACCAATTTGGCAACAACACGCCTAACTACGGACTCGCTGCAGTTCCTGTCGAGAAATACGCCTGTTTTCTTCGACCAGTAGAGGTTCTCGGCATCGAGTGAAAGAGAAGCTAGCCAATCCCAAGTCGCTTCAACAAACGGAAGACTTTGGCCCAGTGCGGTCTGTTGCTCGACTGTCCAGGATGAAGGCTGAAGGGATTCAATCCAACTCCAGCCTCCGGCACTATGAAAGCTTGACCAAACAAATGCGGATCCAAAGCGAGATTCGTTCTCGCCGCCTTCGTCCCAACATTGCGGAAGTTTTGCTTCAGTTGCGTTTAGTAAGCGGTACTTACCACAGATCCCTCCAATACTTGATGGATCTTCACAAGTTCGTATCAGACGCCAAACGCCAACATTGCCTTCAATCGCCTTGACTTCCTCTAAGGCTTTGAGTCGAAACTGTTCAAGCTCACGGCAATACTCTTCGTATGGAATTGAACGCTGAGAGTACGGAGGTGGTAACTCCGTATGATTCTCGAAGAGCCATTGATTCCGCATGACAACGTCCGAAGGCACCAGCATATCCCGAACCAAGCGCAGCTTCTCGAGTACGTCGGATGAATATGCCCAGTCCGAATCGCCAAACTCTTCGTGTCGCTGTATTAAATCTCGCAGTGCGGTCCAAAGGGGAAAAGCTGAATCTGGGTCTGTCGCATAGCTCTCAGCGACATTATTCAATGCACCAAGAGTTCTCTCGGTGGTTTTCTCGTTGAATGTCAGCAGCCCCTGCAAAGCGTCAGCCCAAGCTGCTGTATCTATGCCGAGATGCCTGAAAGCAGAATCCGCAAATGCCATGGCATAGTTGTAGTGTTCGCCTCGCGCACGTTTCCGGGACCAGCCATTTGCCCAACCTCGCCAACGTGGCATCTGAGTACCGCTCGACATCGTGGAACGCCCCGGAAGCAACTTTGTTAGGATCTTCATCCCCGTTTCTGGTGTGACTTGAAATATCGCATCAAGGCCTGCAATTCGATCTTCGATACTCGCATTCGTATGTGGAAGCCAGAGCAAGTAGATCTGTTCCAGTGTGTTTTCCGGACGATTGCCATAGTTTGCCGGAATCTTCGCGTGCGAAATGAGTCGCGCGAGGATAATGGTGACCCGATTCAGATATTCGGGCGACCACGCAAGCACTTCCAACGCCCACAAAAGATCGGTGTGCATGGCACCGCCCATGAACTGGTCCGTCTGCATTTGAAACAGCTCACGAAGCGACGGAGACGCAGAGTCCAGATCGGCCTCAACTGTCTGAAGGAAGGTGTCTGGCGCGGCTTCCGCAAGGATTGAAAAATGCGATCTGAGAGAGGCCCAGCGTTGCCAACCGGAACCTTCCGGCAGTACCTTTCGGATGACGTTTTCCACTATGCTGACAACTCGATTGGTCGGCGCACTCTGCCGCATCGTTGGGCAAGTTGCCATGACGACCAACGTTTCAAGCACAGATCTGCGAAATTCCTTGGAAAGCGGATGTCGCTTTCCAAGGACGTTCGCCATCCATCGCTTGTCTGGCTCCAGTTCCAACGCTGGATCGTCTTCCAGGAGAACAAGTTCCGCCAAATCAGCAAACTGTCTCAACTGAGTGTCGGTGACATAATCGCCAAGTATATACCATGTGTCTTCTCTGGATGTGATAAGCACCACATCAGAGAAACGAAGGAACAATGGTTCCGGGGGCTCTTTCCAACGTGCTATAACTTCGTCAAGGAAGTGTCGCTCAAGCCCCATGAGTTCCAGAATTGCAAGATCTGCTGGAGGGACATAACGAAATGGCGCAGGCACGTCTGGTTGCACCGGTGGATTCGGGTTGACATGACTCCAGCCACCAATCAATGCAAGAACAGCAAGTTTTGGGGCAAACTCGCGAGAAGCCCACTCCGGCATGACTAGGTCAGGATGAGAGGCAATTCTTCGCTTGAGAATGCTAGTACTGCCTGCAGTGGACCGGGCAATAGATGCAGCTTGAGCGGCAGAGAAACCACACGCTTCGAGCGACGTTTCAAGCTCATACTGATTGATGCGTCTCAATGTCATCGAACGGTCTGATGGAGCAATCCCGCGAGGTCCCGTGACGACGACGTAATGCCCTGATTGAACGGCACTAGCCACGTCTGTGGATGAAATCTGCAGCGATGGCTGTGGAATCAGTAGTAGTCCGGCATCGCTTTGACAGAGTTGCTGCCAGCTTGGCAAATCAGAAACCAAGAGTGCGTGTTCAAGAAGAACTAGAGCCTGCTTTTCAATACCGTCATCGCCAAGTTCACATTCCTGTTGCCACTGGTCCGCGAGAGCCGCAAGAAAGTCAATTCCATCGTTGAGCCCGTGAGTTTGAATATGCAGTGAGTCTGGTACGCGGCCCAGAAAATCTCTGATTCGATCGACCTCTGTCTCGCGGGATGCAGTAAAGACCTTGGCGTCCAATGGATGTGCAGCAATTCTGTGTAGTGACTCCCAGTGGCCGTTGAGCGATTGTACTCCAGCAGGGATGTTTCGAGTTTGAGTCGAAATCCAACCGTCTACGTCGCGAGCAAAGTCCAGCCAATGTTCGAGAGAATTCGAATCGTGCACAATCACATTCTTCCAATTCTGCGATTGCACAAGGCTTTTTGCCCACTCGTTCTTCTTGATCCACGGACGAGGCGTGACGAAGACAAATGTTGTCTCGGATCGCTGCTGGAGTGTTAGTTGTTCACAACGGCGCTCGGCATCCCTCGAAGCTTTGGACTGAGGATCCTGATTGACGCCCATTTCCCAAATGCTTAAACCGGAAGGAACAAACTCAGTGCCAACCTCGGTCTCCACGGTCCCGTCAAAACCCGGCCGGAATGTCTGCTCATTCGCCGGTATGTTTAGCGTTTTGAGTGCTGGCACAGTTCTCCTGATCAGCTTGCGCACCAACAATGGCAAGTTGCGTGAGGCGTATTGTGTGTCAGCCCAGTGGTTGAGATGAACAGCTCTTGTCCACGGCATCAGAACTCTACCCAGCGAAGTAATTCAGAGAATCCAAAGTGTGCTTACAGTTCAAGTTGCTGACAAGTGCTCTAAAGACCGCAGCGGTTCAAGCTTGGCAGTCGAGCACCAAGGGTAACAGAATCCCTAACGAAACGTCAGTCTGTCGGCTGCGCGTAGAGTGTAGGAAGTTCTCGCCCGGCGTCTTGGCGGTCATTGGGGAGAAAAAGCGTCAAGTCTGCTTGATTTGCGCATTCACCGATTTGGTTGAAGGGCTTGCTACCAGCTAAAGACAGAGTCCTGATCTCCCGCGGCCTTTCGCTATCAGTCACGCAGCCTCGTTTGTTTGGTTCTTCGGGACTTTTAGTGGCAGAGGCACGATTTTGCTGCGAAAGCTCTGTTCGGGCTCAGCAAACGGGACCGCCCCTTTTCGCCCCGCCATCAAATCACCCGTTTCTATGGAGGGTGATGTGACGGCGAGGCGAACGGGGCTATAACACCGTTTTTCTCAGTGTTTTTGAACTCAGGGCGAGAATCTGACGTGCCAGTCTGCAAGGAATGCACAGCCTCCACCCTCCTGATCGCATGGCCACTATTGTCATGCCACTAAATCCCGTGAAGAACCTGTTCTGGCAACCATCTGCCGTGCTCGTGCTCAGTCGTGCCACGACGGTATTCGTTATCGTAATCGGAACCAGCCCTGGTGACGCCCTCGAACTTTGATCTTGAATGGCAACAAAACTCTTTGTGATTGCTGAATCGGATGCAGTGTATCGTGCTGGAATCGAGTACGATAACGAGCACCGCTCCGCTGAGCACGAGGACGAATCATGAACCAATTGAAAGACCAGAACCACGGGATGCAACTGAGCGGCGGACGGAAGGTTTTTCCGGAAATCTCACCAACCTCCGCCGCCCGCTGATCCCAGTCGTTAGGCCCTCACTGATGCGAACGATTCCAATTACTCCTGGCAAGTTGACCGGCGACGTGCTCGAAGCTTGCCATCGTCGATACTTGGATGGGGCCGACTTGGCTGGCTGGGCCGAAGCGCTCATAAACGCTGGCTACGATTCGGAAGCCATTATCGAAGCGGTCGCGAATCGAGACATGCATTGGGAAAAGGTGCCTGCGTTGTTTTCACGGATGTGCCGCGAACTCGGATTGAGCGACGATGTTGCCAATGAAGTTGCTGGACTGAAAGAAGAGGTAATGATCGAGGAATACCGGCACGGTCATCGACAAGCGTCTGAACTGTTGCATCGCTTCGATGATCTTAGGAAGCGCATTGGGTTTCCCGAACCGATCGATGTGCGGATCATGGAAGACAATGACGACGGGACGAATGACTCGGGGTACTACGGGAGCCGAAGCCGGAAGCGTGGCTCCGAACTAGATGCCTTGGCTCGCAAGCAGTTGGAGAAGGCCGGAATCCGGGCATAACAAGGCGGTCAACCCGAGCGGCGGATCGGGCAGTTTGTGAAATCATAGGTCCTTGGCCGCCGCCGGGTTACCTTGGTCGTTAGACCTTTAGAGGGCGTGCAGTGCCGCAGATCTTTGTCTACCTGCTCAACGAGGGAACGGACTGCTGGCGACCCGTCGAGGCCACGCATCTCGGACGCGATCACTACGTTATCGCTGGGGTCAACGCCGATCCGGAGGACGAGGAGTGGCAGTTTCAGATCGGTGATGTTGTTCGCTGTGAGTGTCGCCTCTTGTCCGGCGGCGAGTGCTTGGTTGCCGTCGAGTTATTAGCTCCTTCGCCAACGGTCTAACTGTGCGTTCAAGCCGACCGCTGGGGCTATGCTGGTATCAACCCGATCGTCGCTGGCCAGCGGCGGCTTAACGTGTCGTTCTGGCCGCGAACAATTTGTCCTTCACTCGAAAGCGCATTGCTATGGCGCTCCGTCAGCCATCCAAACTCGAATGGGCGGTCATTGGCGTAATGCTTGCCATACTTGTCGCACTGCTGATTCCATCCACGCAAGGGGTCTGGGATGGCGACTTCTCGCTCACCATATCCGTAACGGAATCTGAGCCGATTGACCAGGAATCACTCCTATTCGCCACATTCTGGTCTGAAGATCAAGCTCGCGACGCATTGGCGAAGCCTGGCGTGTACGAATGGGGATTTCATCCATCACAACTCACTGACGACGGACGGGCGACCATCGATGTCCCGGTGTTTGGTCGGATAACGACGTGGGGTGACACTTATAATCAACCGCCATTCCTCGTCGCTGAATACCGCCTTGCCCACGACGGAAAGGTCACCCGCAAGTGTTTTGACATCCCAACTGGCCGCGGACCGCGGTCGATCGAGATCCTGTTGCCATAGCACTCCGTCCGATGTCAAATGGTGTCACAGTAATGCGAGCCAGAACAAACGCATGCAACGGAGCCGGCGGTCGGGTCTGTTTTGAAATCAACGCGTGTCGCGCCGGCCCGCTGATGCGTGGCGTTATGCCGTAGAGCCAGGAGGATGGAGTGCCCAGTCAAATGTTGTTCGTTCCGACCGACGGTACACACACAGGGCGGTGCCGCATTCATATCAACAATGGTAGCGTCGGACCGTGGTGCAGCTTCGATTTCATCGTGAACCGCCAACTGAATCTCACGCGCGTCGAAGTCTCAACACCGAACGATACGGACGAGGAAACGCAGACTTGGTTCCCTCACGTCAAACGGGGCATCCTGTACGGGATTGAAGACTTGAATGCCCACTACGAACGCCGTTTAGTTCAATCAGACATTCAGATTACCCATGTCTACTCGCACCCCGTTGACACCACAGCAGAAGGTTGCGAACGATATGGCAGATTGTGGGTAGTCGGATTCGGGCTATCTGACTCCGTTCAACCATTCGAAGTCAATGGCTGTGACTGACCTTGGCATGCTGGATAGTTCGGGCTGCATGCAAGATTTCACACAACGGCATAACAATCAAATCCACCGGAGTTGCGGGCCGGGCGTTTTCTGAATTCAAAATCGCTGGCCGCAACCCGGTGATTTGGGTCGTTATTTGGCAAACGCATGAACGCAACTACTGAGCTTCATCTGCGTCAGACTGCCTCGTGGTGTTTGCACGCCGTCAAGGTTGATGACCTCGCGACTTCAACGCGAACCGGAGCAATTTGTCCCGACCTCTTTGCCAATTGCGACCACATCGCCAGGCTCGACGCGATCCACAAAACGACTGGCACGTTGCAAGTGGCCATTCAACAAATCTGCGAGCGACGCGCAGCGCTGATCGAGGAACTGAACCTTAAACTCCCGACGATCGACTTCTGCAAGGCAGCAGGCCGCTTGTTCGGCACCGACTTTGACACCGATTCCTGCGAAGCTGCAACAGACCTCTCAAATGGGTTCTTTGATCTGTCGGACATTCCAGGATGGGATACGTGGTTTGCATACGAACCACATAATCACATTCAGGGGCGGGCGTACTGCTGGGTGCCAAACGAGATTGTCGCTCCAGTCGGTCGTGGTATTTGGGCAATTCCCGTAGACTCTGTTTGGTGGATTGACGCGATGCCCGATACCGCCAAATAACAAAGGGATGCAGCCGAGTTGCCGAACTGCTGCGCTCACATTGAAAATCATCCGCGGCAGCCGGCTGATTTTGGTCGTTCGTTGGACATAGCAGTACACCGTTGAAGTGCCATGGCCCAAATTAGATTCGATCTCAATCCAGCGAAGTTGACCAATCCTGACCTCGATATTCGCTACCAGCTTCCTGACCGACTCGCGGCCATTCCCAAATCGACGATGACCGATAACGGCTACGACTATTCGGAGGATGAGCCGCCGGTATTGATGGTTTTCGTAAACTCTGAAGAGCCAGATACTGATCTAGAATTGGCGGTTCGCTTCCTGTCCACAAACACCGTGCTAGAAAACAAAGTCCTTCATGCAGCAACGATTTTTACCTCGGATGATGCAGAAGAATGGAAACAACGATACCCTGCCTGCTAGAGCATTGGTGGTCCGCTTGCGAATTGCCGAGTGACGACGCCCCAGTAAACGGTGGCACTCCGATGGGGGATGGGAATTCGTGGGGCGATGGCCACAAAAAAAACTACGAACAAATGCATGCACCGGAATTGGGGACGGTGCCGGGTTTGAAATGGATGCCTCACTGGCCGCAATCCGGTGATGCTGGTCGTTCTGGCAACCATCTGCCGTGCTCGTGCTCGTGCTCAGTCGCGCCGCGACGGTGCTCGTGATCGTAATCGAAAACAGCCCTGGTGACTTCCCCGATCCTTGATCTCGAATGGTGATAAAATCCGTTGTACTTGCTGAATCGGATGCAGTGTATCGTGCTGGAATCGAGTACGATCACGAGCACCGCTCCGCTGAGCACGAGGACGAATCAGGGACCAATTGAAAAACCAGAACCATCGGATGCAACTGAGCGGCGGCCGGAAGGTTTCTTGTGAAATCGCCCCAATCTCCGCCGCCTGCTGATCCCGGTCGTTCGTCAGGATGATTTAATCGTATGGCGAGCATCTACATCGAAACCTCGATCGTGAGCTATTTGCGAGAGCGCCAGGCGTCCCACGTTGTAGCAGCCGCCCGACAGATTCTCACGAAGCGGTGGTGGTCCGATGAACGCAAGAAGTACACTCTGGTGACATCTCAGTATGTCATCGACGAAGCTAGCCTGGGTGATTCAGTGCTCGCGCAAGAGCGCCTTTTGTATCTCGATGATTTGCCGCTATTGGCAGTCGACCCCGAAATCGTAGTTCTTGCAGATGCACTCATGTCATCTGCGGCGCTTCCACGAAAAGCGGAGTCCGACGCATTGCATATTGCGGTCGCGGCCTGGCATGGGGTAGAATACCTGCTGACATGGAACTGTACTCATCTGGCAAATGCCCGGACATTGCCGGTCATTCAAAAGGTCCTTCGGGATCGGGATGTGTTTGCACCGATAATCTGTACTCCAGAGAATTTGATGAGCGATGACACTCAACTCGACGACTGAAGATCTCAATGACATCATCGGAACAATCCATGGATGGCGTCGGGAGATCTCTGAGCATTTTGGTGGCAATCTGGCTGCCATGGTTGATGATGCAAACCGTCGGACGGAACAGTCGGGGCGGCGCATCTTGCGGCGCGGAGAGCTGACGAACAAGCCGATGCACCCGAGCGGCGGTAGTACGGTTGCTGACAATAGTGAATCGTCGCCCGCCGCCAGGTGATCGCTGCCGTTCGTTTTTAAGAAACAATGACAAGACCCACCGCTTACATTGAAACGACGGTCGTTGGGCATTTGGTCGGTCGAATGCTTGCCGACCCAATCGTCGCAGGCCGACAAACCGTGACTCGCCAGTGGTGGCCGACAGCGATTGCGAAATATCGCTTCTTCGTTTCCAGAGTTGTCGCCGACGAATGTGCTGCTGGTGATCCCGAAGCTGCAAGAGAGCGATTGCTGGTACTGGACTCACTTGAATTCATCGCTACGTCGCCGTCTGTTGATGAACGTGCCCGTAAACTGATCGAAAAATTTGCTATTCCAAAGACGGAGCCTCGCGACGCCATTCACATTTCGCTTGCGGCAGTTAACGGATTAGAATACCTGGTAAGCTGGAACTTCAAACATATCGTGAATCCGACGACACGTTCCGCGATTGAACGCGTCTGCCGTGATGCTGGTTTTGTGCCGCCGATGATCTGCACACCCGATGAACTCATGGAGGCCTGAAATGCTATCCGATTCAATCACCGATGAAATACGTGGCATCCGCCGCAAACTGGCGGAGCCGTTTGGCAACAACCTTGACCTGATTCTTGCGGATATCCGTACGCGAGAAGCTTCGGATCAACGCGTCTACCTCTCACTTCCGCCCCGTGTCGCTCCAGGACATGACGAACAAAAAGATGCAGCCGAGTTGCCATCGGCGGTTTCTGACATGGCCAGTCAACCGCGGCAACCGGCTGATCTTTAGCGTTCGCCCAAAGATTCAATCCGTGTCGTTTAGCTCAAATCGACGTGATGCGCACGACCCGACTTTGCCGCTCAATCATCGAGCGTCACACGTAAGGTCATGTGCAATGCTCATTGGCCAAAAGTGGCACGTCCCGCGCAGCGTGGTAATTGACGAGGTTCAACGGAAGTGTGGTGTCAAACTGGATGCGATAACTACCGAGAGCGAGATTGTGATGGCAATGGCGGTGCTTGAGGAACTTCGACATGACGGAATGCCGAATGCCAACTCCGACAGTTAGCAGAGACGCATCTGGAAGGCTTGCAGTTGAGGTGTTCGACATCCCGATTGAGTTGTTTCCTTCAATGTGTCGCGAAATTGCAATGGCGTTTGAACTCTCCCGAGACTGCAATCTGGTTACGAACGGCGTAGATGTGGTGTTCATGGATTTCAATTCGGAGGCCGGATCGATCGAAATGGCGTGGGACAATTGGTCCGGTTTCATTGTCACTGCAAAATCGCGGGAGTCGGAACCGCTTGTGCAACGAATCAGTGAATGGTTGATGGATCGCGAAATTCAAGCGGACAAGTAGGGGCGAACAAAACGCTGAACCCGAGTTGCCGATGACGGGTTTTTGAAATGGAAGCTCACTCGCGGCAACCGGGTTAGCGTAGTCGTTATGAGCAAAAGAGGTGATCTCAATGCGACGTCGGGATGCGATCGCGGTTTGTCTTGGCGGCTTTGCTATATCCGGATGTACGGGGTCAACGGAAACGGAATCGACGCAGGGTGACATGATTGACTTTCACGACTTACCCACATTGGGGGCCCCGGGTATTGACGTCCGTCTTCCAACACTTCAGAAGCTGTGGGTGATTGACAAGTACATTCGTGATAACATCTCGCTTCCGCCCGGCTATGATCGGGGATTAGGTTCTGTAGGTCTCATCCTTGAGCGACCAATTGCATTTGGCAGCTACTGGAATTCGCCTAAGAATGCGATCACATTTGCCTATACTGGAGGAGAGGGCGATCATTACAGTCTACTGATTCGCGACGGCGTCGTGGATGAAAGCTCTCCAGTTGTCATGACTTGGCCGACTGCCCCAAAAGAGCATGTGCAGTACATTGTTGGTGCTTCGTTGTGTGACTTTCTTTCATTTGGCCTCCTGAGCGGGTTCTTTTGTGTCTATGGAGACATTCGATGGAGCGAAAAAGAAGAATGGCAATTTCCCGTACTAGGGGAGACGAGGCAAAACGTGATGACCATCTTGTCGCAGACACTAAATTTGACGCCATGGCCGGTGAACGATTACCCACAACGACTCGAAGACCTGCAGCGTAAATTCCTGAATCTTGTTGAGTGGTCAGAGGAATAGCTCATAACAAAGCGATGCACGCCGAGTTGCGGTGGCTTGTTTCTCACACTTCACAGCGTCGCTCGCCGCAACCCGGTGATCGCAGTCGTTCGCTGGACGAACTCGACATGGAGACTGTCTCTTGGCAAAAGGCTTTTTCACCCAGGGCGTGAGCCTCCTGACGAATGGTCAGACGACTATTGACAGTCTCAAGTCCGCCCTGCGCCAGCACGGCTTCGAGATCGTCAAGGAATCCCCTGCACAGGAAAACTGGGCTTTCGGGGGTGCCAGTCTTATCATTGCCTTTCGTCCCGATGTCAACGGCTACGTTTCGGTTGATCTAGTGAATCATCCTTGGCCGGATTCGATGGGCGATCCCAAATAGGATTCGATGACCTTCGGTGCTTGGTCGATAGGACATTTCGGCCCCTTTGCATTTCCGGGTAGCTTGGCACGTGCACAGCAACACGCCTGGGCATGGCCACCGGCTGAAACCATTTCCGAAGGCCACCATGGATTCATCCGGCTGCGAACAAGCTATGTATTCGGTGGGAGAAACGACGCCCCAGTCATGCCGGCGGACTACGACCCTGTCGCGGAAATGATGTTTCTGAGCGAGGCGGTGATTGCTCTGCTCAAGGCACCTGGCGTCAAATGCTATTTCAACCCCAATGGCGAGGTATTGCGCGACTACAACTCCTTACGCCAAGTGTGGGATCCTTGTTCAGAACAGCAGAATTTGCCATTGTCGTTGTGGGTGAATATTCGCTTCTTCAATCTCAGCGAATCGTTGGGCTTCATGGATACTGTCGGCAATGCCCAACTTGAAATCCGGGATGTCGAAGCTGTGTTCCCGTCGGCAGAGTACGACCCGGGAGATATTGACTACTACCTCCGTAACGTGACGCACTACCTTCTTGAACTTGATCGTGGAATGGAGTCCGGCGAGCAGATTGATGGGCCGGGAGAAAGTAACCTATCGTGGACAATAGAAGTGCTTGATCAAGGCGTAATCGATCCGCCCCGAAGAGTCCTGCGGCTTTATCCAAAGTGGATCGCTAAGGCGGTCCATCGAGCGCTTTCGTCCGTCGGGCGGTGAGCAGCGAACAATCGGTTCAACCGGAGCCGCGGGCCGCGCGGTTTTCGGTTTTAACTTTGGTTGGCCGCGGCCCGGTTAACCGTATCGTTCTGGCCAACAGCCCTCGTGCTCGTGCTCAGTCGCGCCGCGACGGTGCTCGTACTCGTAATCGAAAACAGCTCTGCCGACGACCAGCAACATGGATTTCGAATGGTCATCGGATTTGATTGTGTCCCCAAACCCTTCGCGGTGTATGATGCCGCGATCGATTACGAGCACCGCTCCGCTGAGCACGAGCACGGAAGCCGAAAACGTGCCAGAACAAACGGGTGCACCGGAATGCAGTCCGGGCTTTTGCAGAACTCGCCGTCACCAGTCTGCATCCGGTGACCCTGATCGTTCTTTTGCAAGCATGAATCGACACCTCATTAATCTGCTCTTACTTGTCGTCGCTGGATGCTCTCGCAGCGAATCGGTGGGGTCTCGCGATTTAGCAACGTCAACCGAGAGTGGAGCAATAACTTTGCATCCAACAGTCGACTTCGACCATTGGGCATCCGTTTTTCCAATTGAGACTTTTCAGAAAACGAGCGGCCCGCGGCAATTCAGCACAACGGAGAAAGACAGTCCGCTCGACCTCTGGAAACCTGGTGGAGAAATAATCACTATCCAGTACTCGACTCCTGGACAAATGAGCCTTTGACGAAAGCCAATGCAGCATGTGTCCAGCCTTGGAGGACCGCGCGTCCTGCTATCAACACAAGATGTGCCCCGCTGGATCGGCGAGCTTGGCAACGAACCAACACCCGACGCGGGGTTGTACGCACTTGCGTGCTCTGTTGACGACTACTGTGGTATCATCCAGCCTTGGGGTACACCGATCATAGTGTTCGGCGATGACCCGTCCGACATGTACTGGTCGCCCGACAAAGACGGTGGATTGTTTGTTCGCTGGGTCGGCGCGGGTTCGCTCGAACAATTGACTGCGTTTGCCAAGGCTGTATCCGAAATGGACGATTGGGCCGAACGGATTGAGTGGGACGCACAATCGACGGACTACACACTGATGGACACATGCACGTTTGTCGGTGATACTGCGCCGAGAGTCGCGATCACCTTCCAATCCGGCAGGTACATCATTAAGTCCAAGTATGCCGAAACTGAGCATCTCAAAAGATGAGCCAAATCAACACATGGACTGGGTCGAACTTCGATCCGGGAATACTAAGCTACCGGACAACAAGTGCCTTTACCGACTTCGTGACGACGTACTCCTGGTAATCGGCGGTGGGCCAATTCGACGTCCTTCGAAGTTCTTTTCCAGTTCTGGCGGTGATCCAAAAACCCTGGTCTTCATCCGAACCACCCCTGAAAAAGAAGGTGGCCAAACAAAACGCTGAACCCGAGTTGCTGATCATGGTTTTTTGAAATGGACGCTCGCTCGCGGCAACCGGGTGATTTTGGTCGTTCGTAGATTGAATACATGTCAAATGACAACCACAATCTCGAGGTCTCCAAAGAAGGACTTGAAGCATTTGTTTTATGTCTTGCACTCGGGACGCTTGAAGCAATTCGGTCAAGAGCTTGGAATCCCGACGCTGGAGTTTGGACGATCGGCCGACCGAGATTTAAAAGCTTGCTAGAGAAGTCGAACTTCCCCGAAAACGTAATGGCCGTGATTGAACAAGTGGACGAACTTTCTGCTATTCAAAAATTCGATGGTGTGGACGCGTACTCCAAATGCTTAGATCAATCGATAGCAGTCTTGACGGAACGGCTCAAAGAGCTTTCGGATCAATACTGGTATGCTGGCTGGACAAACCAGTTGCCTACGGAAAACGAAAGTCAGAAGCCCGCAGCTGATAGATGATTTCCGATCGAGTGCATACCGCAAACTTGATTCAGTACGCCAAGATACGACGAACCAAAGAATGCACCCGAGTTGCCGATCGGGCGCTAACTGAAATCAAAGTCTCTCGGCGGCAACCGGGTGATTTTAGCCGTTCGGCGACAGATTCCACGAGGTCGGAGATGAAGGACACTGCTGACGCCATCGGCGAATTGATTGAATTCTTTCTTCCGTACTGCGCGGATCGATCAACTCTGACCGAGCTGAGCGTCATGGCCTCAAATCCCACCCAATGGCGTGAAGCGCACAAGCTCTTTAGCCGAATCCGTGTTAAGACGCTAAAGGCCGACACGGCGAACAATCGGCTTTTGCAGTTTCAATATTCGTTCGAGGAGCTTTGCGCAAAGACGATCTACAACATCGCAGACCATAGTGAAGGATTTAGTTCCGCATATCTTCCCCCATTTGACGAAGACTCGCCTTTGTATGTGGTACCGGCTGCCATCGCCTTGTCGCGAGAACTCGGAATCCACGGGTTTCCATTCGACTCGGTCAAAGCGCGTATTGATGTCGCGGGGGAATGCTGATGTGATCGCATTGGCGCAGCATCGCCGAACAAAGCGGTGACCGCCCGGTCTGGTATCGCATTCGGGAACGCGGATGAACCTCCCTCAGACAACTCGGGATCACCGTTCATTCGACTCGCGGGGCGTTGCCCCCCAGGACTCGAACATCTCAACGCTGCGCCAGACGCCAGTTGAGTCCATCGCCCTGGCCTCCGCAACAGGTGTAACTCCTGGAAGTATTATAAACCGATTCAGGCCCGCCCGCCTCGCCGACCATTTTCAGGGTGACAACCCGCCACGCCAGCGGTAAACTCGCAACGGCGAGGACTCCTCACCGTGATGGATCCCGCAAGGGCCATTTTTAAGCCCTCACCGCTCACAAAGCAGCAAAGTTCAACGCACGATCTATACGTCGGCTAATCGCCTGACGCATAGATCGCAATTCGTTATCCGCCAGAAGTGACACAATGAACCGTGTGGATTGGAACGGATTACCACTTGAGAATGCGCCCCACATCCTACCGGCGAATTTGCGGGAAACGATCTTCGACTATCTTCCCCCGCCCGTGCCAATCACCCCGGTGATCGAGGACTTCGCTCACAAGTATTTGAATGGGCAAATCACGGGACCAGACTATGCGGCAATGCAGGCAGCCGCGTTCATTCGACCAAGGTCGCAAGACTCTCACCAAAAACGCCGCAATACGTTCCGCCAGCGGGTTGCAGAGGCGGAAGCAGAAGGATTCGTGATTCCAGGCATCTTCCGTGAGCTTGTTGAAACGGACGCTTATGTGGATCGACTGCACCACAATACAATCTGGCTGCAAATGCCTGAAGAGCTTTGGCAACTGCCAAGCGATCGGTCACTCTTGGTGTTTCTCGCCTTCACGGAAGGCCAGGGATGCTGCAATTGGCACTTGTTGTTAGCGAGGGATGGGTCTCATTCCATGGTATCTTGCGAATATCCATTTGGCCTACGATCTATTTGGCCGGGCTCTTTACCCGACTATAGCAAATGGACTGTGGATCGATGCGCTGGCTCGATTGAAGAATGGCTGTACCATTACTTTCTCGAATCCGCCGAACATGATAGACGATACATCGAGCGGCTTCGTCCGTATCATCAAAGTGGATTGAGCGGATAACCAATAAGGCTTTGACTTCGCGACGTGCGTAGTGAGGGCTCTGGTTGGCGAGTGTTGTTGGAGCGGAGAGGCCTGGTGGCAGAACAAGCCAGCCGAGCCGAAGCTCAAGGCCTTTGTTCAGGAAGCCCGGTCGTTAGAGTTGGTCGGTTGTTTCTTTGGGAAAAGCAATTCGCAGTGGTGCTGCGGTTCGAGCTTGTCGGGGTTCGGTTTCTGGAGAATTGCCGGGGCTGATCATTTGCGACGGAAAACCTGTCTTTTCAGATGCGATTTCCCATTCAGTGCGCACTCTGATCCGACACAGCCTCTGGTCTGTTTCAAAATTCATGATGGTGAAGGATTGAAGTCGTCTCATGGGCGGGGTCTATCCGAAGTCCTGAAACGCCTGGACATGATCCGGCATGGCCCGCCTGCACGGCGGTTTCGCTCATAGGAGTTTTTGCCGCGGAAGGACCCTGAGCATGCGATATGCCACGATGATCTCTTCCGTCGGCCGGAAACAGAAACTTCGGGTGACGATGAGTTGCCCAGTATCTCCGGAGTGCCAGTAGAGTGCTGTTCGGCAGAGGAATGTAGCGATCCTTCGCTCCCTTGCCACGATGGATGTGGACCATCATGCGTTGACCATCAATATCTCCAATCTGAAGATTCAGCCCTTCATTCATTCTCAGCCCGAGTGAATAGACGGTCCAGAAATAAACGGCCATTCGCAGTGTCGTACAATGATCGATGATCTGATGAACCTGTTCGATGGTCAAAACTTCGGGCAGTGACTTCACGTCCTTGATTCGCATCTGTGCGAGTGTTTGCCAGTTGCGTTTGCAGGTGCGTGTGTAAAAGAACTTGATGCCGCTGTAGGCAACTCGCAGTGATCCGCTGGCAAACTTTCTGTTGTTCTTGAGATGCAGATCTTCGCTCATGCGTTTGTAAAGCAAACCATTGAAATACGGCGAATGTGTCAGTCCTCGCTCAGTGTCCGGAGCACTGCGAGCCGGTTCGGCGTTGCGTTTTCGAGAAGTATTGTGATGATTTCCCGAGTCCTTTTGACTGCTGTTGTTCTTCGACCTGGCCATGATTCGAACTTTCTGTCAGAGAGTAGAAACGGAGCATCCGCGACGCTCCCCTCCGACAGAGTGACCACCCCCCATTGCCAAACGCGAAGCTTTCCCGGTACAATCCATCCCGATTAAAGCCCGCCGCGAAAGCGGCTTACTTGAACAAAGCGTTGGACGCGGTGCCGCCGATCGCGTCGTTCCTAAAGTCAATGCTGATTTGCGGCGGCCCGGTCAACGCGGTCGTTCGTTGCTAAAGTCGCAGCGAGAATGAATGTCAATGCCGAGCCCTTATGCCCCTCCGGAAAAGGACATTGCGACACGTTTTCCGGAAACCACCTCTGACCTGCGTGAAGTGCGGGCAATACTCTACATTCATATTGCGGCAATTCTTTTACTTGCTGTTTTTTCCCTTTCCGACAACGGCTTGTTGAAACTCCCGGCACTTTTGAAAAGTGTCTTTCACGAGAGATTCGTTCAGTGGATGTTGCTGATTCCATGGTTTGCTTGCCCAATATTGATGGTTGTGGCAGCTGCTCGGCTTAACACCAGATCGGGGCGATTTCGAATAGCGATCGTGACATTGGACGTTGGCCTGTCGATGTTCCAAACATGGGTCATGTTGCCATTAGTGCAATGATATTCTCTTGCACAATTGCCTTCTTCATCTCAGACTGAGGTCTCAGTCAGTGCTTCAGGAATCGCAACGAACTATCGGCTGAACCGGAGTGGCGGAGAGGCCTGTCTTGAAGTGAAACATCGCTCGCCGCCACTCCGGTTAGCCGAGTCGTTCGCCTTTAGAGACCATCGGAACATGGAACTCGATCAAGCAGAATCCCGACTCGGTATATCGCTTCCAGAGCGGCACCGAAACGTGATGCTTGATCCTACCGATCCGATCCATGATGCGTGCGATTTTCTTGTTCCCGATTCGCCTCATCAGCTATTGCGTTGGGTCGATGTCAACGAGATTCTTCACGCCGCAGATCGTTGGGATTGCTGGCCGACATTTCTTGTCGCATTTGCGTCAAACGGTTGCGGCGACTACTTCGCGTACGACACTCGTTCGGAGCCCCCAAAGATTATCTACATTGACCCAGACTGTACGGTCGACGATAATCTGGCGAAGACCGATGGGTTTGAATTTACGAGCTTTGACGCGTGGTATGACATGAGGATGGAGCGAAGGCGAATAAAGCGGTGAACGGGAGCCGCCGATTACGCCGGTATTGAAATCATGGTTTTTGGCGGCGGCCCCGTTACCGCCGCCGTTAGCAGGCAGGAAGAAGTGACCACGACAATCCTCCCCTACGATATCGGGTGCGAACCATCGCCGTCAGCTCCCGCCGAAACGCTTCTCCAAGACGGGTGGAAGACGTATCTTCTTTTTTTTGCTGTTTCAAAAACGATAGAAGAGACAGGGTATTTGAAAGACCTCGGTGTTGCGATCGTAGAATGCGTAAATTGTTCTTCAGCAAAAATAGGATACCCCAACGACGAAGGTCTTCCCGAACACTCCCTCTGGATTCACGGCCTGTCTGACATTGAATCGTCCATCTCCGTAGTTGGTTGCTCCTCATGGTTGGCCGAGATAAGAGACCAAAGAGAACGGTCAGCGAAACGAATCTGGGGTAATCGCGGAATGACTTGGACACCTGATTCAGACTTGGACAAACATTTTGTAGTTACACTCAAGGAAGCGACTTTTGAATGCATCGCCGAAGAACTGACTGTTGTAGAATACGTGCGTGACTATGACACCGCGTTTGCATACGTGATTTCTGAATTCAAGAAGCACTGACCAAAACAAATCCATCCCTAAGGCAAAAGCCCGCTAACTATCGCATCCACCGGAGTGGCGGTGGTCAGCGGATTTTGAAATCAACGTCAACGCCCGCCACCCCGTGATGCGGGTCGTTAGCCCGTTGAAGAGCAACAGACGCGAGACCGTCGCCCGATGAAGATCGCACTCACACACACAACGCTCCACTCGCCGGACGAATTGCTCGCTTACTGGTTCGTCTCCCACGACTTCGCGGCGTCACTGGAGCTGGAACACTCGCGCGACGCCGCTCGGGCACTCAAGACCGCGATTGGTCCGAACCTTGCGCGAATCGACTATGAGGCAGACGCGGTCACAGTGCGAGTCTCGCGCAACGACAACGTGATCCCCACGCTCACGGCAATCTACGACCTTCTTGGATGGGACAAGGCGGAACTGGCCGACGTCGCGGCCCAGGTTTCTGTGTTCAAGCGACCGCGCCCTCGAAAGATCGCGGTTGGCGATGCGTTTCTCATCCCGCTCGCCGCCAATCTGTGCGGCTTGGGGAAGGTGCTGGATATCCACTACAAGTTCCCGACTGTCGCAGTTTTCACTTCGCTCGGGACAGCAGAAGAACTTTCGTCGCTTGACCTTACCCGCTGCCAAGCCCTGACCATACTGCACATTCACGGAAATGCCCTATACAAAGGCGAATGGCCAATCATCGGAACCGCGCCCGTGTGGCTCGACCCCGCTTCCGGCCCTGGGCGCAAGCAGGGTGAAGTCGGCAGCAGCAGTCACGGCGGCGATGGCCCGATCGTTAATCTCCTTCTCGCCCACGCCGGTCTCCGGTCGTGGGAAGAGGGTTATCACGACCCGAGCTACCTTCGAAAACTGGTGTTGGCCAACGTGCGCCCGAAGGAGGGCTAGCCAGGCGTTGGAGCAGACTCGCGATAGCGTCCTGCGGTATGGTGAGGTTGTTGGCTGCGAGCTGCTCAACTTTTTCGTTCGGCCTAATAACAGGTGAAGTCATATGGCTGAAACAGAGTCTCTTCTCGCAACTTTAATGAGTTCCGGTTGGCGCGTAACGCGGCGTGGGCGTTCGAAAGCCTTGCTCCCGGATCAGGTGAAAAGGAGATACTCTCGGTTACCCGCGGACGTTGAATGCTTCCTCGGAGACCTCGAAGCGTGCGTCAACAGAAATGAAACGGTTTGGTTTCTGACCCATAACGATTACGGTCAGAATCGTGATGGACACTTTCGATGGAACGAACACGAACTCATGTGTCTTGACGCCGCTGGCGACGAAGATGAGGATATGGATCGCATTCGTGCCTTCTGGGATTGTCACTTTCCTTTCATGTTTGCCGTTCATTCAGATTACGACTATCTTGCAGTTGACCTCAACCCGGAGTTCTATGGTCAAATCGTGCACGGATACATGCCAGAGCCAGAGCAGCCAAGCCCCGTCGCTCGTTCGTTTTCAGAGTTCGTTTTGATGTTCATGGAGACGTTCCGCCGCAAGCCCCAATACCCCCTGTCGCTCTTCATTTGAGCTACAGGCCGAACAAAACGCTGAACCCGAAGTGGCCGAGCACGGGTTCTCGAAATGGATGCTCGCTCGCGGCCACGGGGTTAGCGTAGTCGTTCGCCTGCCAAAGCCATTTCTTCAGCAGTCATGTTGTAGGTAATGCCACGAGACGTTTCACAATACGATGATCGTGCGGAATTGGCCGAATATCTTTGGCACAATTACCTTGAACTGTTCACGACGAACGAGAAACTCGCTGCGAAGACACTGCTTGCTGAACAGAAGATGGCATCGCCTACAATGTCGGACGCGATGCGAACAGTGATGCAACGCAATTGGGTGTCGCGTGGCAACTCAGAAATTGATACATTGCTCGAAAACGGTCCAGAGCAATTCCGGATCAGGACCGCATACCGCGTCCTCGAAGATTGCAAAGAACAGGTGGTTGTGAATCGGTGTCCTTTATGTAGTCGAATCGTTGCTACACCACGGGCAAAGCAATGTCTTTGGTGCGGTCACGATTGGCATTAGCAATCAGCCTCCAGCTAACCAAAAGGCGGCGAACCATGCCATGCACCGGAGTGGCGGTGGCCAGCGAATTTGAAATGGAAACCATACTCCCGCCACCCGGTGATGGCGGTCGTTATCGCACAAGACAAGACCCGAGCGTGGAGTGAGTATGAGCGAGATTGCCATGCTGTGGCGTGAACTTGAAGAACTGCTTAGAGAGATCGCCCCAACAGTACCGCCAACTCTAAGTCCACCAGCAACCGACAGCGAGCTCAACGCGCTGCAAAAGGATACTGGACTGGTTTTGCCAAATGACTTTCGTCAATCACTACAAATACACAATGGGCAAGACGACCCGTCAAGATTAGAGTTGTTGACTGGTCACGGGATTCTACTATCGTGCGAAGAAATAGTAAAAGCGTGGCGTATGCTCTGCGAAATCCTTGACGATGTTGGACCAATTGCGGATGGATCCGAATGGTGGAATAAGAACTACTTACCAATTGCTGAGTACGAGGGAGACTTCCTCTGCATTGACCTAACGCCTCAGTGTTTCGGCAACGTACACTTACATGTTCACGACTCAAAGATAGAACGCAACGTTGCTGTTACCTATACTGGCTGGCTGAGCGATGTTCGTGATGTCTTCAAATACAGAAGATTCAGCGATTCCGAGGGATTCATTGATTTCTGGAGCCCCGGTGCTCAAGACTAACCCAGGAAGCCATAACCAATAAGCGACGGTCTTTAATTTGGTCAACAACTGATTCAAAACTGCTTTTGAATTCCTTTCTGTTTTTTGTTTACGGACACGAGTTGCGCGCAGAGATTCGCGTCCCGAAGTTGATGGATTTTTTAGGCATGACTCGGGTGTTCGATTGAATTGCGCTGATTGTCTGGTGAGGATGATTCCCGGCTGGCGAAACGGAGGAAAGCTCTGTGGGGACACAGGGATCGTCAACAGTTTTCTCATGGCTGCGGTGATTGGCTGCGAACTGGTCAACGTTTTCGTTATTTGGCAACGTAATCATGCGCTGTGATGATGCAGAACATTCCTCGCCACGCACGCCCAAAGATTCTCGCGTTGTCATCAAGTATTTCTTGTACGCAGTGCTCGGCATCGCTATTGCCTACGTCTTCTATGACCTGATCCAGCAAGATTACAGCAGTCGCTACGCGTTTGGGTTTACAGCGGTTGGCATCTGGGCATTCGGTCTTACTGCGTTACTGGTCGTTCATCTGTGTCGTCCATCAATTCGCCACCGCAAAAAGCAGGCAGCAATTGCTCTTTTTGTCTACGTTGGCACCTACGTCTACTTCACATCAGCCGGTCAATACGACTTCAGTCAGTCTGGCAAGGTTAGGTACTCCTTCGGAATATCCGCTTCTGATGTGTCGATCTGGCAACCGCGGTTCTTAGACTGGCAGACATTTCAAAACGTCCACGGTCAGTCAACTTCGCGCGGCTCTACGCTTGGTTATTATTACGCCCCCCTGATATTCATTGACCGACTGTGGTTTCATCCGACACGTACGGTGATCGCGGAGAAAATGCCTCGCGACACTGACGCCAAATAACCAATATGGCTTTGACTTCGCGACGTTCGGAGTGAGTGCGTGGTTTGGAGGATCGGGGTGGAGCGGAGAGGGCTGGTGGATGAGCGAGCCCGTGGAGCCGAAGCTCAGGGCCTTTGTTCAGGAAGCCTGGTGTTGGAGTTGGCTCATGTCGGCAGATCGGGAAGCGATTGCCGAAGTCCAGGTTGTTGTCGTTCGAATGTGTCAGTCTTCGCTCACTGCGCGGGGCACTGCGCGCCGATTCAGCGGTTCGCTGTCGAACTCCATTCCAATGATTTCCTGCGTCTTTTCGATTGTTGTGGTTCTTTGCCGTGGGCATGATTCTAACCTTCTGATGGCGAGTACAAACCGACCATCGGCGACGTTCCTCTCAGACAGAATGACCTCGCCCCATTGCCAGACGCGAACCTTTCCCGGTACAATTCATTCCGATTAAAGCCTGCCGCGAAAGCGGCTTACTTGAACCATTAAAATGCACCGGAGCTGCGGTGGTGCGTTGATTACACTCTACCAAATCACTCTCCGCAGGCTGGTGATTTTGACGTTATGTGACTACTACGATGACCACAACAAATCACCCAGTCAGGCGCCGAAGGGCACTGTCGTTGGTCGCGGCCTCCATCGCTGCCCTTCCAGCTTTTGGATGCGCCCACGAAGACGGGAAATTGACGCCAGACGGTGCCGCTTCGACTGCGGATGCCACGATCAATAACAGAACAGACACAGAACACGGAGAAGCCATGCGAGTCTATTACCTCGAAATTGTGACAACTGATGTCGATAGTGCTTGCGAGCTCTACTCGCAAGTGCACGGCGTGTCCTTCGGTGACGTCGACCAGAACTTAGGTGGTGCTCGCACTACCCGCACTGCAAGCGGAGGGTTGATGGGCATTCGGGCTCCCATGCACGATGGCGAGAAACCTGTCACAAGAGCCTATGTACTCGTTGACGACATCGAGGCGGCTGTTGCTGCGGTGGCGAAGTCAGGGGCCAAAATTGCTGTTCCACCAATGAAGATCCCGGGCCACGGGACATGTGCCATTTTCTTCCAGGGCGGAATCGAGGCCGGTCTGTGGCAACTCTGATCCGAAGGCAGGATATCACAAGAAGAAGCAGTCATTTGGAGCCGCCGATGATGCGGGTTTTGAAATCATTGCTTATTGGCGGTGGCCCGGCTACCGCAGTCGTTACTCTCTGATGAAATTCGAGGTGATAACCATCCTTACATTTTTGGGCTGTGTTCTGGCTTGCGCTGTTGGTTGCAAATTGCCCCAACTTCCTTCTGACTCGGTTCCTGAGGAAAGCACTTTTTGAATCGAATTATTGTGAGTAGGCGAGACTCGCGTCATTTGTGTTTGGACTTCTCCTGGATACGTGGCCGGTAACGCTCGTTAACCAGTTTTGTAGATGCCTGACGGTGACATTAAGTAGAACTATCGCGCCCGTTGAACTTAACCGCTTTGTGTGGGGCGTTGTTTTGTATTGTTTAGTGTAGTGGGATGGGCTGATGAGCAAAGAGGCCCTGGAGTTTGTGAATGGTTCACTGTAGCCGCCTCTCTCCGAGACGCGAAGAACGTCCACATGATCGTTCAGTGGACAGAGTGGATTTGCGAGTCTCGGAGAGAATCACCTACTTCGTATCTGCTCACCCGGACTTCTCAGCTCCGTAGCTTACCTGCCCGATTTGCTGCATTGATCATTGGTACTTTTGGATTGATCGTCGTAGGCTATGGGTTTACAACGTGATCTGAAATTGGGAGAGCGTGATGAAGGACAGCAGATGGATACTCATCCCCGGAAACGGCATCTATGTAACTCAAAACTATCGTGCACAGGTTGAAGTTGTCGGGGAGCGCCAGGAGCGAACTCTGTCGATAGAAGGAAAAATTCAGAACATTCAGCTTCCTCGCGGAAGAATTCCACAAATCAAAGGGCTGAGTTCATTCGATCACAAAGGTCATTTAATCGCGTTTCGATTTGGTGGGCCTGATCATCCGGCGAATCTTGTTGCTATGCACGGCCTGATCAATATGAGTGGCGGATTGTGGTATCAGATGGAGGCGAGACTGGCGGAAGCACTGGGGGAACGACCGGGCGAGATGAAAGTACTGGTTCAATACGATGACTCAACAGACATGATGCGACCACGGTCGTTTTGTGTTCATGCCACGAATCATGCTGGTCAGGAGTTCCATGAGCGAATGTACAATTTCAATCCTCATATGGACGGTCGTCGTCACAACACGAATCGAGGTTGAAGGGTCATGATGATCTGGAGCAGTGGCACGCCGACGCCTGCGGCTTGCCGCTAAACAAACGCAGACGCCTGCGGCTAGCCGTTAAACTAGGGGGCCATTTCGATTTGGCTGAGTTGGGTGAGGGCTTGCTGGATTTGTTGCTGGGATTCGGGGCGGTCAAGTTTGAGGCCGACTTGTCCGGTGACGAGCAGTGATTTTGCGTATTCGTAGGCCGCCTTCGTTTCCTCCGCCTTGCGGCAACTCTGGTTCGCAAGCTTCCAGGCCTTCTTAAGATTTCCGTGGTCTGCATATGCAAGAGCCAGTTCACGGAGCGCTCTAGGACGTTCCGGCGGCAGGACCAGCGAAAGCCTGTTCGCCCACTTTGCGATTCTCATCCACTGGCGTCGCTGTACGGCTCGTTCCGCTTCGCCGTTCCCTTCTGCTCCGCTGGCGTTGTCGGATTCAAAATGTAGTCGCAGCGCCATGGCGTAGTCACTCAGCACCCAGCTGTTATAAGTGACGATATAGCTGTTCTTCCATGAAATCTGCCAGGCCTGTTCAAAAGCCCTGACTGCATCTCCGGTTCGTTTGTGGTGAAGGTGCCAATATCCTTCCGTCATCAGCACGCAGATACTTGCCAGATTGTTTCCTGGCAGTATGTCAAGACATCCGACGAGTTCGTCAACGGGCAGCTGACCTCGGCTTGCCCGGGCCCAGAGGCAGAGTGCCATGGGGCCAAACACGTTGTCGCCATGGCGAACGCAGGAATCAAAAATCCACTTCGCTTTTTGGAGAGCTTCGTTGAGATTGCCGAGCCCATACTGGCTCATGCCAATACTAAAGTGTGCAAAATGTTCTTCGAGGAGATCGCCAAGTTTGCTGAAAGCAATTGTTCCAGGAATTGCTTTTTGAATCGTGTCTTCGAATCGTGCGGCTCCCAGACTTCCAAGCGAGCTGTGGTTCATGGCGTGAGCAGCGCCCCACTGATCGTTCAGCCGAGTACTCAGTTCCATCGCTGAGGCATAGTAGCGATCGGCACGGCTGTGCCATCCAAGGACCGCCATATCATTGGCGTGGACAACGTAGTTGAATGCAAGAGCGGCCGAAGGAGGAAGTCGTTCGGCTCGATTCAATCCTGCCAGAGAAGCCCAGAGCAGATAGAGGACGTTATGGCAGTAGTAAGCGTAACACAGTTTGCCCAGCAGATGGTTTGCCAGGTCGATGTGTCGATTGGGCTCTCGGGTCCTTTTCGACCAGGGAACACAACAGTGAATCGTCTGCACGATGGATTCAAAAACGAGTCCCCACCAGAGTCCAGGGGGTGTCCGGGGGACTTTGACGCCTACGTGCCGCAGTGCTTCGATCGAGTATTCGATGCTCTGCAGAATCAACCCCAGCTTCAGTGCCAGTTCACTCTGGAGTCCTCGCGCATCCGCGATGTCGTATGATTCTTTTGCCAGCTGGAACGCTCGGTCCAGTTCTTTCTTCGAATCGTCATATCTCCCAAGCTGCATCAGGGCTTCGCCGTTGCCGCGAGCGATTCGAAATTGAACGTCCTTCGGGGCGGTATCCGAGTTTCGCTGTGCGATGACGTACTGCTGAGAAGCTACGTCGATCGCAAATTGCGCTCTGGCCTGTCGTGCGGCGACCAGAGAATAAGCCAGGGCTTTCTTCTGATCTCCACATGAATCATAATGAAACGCAAGGTCATAGATTCTGGCAGTCGCACCGCGATTGTGCAGCTTGTCGCTTCCATCCACCAGACGATTCAGGTCTTCGGCGGTCAGGCCGCCTTCAGTCTGTTCGATGACTTCTGCAAGTCGACGATGGATATTCCGGCGGGAATCCGGTTCCAGTCGATCAAGAATGGCATAGCGAATACGGTCGTGATACGTGTCGACTTTATCTCCTACCACTCGCAGCAATCGAACGTTACGCATTCTTGTCAGTGTCTGTTCGGGTGATTCCTTTATCCCGGCTGCCGCAACGACTTCTGAAAGATGTACTGCCTGCCCGGAGACCGAAACCGCGTCCAGCAGCAGCTGCGCCTCTTCGGGAAGCTGTCCCAGCTTTCGAGCCAGTACGCCATGAATATCGGTGGTGTGAAACGCGTCTTCGTCCGGGTCAAAACATCCGGCGAGTTCCACCAGAAGGAACGGGTTTCCACCAGCCTGAGCATGAAACTGTACAGCACGCCGCCGGACGACTTCATCGTTACGGCCGACAACATTGATGACCAGCTGCGTCGCATCTTCCAGTGACAATGGTCCCACACTGATGAGTCGGTCTCCAAACGAGACACCATTGTCTTCCTGACGCTCTGTCCACTCAGTCAGGAACGGACTCGAATCGGCCTCATCGGAACGAAAGCTTCCGAGAAACAGGACCGACGGTGCCGCAGGTGGCCGGAGGATCTCAAACAATGCTCCCGCACTGTCTGTATCACCCCACTGAAGGTCGTCAACGAACCAAACCAGCGGAGTCTTCTGGCCGATTCGATCCATCAGAAGTCGTAGTGCCGCGAATGCTCGCTGCCGAACCTGCTGCTGATCCAGAGCATCGAGTCGCCCGCGAGGCGCCTGTGCAACGATATCGCAGCGTCTGAGTACCGGAAAGACTTCTGCGAGCAGTCCGATATCGTCCGGCAGGAGCAGTGCAGCAGCAGCATCCGGCAATGTTCTGAGATGTCCGGTGAGTGCATCAATGATCGTGTCGAGCGCCTTAAACGGAACGGACTCACGGTCATAACACCGCCCAGACATGACGACCAGCGACGGATCGCTCCGAAGCACCGACAGAAATGACTCGGCAAGGCTCGTCTTTCCTTCTCCGGATCGCCCCTTAATGAACACGGTGACCGGAGACTGAGATCTTCGGAAGATCTTCAGCGCCTCAGCAAGCGCGGCCGTCTGAGATTCTCGGCCAACAAGCACGTCAGACGTCGATTCATGACTTCTCATCTCAGGAATCGCCGACGCGACGACTCCCGCGATGTGCAGCGGATCCGGTCGATCACTCGGTTCCCGGGCAAGTAGTTTCATGCAAAGATCGGCAAGATCCGTCGGCAATGACATATCAGAAGTGGCGAGCTGCGGAGCAGCTGTTTGTCGTTCAGCGACTGTTTGCTGGTCAGCGGCAATTTGTTGATCAGCAGGCGTTTGCTTTTCAGTTGTTGATTGTTTCTTCAGGGTCAGTGGCGGCGCATCGGAATGTTGCTTCTCCTGAAGAACTCGTAGTGCGTCTCCCTGAAAAGGTCGTCTGCCGGCCAGAGCTTCATAGAGCATTCCACCGAACGCATACCAGTCGGCAGGCGGCCCGACCTGTCCACCGGCTGCCTGTTCAGGGGCCATGTAAGCGGGAGTTCCGGCGACCAGTCCGGTGGCGGAATACACGCCCGCTCGATCGAGTTCGGAGACCAGTCCAAAGTCGAGAATGATCACACGGCCCTGGTGCGTGACCATTACGTTGCCCGGTTTCAGGTCGCGATGAACGATCCCTCGAGCATGCAGTGCCATGAGTCCGGCGGCAAGTTGAGCAAGTGCATCACGGAGCCGGGCGAGGTTCAGTATTCCGGATGGTCGCACATACTCCAGAAAATTCGTTCCTTCCAGCAGGTCCAGCGTAATGAACCACTGGCCTCCGTCGTTTTCGAGTGTCCTGAGTCCAACGAGATTGGGATGGGTCACATCGGCGAGTGCGCGGAATTCCCGTTTAAACCGATGCAGTGATTCACCACTCACAGCGGGAAGCGTTTTCAGTGCCACACGATGGCCCCGAGTGAGATGGATGGCTTCGAAGACTGCCCCCATACCTCCCCGGCCCAGCTCTCGCATCAGTCTGTATTCGCCAAGCCGTGAGGCGACGAGGGGCTGACGGCCGGTCTCCATGTCTGCCGCGGCAATCTGTCCTTCCGACATCGACGCGCTGCTAACATCCAGAAACAGTCGACGGATCAGTCCATCGTGTTCCGGCAGCATCTCAATGTATTCTTTCGCTGTTGGTACTTCGCCCGCTTTCCGCCGATTCCGGATTTCGTATTCCAGAAGATTCCGCAGAAGTGTTGCCTGGTCGTCGTTGGCGACCTGCACAAGGTAAGATCGAAGGTCTTTTCGGCCGCTGCCTCCCTGAGCATTCTCGGATTCGCGCTCTGCACTGTAGGCCGCGCAGACTGAGATCACTTTGTCGAAAGCACTGTGCGTTCCCAGCATTGATTGCTCAGCATCGGTGGCTGGAACTGCCGATGACGGCCTGATGACTGAGTTGGCGGATTCGTCTGCCGTCCTGATGAGGGTGGGCTGGTGGGCCGAGTCCGAGTTTCCAACTCCAGTAGAAGAGTCTTTTGGCGGTGGATCAACCATTTGGACCTGGAATAAAATATGTCAGAGTGAGTTCAATGAGCTCGACGGTGGTGAGAATCTCCAGGTGAGTGTTACGGATTTTAGTCACGACATACAGCAAATGCTTCAATTTCTATGAGCAAATCCTCGAAAGCAAATCCTGATACTCGAAATGAGGTCTGCACGGGACCCGGAGTCGGGTAAAACTCCTGTTGAACTCGATCGATCACTGCCTTCGTCTGAGCAATCTGATCCCAGTCTCCGTCAGCGGCGTAGTAGACGAAGAGTTTCACAACGTCCGATTCCTTCAGGTTTCCTTCAGCAAGGACGCTGCGAATAAATCGAAACACGTTTCTGGCCTGAGTCTCCATGTCGCTGCCAACGGCCTTTGCTTTGTTGTCTGCTGAGATCTGACCTCCGATAAACGCCCAGGGGCCAATTCTCCAACCCTGAGTAAACTGAGTATTTGGGATACTCCAGTCCCAGTGATTTTCAGGCTGCAGCCGCTGCTTGTCGTCGCCCAGAACACCAATTCCTTCGACCTGAATGAGTTCATTGACGTTGGGGAAACCTGTGATGCGAAGCCCGGCTCCGGCAGCAGATGGAATTGACATATAACGTCGGCGAACGTTGGTCATCTTCTCCCAGTAGTCCGTCACTTCGCGACCTTCGCCAAAGAAGCGGAAGTAGGTGTTCTGCTTCATCAGGCTGTGGCGGTCACCTCCGGCAGCACGCAGCATCGTGTCGAGATTCCGAAAGGCATGGTCGGTCTGGATCTCAATGTCTCCTTCGCCCAGCACCGTTCCCGTCTGGTCCAGTGATCTCTGGCTGCCGGTGAAGATCATGTTGCCGACTTTCCATCCCTGCGAAAATGGAAGCTTCTTCCGCCAGCCCCAGTGTCCCGGAGGAGACAGAAGCTCCTTCTGTTCACCAACAACAGCCCATGCGTCGATCTGAATGAGTGCGCCCTTTCGGTCCAGCCCGACGCGGATCTCTGTCGTTGTTGGTCCGGGATCTGTGAAGTAGCCGATTCGGACCTGATCCACTTCATCGAGGAAATTCTGAACAGATGCCTGATCGCCATCACATTGAAAATAAATGTTGTGTTTGACGACATCTGTCATCGATGCGCCGGCCTCTGCGAGGACCCGCTTCAATGTTTCAAAGCAGTTTCGGGTCTGCGTGGCGATGTCGTCACCTGTGACTTCGCCACGTTCATTCAACGACATAATTCCACCAACGAGGATCAGATTGCCAACACGGACAGCCTGAGAGCCCTGGTGATTCTTTCCGGTAATGAATTGCTGTTTCACTGCGAAAACCCTGACCGAATTCGATGGACGAAAGGTAACCTGCACGCTGAGCCAACGCATCAGCTGCGGCGAGGAACTCTAACGCTGGCCTGACATTCCTGCCACCGTCAGCAACAAAACGATCCTTCAATGTACTCATCACGCTTCGTCATGACGACGAGTGCCTGACTGGGATTCCCGCCGCGTCTGTGAGGCCGCAACGACTCCATTGACGTGACTCATAACTGCCTGAAACTGGTCAGCCATTCTCCCTGCTATCAGCTTTGTTAATGGTACTACGTGATCACTAACGGGCGAAAGCAGACAATTCCGGGGGACCTGAAATGCCAACGCCCAAATTGCCCTGATCCTGGTCGAATTCTCTTCCACTCCGCGGCACTGTTTCCTCGACGAACGCGGGACTAGTGCAGTAGAATGCTTACACGTGGGAAGTCTCCGAAACTGTAAGGACAAGGGCATGCGCGTGAAGTCTTTCGTTCAATCCTGGCTCCAGCAATCGTTGAGTCCCGTATTTCGGTCAAAGAGACTTCGCAGGATGCGGTCTGTTCGCCTCTGTGCGGAACCGCTTGAGATTCGCACACTGCTGACTCAGTTTCACGTTACGAATCTCAACGATTCTGGCGCCGGAAGTCTTCGTGAAGCGATTGCCCTGGCAAATGCGAATTCCGTCCCGGATGAGATTTATTTTGATATCACTGGCACGATCCTTCTGACATCCGGACAGCTGTCGATCACGGACAGCCTCACGATCGTTGGGCCGGGGCCTGATCAATTGACAGTGAGTGGCAATAACCAGGCGTTCCGGGTGTTTCTGGTTGACAATGCCAGTGACAGTCTGATCGACGTTGTGATCAATGGGCTGACAATTCGAGATGGCGGCAATGGAACGGCGGCGATTGATGGAGCAGGAGTGCGGAGCAGTGAAAATCTCTCGATGAATCGCGTCGTTGTTGCAGGTAATAATGCGGGGAGCCAGGGTGGTGGTGGTATTCAGATTTTCGGTGGCAGCATTGTTCTTCAGAACAGCACGGTGTCCGACAATCGTGCGAATCAGGGAGGTGGGGTCGAGCTATTCGGAAGTCAACACACAATCATCAATTCGACGATCTCCGGCAATCAGGCGAACGGCCACGGCGGCGGACTGCTGGCTATTCTGGGACCGACCATGGTCCGCAACTCGACAATCACTGGTAATCGCTGCGATGCGGATGGCGTTGGAGGTGGCGTCAATGGGGGCGCAGCGGGCAACGCTGGCTTGTTAACTCTGCACAACACGATTGTTGCGGGCAACTTCCAGGGCACTGGCACGACGCCGTTTGACGCTGCACACCTGACATCTGCGTCCTCATACAACTTGATTGCCTTCGCGGGGCCGGATGTAGGTGTCACAAACGGGATCAACGGAAATATCGTCGGGGTGAACGGCGTCGGTCTTCGAGAGATCAACACAATTCTGGATACGAGTCTGGTCAACAACGGTGGAGGCATTTTGACTCATTCGCTGATCGCCGGCAGTCCAGCCATCAACGCCGGAAGCAACGCGCAGGCGCAGAATGCCAGCGGTGCAGCGCTCACGAGCGATCAACGCGGGTTTCCGGCACCAAGGATTTCAGGAGCGACCGTTGATATGGGCGCCATCGAGATGTTCTCAACTTCGATTGTGGTCAACCTGGCCATTGATAAGTTTGACTCAAACCTCGGGGCAAACGACCTCAGTCTCCGGGAAGCGATTGCTCTGTCGAATGGAATCGCTGAAATCACGACGATCACATTTGCACCTGCTCTATCCGGCATGACGATCGAACTGTCACTGGGAGAACTTGAGATTACCTCCAGTGTGATTTTGTCCGGACCCGGGGCGAACAGTCTTACATTAGACGCGAATCATACGTCCCGCTTGATGCGCGTCGGCGGTGCCGGGCCAACAACCGTCTCTCTGGTCGGGTTGACTCTTCGCGGCGGCAATGGTGCAGGCGGGGGCACCAGCGGCTTTGGCGGAGCCATTTATCTCAGTGACGGGCTGGAAGGAAATGATCGTCTGGACCTGCAGGATTGCGTGTTGCTGGACAACGTGGCAGAGATGGGAGGCGCGATCTACGCACTGGACACGGTATTGAATCTGGTAAACTGTCAGCTCGTTGACAATACAGCGACTGGCTCTGGTTTGACGCGTGGTGGAGGTGCGATTGCTTCACATTCCACATTCACAACGATCACCAATTCAGTCATCGCTGACAATTCTGCGGTTGGTGTGGGTGGTGCGGTTTACAACTATACAGATGAAACCGCGGTGCAGGAACGCAGTAGTGTGCTGACGATTAACGACAGCACCGTCCGCGAAAATTCTGCAGTGGAAGGTGGCGCGATCTTCGCATGGAACCGGAACCAGGGAGAAGCGGCAACCGTCTACCTTCAAAATTCCACCTTCGAATCGAACATTGCAGTCGAAGGTGGCGGTGCCATGATGACAAACAGTATTGCACAGGTCCTCGCGTGCCTGATGCGAGATAATTCTGCCACCAGCGGCGGCGCTATCTACAACTACAGCGGCTCGGTGACGATCATCAACAGCACGCTTTCAGGGAATCGAGCGAGTGTCTTTGGGGGAGCTATTTGGAATCTGTTGCGAGGTTCATTGAATATTCTGCACAGTACTGTTGTCCTTAATCGTGCCGATTCAGATGGCAACGGTTACGGAGTCGGGGGTGCTGTCAGTGAGTTTCTTGCCCCTGTTGTTGCGAGGAATTCCATCTTCGCTGGCAATGTACGGGGAGTTGCAGGCGCAGAGACTCCAGACGACGTCACTCGGGACCCGGCCACAACGTCACCAGTGTTTCTGGCATCAGGCACGTTCAACAATCTGATCGGTGACCCAAATTCGGCTGGAGGACTTGTTCACAACCTGAATGGCAACATTCTTGGCAACGGCGCAGGTGGATTGCGTCCACTGAATCAGATCGTGAACCCGTTACTGATGGCGAACGGAGGTCCAACGATGACACACGACCTGGTTACTGGAAGCCCTGCGCTGGATGCCGGCTCGCCAATTGGTAACGTGCTGATTGCTCCACTGTCTGCCGCTTCAGCAACATTCGCTACTGATTTTACCCCCGTCACAAATCTCCTGAACGGACCGGGCCTCACGGTTCAGAATCTTCACACGACTGATGATGGAACCAGTCGCTGGACGACGAATGCCCCAAGTGGATCGGGCAACGACTATTTTACTGGTTCTGTCCCGGCACCCTCCATCACGTTTACTCTTGATGGGATTCGGTTACTGACGCATGTTTCGCTCTGGGGAAACTCCGACGTGGCTGTCAACAATGACGTAAAGCTCCTGAAGCTGGAGTTCTCCGTAGACCGTGGTGCGTCGTATTACAATTCCGTATCCCTGTACAAACCACGCTATTCACCAGCGGAGTTCGTTCACACACTGCCGTTTGGATCAGCTTTCGCTGCGAATACCGTCCGATTGACGATCCTGGACAATTATTTTGGCGAGATGGGCGGAACGGGTGGGGACCGCATTTCTCTGGATGAGATTCGGTTTCTTCAGCACTCCCTGACTCTTTCGCATGACCAGCGTGGTCCGTTGTTCGCGCGCAGTCTTGACGGTGATCATCTCAACGGACCAGTGGTCGACATGGGCGCCGTGGAATCTCCCGGCATACGTGTGACAAGCCCAAGTCCGAATGCTTTCACACTTCGACCGCGATTCGCCTGGACTCCGATCGCGGGAGCAACTTCATACGAAGTCTATATCAGCAATCAGAGCACCGGAGTTGATAAGTATCATCTGGCGACTGTAAACGGTACTTCATACACGCCGAGTATTGATCTGGCGATCGGCAAGTTCAGGATGTGGATCAGGCCGAAGTTCAACGGCACGCCCGGCGTCTGGAGTGCACAACATTTGTTCAACAATCTGACTCCAGTGACCTGGCAATCTATTGTTCGGACTCAGCAGACGGCCCGTCCCGTGCTGAGCTGGAACTCCCTGCCGGGGGCCACCAGCTATGATTTGTGGATCGATAATGTGACCACCGGCCAGCAACAGATAGTTCGCCAACAGGTCTCAGGTAACAGCTTTATTCCTGCAACCGATATGGCGATGGGCCTCTATCGCTGCTGGATTCGTGGCATTGATGCTCTCGGGAACTTCGCAAACTGGTCCGTGTTACAGGAACTTCTGGTTGTTCCGGCCCCGACCCCTGTTGGTCCGTTGAACTCGACCTTTGATCGTACTCCGACATTTTCCTGGAATTCCGTGGCCGGTGCAGCGTCGTATGAACTCTACGTTCGTAACCGTAACACGGGCGTCATGGTCATTAACGGTCAGGCGGTTGCAGGAACCAGTTTCACACCGACCACAAACCTGACCGATGGAAAGTACCGTTGGTGGGTCGTGGCAGTCCGTTCGTCCGGCAACGGTGCCATCAGGAGTGGCGTTTTAACAACGGACATTTATGTAGGTGGTCAGACGTCGATTGTGGAACCCATTGGGAACACCACGGATACGACTCCAACGTTTACCTGGCGAGCGGTCGATGGAGCGGCCAGCTATCGTCTGACGGTCGATCGTGTCGATGTGCCACAGATCGGCATCATCAACCAGACAATACTCATGACAACGAGCTATACCTCAGTCACAACACTCGCGAAAGGAACATATCGCGCCTGGGTTCGGGCCGTGAGCACGACGGGTGAACTGAGTGTCTGGAGCACCGTTGTCAATTTTGTAATCAGTTGAAACCGGGGGAATGGGAGGAACGAAGAAAACCCTGGGATTCTCGGCAGCAATGCCGGGAAGCCAGGGTTCTGTGTGCAGGCAGGGTGATTGAACTGCCCTGATCATCGTTCTATGGACGTTGCTCTGTTCGTTTAGAACACGTCAAGGATGAAGTGGTGACCACTGTGGTATGGCTTCTCGGTTGGATAGAAGTTGTACCAGTTCTTGTTGTAAACCGGGATTCGCATTTCCGGCGAATAGCGGTAGTACATGTTGTCGTAGACCTGGGGCTTCTGAAACGAATGGGGATAGTACACATACGGGTAGTGATAGAATCGCTGCCAGTCGGAAGGCTGTCCCGGAGGAGCAGCGTCGACCTGTGGAGCAGCCTGAACGGCATAGGCAGCAACAACGAACGCGAAAAGCAGAACTCGCTTCAACATGAATTTTCCTCCAGAATCAGACTTCTCTGTCATTCCGGCAACATGCGAGTGAAAACTCCCGCGTCACGCCGGCGCCTGGATCTCAAAACCAGATCACCTCAGGCTCACCAGAAAAGATATCGACGAGGTCTCGGCAGGCAGACCTGGTATCGATGGCCATAGCCATCTCCCATCGCCCCCGGAAACAGACACATGGTCCGCAGTGCCGAGTCTCGTCATTATCTTCTGATGGTAAATCGTTCCGGCACATCCTGCCGGAGTCGACTTCTGGCTCTCAGTCTTCTGAGTCCAGTTTACAGACGTAGTCATCGGCAAGAGTCCGCCGGAAGAATCAGTGCTTTCGACAGAATCGTTACATTCAGTTCGTGATCATGAATGGCACTGGGGGATTCACAGCAATTCTACTTCTGAAATGCCGAGTCTTCAGCCTGACCTCCGGACTGAACGAACGCCATCAGGTCCAGGATTTCCTCCCGGTTGTAGACCATCAGGAGTCCGGAAGGCATTGTCGATTGCGGCGAAGCAAACAGTTCATCGAGGTCTGCTCGCTGCAGTGTGACCTTCGTGTCCGGCTTGAGCGGATTCGGAAGCAATGAAATGTGATCATCAGTTTGTTCAACCATCAGTCCGGTCACCGTTTGACCTTCATTGGTGACTGCCACCCAGGTCTGATACTGTTTGTTGATTTCTGTTGATGGATCGAGAACCTGCTGAAGCAGTTTGACGCCCTGGAAACGTTCTGAAATTTTGGTCAATTCCGGTCCGAGTCGTTCTCCTTCACTTCCAACTCGATGACATTTGATACAGCCTGCCTGCGAAAATACGATCTTTCCTCGTTCATAGTTGCGGTTCCTGAGCTGAGTCACTTCGGACGCAAAATCGTCGACCGTCCACTGCTTTACGAACTTTCGCTGCTCTTCAGCAGACAATGCCGGCAATGGCTGGTCATCGGGCAGGACATACAGGCTGCCACGCATCACCCGCCAGTGCCCAGGGTAGGTGCAGATCATTCTGTATTCACCGGCCTCCTGCGGAGCTTCAAAGAAGACTGTGTACTTCTCATTTGGATTCAAAATTGGCGAAAAACAGATCTCGGCAGGATCGTCGGGAACATAATGCGTTGCGATGGCCCTTGGGTTGGAAGCAAGCATCATCGAAGCTTCGCCAAAGGTCTCCATCCGATCGGCTCTCACAATTGCCACATTGTGAGGCATACTGGGATCGGTATTCTGAAACGTGAGGGCAACTTTCGCGCCGGGCGCAATTCGCAGTCGACGTGGTTCGAACTGTAGTCCCGGAGTGGCGTTGACGTTGAGCTTCACGGCCTGTTGAACCCATCCAAAGTCTTTGCCGAGCCGATCCTGTTGTTCGAGCCGAGGGTCCAGCGCCAGTTTTTCGGCTCTCGGGAATGCCGGAGGACGCTTTTTCGCAAACAGCTGATATCCTTCAAACTCCTTAAAGTCCGGCTTCAGAGAGTGAATCGTGGCATAAAGGTCGGGTACGAATTCCTGACCCTCTGCGTCCTTCAGTCGCATATGAATGTGAAACTGCATCACGGGGTGGAGCTGAGGGATCTCAAGAAAGACACCCTTTTGATCCGGAAGGACATGCACCGATCGAACATCAACATAATCGTGTCCGGTTCGCTCCGGTTCCAGAATGGAATACTCGGGCGAGCCGTATGCGGCGCTGTAGAGATAGTTCCATTGCTGGCAAAAAATGTTTGATCGAATTACGGAACTCGGATCAACCTTCGAAGCGAATCGCACTAACAGTCCGTTCGAATGGGTTTCAATGGCCGTTGGCAGATTCTGAGACTTACCGGTGAATCGAATTCTCTGAAGACAGCCATTTTCTCGAGCATAGCTTTGCCAGCCTTCGGTCCCGGCAACATACAGGCAACCATCTTTCCTGCTGAAAGTAAACCGACACGCGCCACTGAGGAATTCGCCGGGAAGCGGCATGATGGCTCCCTGGCTCCGCAGACGATTCTGCTGGCCATTCTCGCCATCAACAGAAGCAATCGGTTCTCGCAGGACAAGATAGTGGCTGCAGTTCCCAAACGATGAACCAACAATCTGGCCTGCCAGAGGTCCCAGCCGCGGATCATTCGGAAGAAAACACAACTCACCGGACGAATTGTCAACTCCGCGTGGAAGAAAACACATGGGAAGGTCATAGCCATACTCGCCATGGCCATCTCGTGGTCCCTTCAGGCCGTGGTAGCTGCCCCGGGAGACTTCAAAGATTGCCGAAGCGGGAGTCCATGTGCCTTCCTGAACGGTTGCGAACAGAATCGAACCATCCGGGGAGACACCGATGCCATTCGAGTTCCTCAGTCCATTCGAGAGAGGTTCCGGTCCCGTGTCCGACATTCTTGTGACACCCCAGTCATTCGATGCCGTAAACCAGTGCAGTCGACCACTTGCATCCTGCTGAAGCGATGTGCAGAAGTCATGTCCATCGGTTGTTGGGTATTGATTATTCAGACATTCGTAGTAGTCCGCTTCTCCATCGGAATTGTGATCGTGTAGGCGAGTAATCTGATCACGGCCAAGCACCACGACCTGATCGTTCTGCACGACCAGTCCCAGCGGCTGAAACAAACCGGCTGCAAACCGCTGCCAGCGAAGTTTTCCCCGGGACCCATTGGACGCATTCGGTGCCTCTGTTTCTCTCACAGTCCAGACATCGCCGATCAATGTTGAAACCACAATCGTTCCGTCCGACAGTGCGCCAACTCCACCAAGCCGCATTGGCGTTCGAAAGGCATTCTGAACATCATAAGGAACTTCCAGAGTATCGATGGCATACGCGGAGTCATCACTTCCCGGGATCAAATGTGTCGTCACGGTTGCTGCCGTCCACTGTCCCGTTGCGGGTTTCGTGCGGCTTTGAATCGCGTCTCCGGCATCATGATGAACGGCTTTCGGAAAGTATTCACCGATGTTGTCGATCAATGTAGCGGCATCATCGGCTTGTCGCATCCAGATTGTGATATGCCGCTTCGAACCAGTATCTGACGTCGACGTGGCTGTGGAGATTCTTGCAATCCCACCCGAGTCTGTCAGGCAGAACGTATCATCCGAAGAACGCAGCGCGATCATCCATGAGCGTTCAGAATTGGTTCCATGGAGCCAGTCCAGACGCTGTGATTCTCCCTTGTCGCCTTTTTCTGTTTCACTCGCTGATTCAGAGTCACTCACTGATCCGGACCTGGCGCCGGTCAGTTGCATGAGGTCAAGAGTTGTGTTGTTCGGCAGTGGGCCGTTAATCGTCACAGTGCGAATCAGGCCACCTTCTGCTGGCGACATCATGTCGAGTATTGAGGCCTCCCCCAGTGAATACGAAAACACGACATCTCTTCCGTGCCGATAGAAACCGTGATACTTGATCTTCTCGGGCAGGTTCCAGGAACTCGAAGTCAGGTCGAGCATCCTTGTACCTTCTGGGCGAATTCCACCCATCAGTCCGAATCGGCCACTATTACGAAACAGAAATCCGTCGCGCCATGCATCGACATAGGTTGCGCGTTCCGGATCAAACAGGACACTTGAACCCCCGGACTCCCCGAGCTGAATGGCGACCGCTTTATTGGTGATCTTCCCAAAATGGTGAATCACATGGCTGACGACATTTCCAGTCTGGATCTGATTGAGGGTGAAGTCAGCACTGGCTTCTTCCGGATTTTGACCCCAATGTCCAAATCCACCGCCATCCATTCCAGGGAACTGTGGAAGGATTGGTGGGATCGGGGCTGTTGAGGAAAGCCAGTGTTCTGCCTGAGTTGCATAAAAGTGCTGAACTCGGTTTTGTGGAAACGGTTTAATGGCTTGTTGGGCTGACGCTGTGGGAAAGAGAGTTCCCGAACCCTGCAACTCAACCTTGTTGATCGCCAGGGCAGCAAATCCCAGGATCAGCAAAACACGGCAGGCTCGGAAGAAGCGGAGCGGCATGTAAAGAGTTGAGCCAGAGGTCTGTTGAACTGCTGCATCGTTGAGTTTGGTGTTTCTCATGTGTCACTCAGGCGGGAAAATTTAGGGGCAGGGACTCGTGAACGATTTTGCAAACGATCCAGGAGTTGCAGAATATATGTTCAGTAAGAATGTGACGGAACCGAAGCGGTGCTGGCTGCCAGTGAATTGCCGCCAATCGTCAGGGGGTCTAGAATCCCGAACGGTATAGGGGCGGTTGGGGGATCAATAACCGCTTCAGGGGCATGATTCGATCCTGGAATTTTCAGGCGATTGAGCGCGAGCGAGCTGATGCTGGAACGACGAGAACTGTTTCCGAACGTCATTGAACTGAACTTTCAGGCCCGCAGGCGCCTGGGATGTTGTGTTTATCTGATATTCTCCGGCGCAGAATGGATGTTGCTGGACATTGGTTACGAAGACACAGTTGATGAGCTGATTGAGCTGATTCGACAGCTTGATTTTCCGCTGGTCAACTGCCGTTATTTAGTGGCAACTCATGCAGATGCCGATCATGTGCAGGGATTCCATCGCGCCAAGGCTCTGCTTCCTGGTGCACAACTTGTGGCTCATCCGGAGGCGAAGATCATCCTGGAATCCGGTGATCGGATTGCATCATTTGCGGAGATCCCGGCACAGCAGATTTCGATCAGCATGCCTGAATTCCGGATTGATCAGGAGATTCAGGAAGGCGACAAGCTGAAACTAGGAGACGTGGAACTGGAAGTCTGGGATACCCCTGGCCATGCAACTGGCCAGCTCTCGTTCCGGTTCGGATCGTTACTTTTCTCCGGTGATAATATCTTCCGGGACGGATGTGTTGGAAGTATTGACGCGCATCATGGTTCCGACATTCCTGCTTTCATTGAGTCGTTGAAACGAATTCAGAGCAGTCCGGTACAGTGGCTTCTTCCGAGCCACGGCCCGGCATTCCGAAACGAGCGACGTTTGCTGCAGTCTGCCATTGATCGACTGGATCGATACCAGCATATGGCGGACTTCGGGACCTGCGCAGTAGACTGGCCGCTGCTGGATGAGTGGGAAGAAGAACTTGCAAAGGGAACTCGGCCCGACGGCAGCGCCTGATTGGAACGATTGCATCGATCATGCTGGCCGGACAGAGCGTTCCTCCAATGAGATGATGACTTTTGGCAACATTTGATGACGCCGGAGGGACCGAGGTGCAATGTTTGGGAAAGGAATCCCGGTTTTGCAGGCAACGAAAGAGAATTCAGGTGCGAACGGCATCCACATCGCGAAAAACATCGGAGACTCAGATCGAACTTTCTCTGAACCTGGATGGTACAGGGGAGAGTTCAATCTCGACGGGAGTCGGTTTTCTGGACCACATGCTGACTCTGTTTTCCCGGCATTCCATGATCGATCTTCAGGTGACTGCTACGGGAGACCTTCACATCGATGATCACCACACGGTGGAAGACATCGGGATCTGTCTTGGAAGATGTCTGAGTCAGGCAGCCGGAGACAAGAAGGGGATTCAGCGATACGGGCACATGACACTGCCGATGGAGGAGACCCTGGTGACTTCAGCAGTGGACTTCAGCGGACGGTTTGCCATGGTCTGGAAAGTAGAATTTCCGGCGGAGAAAATCGGAACATTTGACACGGAACTGGTCCATGAATTCTGGAATGCGGTCGCCACGAACTGCATGATGAATCTGCATGTGATACTGCACCACGGACGGAACAGCCATCATATTTCCGAGGGAGTGTTTAAGAGTCTGGCGCGATCGATTCGGATGGCGCTGACGTCCGATCCTCGCCAAACCGGAGTCGCATCAACCAAAGGGACGTTGAGCGGCTAAGGGGCAGAGATTCTAAAAGGAAAACCGGAAAAGTGCTGGTTTTTGGGTGTTGAGACGCAGGAAAACACTGGAACGAAACGACAAAATCCCTCAGACTACCGGCAGGATGTTGCGGGTAACATGAAACAGGGATGTCTCGCCGCCAGAGTCGGCTGCGAATTCTGCGATGGGTCCGTTTTATGGTGAATGCTGTACAAAAACCATTTCAACTTCTGATCGCCGATGACAATCGAGCGTTTCGAGAAGTCCTCCGGGAAGCCCTGGAGATTGCTCCTTCGCTTGAGTTCTTCGAGGCAGAATCCGGAGAAGAAGCTGTTGAAGTTGTCCAGCGGCAGCGTATCGATATCGTGCTGCTCGATATGCACATGCATGTGATGACCGGGCTGGAAACGTTGCGGGTCCTGAAGCGAATGGATGCGATACGTCCATGCATTCTGATCACATCGGACACCAGTGATGCTCTTCGTCGAGACGCCGCAGATGCCGACGCATTTTCGGTGCTCAGGAAACCTGTTCCCCGCCATGAGCTGGTTTGTATTGTTTCTACGGCGCTTGTGACAGCTTACGAAAAGCAACTTGTTGTCAACGAACCGGCGCTTGTGAAAGAGTCCGGGTTTGTGAAGGACAAAGGGTTGGTCACGGATCCCAGTGCCCTGACGGACATTGTCACCGAAGCAGCAATACCGCCGCGCAACAGAGAACTGCCCCGATAAGGGTTTCGACAGTTCCGAACAGTGTGACCGTTTCATCGTACAACAGGTTCCCGGGAGATTGAGAGCTCCTGCTCTTTAACATGGCTGTTTCCGTTGCTGATCATCGATTGCTCAGTTGCCGGCAGTCAGGACCGACCGTCGCTGGAAGATGAACATCATTTCGTCTTTGTTGTCTGGATTCGGGAGGGCCGTCACCATCTGCCAGCCCTGATTTCCCAGGTCCTTGAGGTCACTTCCTTTGTAGAACCCTGAATCATCTTTCGACAGATACAGGGTCCGAAATTCCATCCGCATTGGCAGCAATGCATCAAACAGAAACCTGGTGCAGAGTTCTGCAGACCAGATGGTCAGAATCAACAAAAAAAGTTGCCTGTAGCTCATCGAGTTTCCTTCCTCAGTTCGCATGGATTTCTCCAGTCTGACGACACACTGCGAGTTTCCCGTCTGACGACGTTCTGCCGGTTTCAGCCCAGCCGAATTTATGCAAGCTTCCAGCCGGCTCGATACTTCCTGCGAAGGAACTGATCAGCCTCTGGTGCATTGACGGCTCGAAGTTCGGCAGCGTTCCATTCGAGCTTCTTACCGACTCGATACGCGACGTTGCCGAGATGGTTTGCTTCGGTCAGCCATCCGGAATAACCGAAGTGGCAAGTGGTTGGAGCGCCCGTCATGCATGCGTGCAGCCATTCTTCGTGATGACCAATCGACGGAAGCAGAAACTGTTCAGGCCGTTTAAAGTCAACGAACTTGTCTTCCGGCAGCAGCACGTGCTTTGAATAGTCAGAAAGGACCATCCCCTTTTCACCGATAAACAACACGCCGTCGGACCATTGAGGAATACCCATTTCGGTCCAGATTTCCGGCTTTTCGGTTCCCTGATACCAGGTCAGGGAGACGGCAGGCTGTTCACCGTCCTTTTGGTACTCGTATCGGACCTTCATACTGGCGGGAGCAAGTTCGGGGTGTGGCGGAGGACCGAACGCCTCAATCGTGGAAGGTGCTCGCAGCTTGAGTGCCCAGAACGGGAGATCGATCCAGTGACTGCCGAGGTCACTCATGGTTCCGTTTCCGAAATCCCACCAGCGATACCACTTTGGTCCCGGGAAATAGACGTTGTTGTAGGGACGCGCGGGAGCAGGTCCGAGCCACAGGTCCCAGTCAAGTCCGGCCGGGATCGGATCTTCGGTTGCTGGACGGTCTCGGACGGAAACGATATCGCCGTGCTTCTGAGCATCTGCTTCATTCGCATGGAGTCCCCAGGCGCGACTCACCCAGACATGGCATTCCTTGACGGCTCCAATCGCACCCGACTGGATTAACTCAACAACTCGGCGATAGTTGTCGCCGGCGTGGATCTGGGTTCCCATCTGCGTGGCGACACCCGCCCGTTCTGCGGCTTCGCGAATAATTCTCGCTTCTTCGACGTTGTATGTCAGTGGTTTTTCGCAATACACATGTTTTCCAAGCTGTAGTGCCGGCAGTGTTGCAAATGCGTGAGTGTGTTCGCAGGTGCTGACAACCACCGCATCGAACTCATTGGCTCGGTCAAAAACCCGACGAAAGTCTTTTGTCGTAAATGCTTCGCGATGATCTGCAGATGCTCGATCCAGGTTGCTCTGATTCACATCGCAGAGCGCGGCAATGTGCTGCGATGATACGGACTGCAGATTCCCGCCTCCTCGTCCTCCGCAACCGATCACTGCAATTCGAAGCTTCTGAGATCGACTGAAAGGCGAGGCCGTTGCTTCGCCAAGAAACAGACCCGCTCCAATGGCGGCTGTTGCTTTCAGAAAAGAGCGACGCTGTTGAATGCGTTCAGTCATTTCAGAACTCCTCAGTTCAGTTGGTTACTGGTTCGTCTCAGAATCTGATGTCTTGGGGGATCGACTGCGACGGACCGGTGGAGATGGCTTCTCAGCAAGCTGAATCTTCCAGAGTGTCTGCCGGTTCCCTTCGCTGTGTACGAGAACTTCTGTGCCTGTATTCAGAAAGCAAATCGTTTCGCATTGCTTCTGTGGTGGAATGGTGACAACCGTTAACGGTTTTTTCCAGGCGTCAGCCCATGTTTCGTCCGCTTCGCGGTTTACAAGCACTGCACTGATCATTGTGGTGACCACCATTTTGCGTCCATCAGTACTCACGTCCATCGCTGTGGCAAACGGAATTGCTGCTCGACAGACACGCCGCGCCGTCGCTTTGAGGGTCCCCGGTGTCAGGTTCAACGGAATCGTGTACAGAGCAGCTTCTGATGGCTTCGTTTTGGTCACGAGCAGGATTTCATGCGTTTCCGTGTCTACGGCGACAGATTCACAATTTCGAGGACCGTCTTCCCACCCAAACTCGATCGTTAAGACTGGCGATGTACTCAATACAAGTTCGCGTCCCTTCCAGTCAATTTCAGGTTCAGGAACGATCAGCAGGCGACACGGCGGCCCGTCATTTCCTCTGCGTTCGGCGTTGTCACCAACATCCGCGATCAGAAGCCAGTTCGCGTCGTTCGCTCTGAAGGAACACATGTCTTCCCAGTCCGCGGGATCCTTTGTGCGAATCGTCACGACACATCGTGTCTCGCCATCAAGACCAACCAAAAACAACCGTGGTTTGTCTCCGGAGTCATTGTGAACCCAGATCGCATCCGGCTGAGAAATCGATTGCGCGATGCCACTCGATTCTGTAATTCTTTCATCGAGGACATCGGCAAGACGTGTAAACGCCGGGTTGTCCGGCACTTGGGGGTGATGATGACGCGCAATGGCGGAGGCGGTGATCAACACCAGGATCAATACGACAAAAATCGGCGGCCTGCGCACGTTCTGCTCTTCCTAACCGGACGATCCTGAAGTTCCAGCTTTTGATCGAGTATGCTCCAAGGTCTTGATGCACTTGATTCTAGCAGAATTGGCTCCGATTTTGGGAGTGAGCCGACATTTTGGTACGTTTCACTCCGATCAGGCAGGTTTTTCCGCGATCCATTCTCGAATTTTGTTGTCTCCTGTGACACAGTGCCTTTACCGCTTGAACACAATGCCCCTGAATTGTTATCTTCCCCCACCCAACGCGCAAGTGGCGAAATCGGCAGACGCGCCAGCTTGAGGGGCTGGTGGTAGCAATACCGTGCAGGTTCAAATCCTGTCTTGCGCAATTAATGTAGGATGGGCATTCTTGCCCGTCCCGCGCTCGTTCGAGTACTGTTGCGGCGCAGGGGCGGCTCGGGCAGGAATGCCCAAGCTACGACTTGTCCCGCGCTGGTTCGAGTGCTGCTGCGGCGCACTAAGTAGGATGGGCATTCCTGCCCGTCCCGCGCTCGTTCGAGTACTGCTGCGGCGCAGGGGCGGCTCGGGCAGGAATGC
>JAEUIH010000051.1 GCA_016795105.1 Planctomyces sp.
ACCTCCGAAGCAACGCCGGACCCCGGACCCACAAAATTCACTTCAAACGATGCCAGACACCCGTCGTTCGAACCAATGATCAGCGATACCGGCGTGTAACACCACGTATTCAGCAGCGAATCCGAACACGAATTCGGGTCCGACATGTCAAACACATACGCGGCACTCGGTGGACAGTTCGGGCACTCCCGGTTCGTCAGGCCACTCACCGTCACACGGTAGTAACGAGTGATCCCGTTCACACAGCACTTGCACAGCAGTTCCGTTGAAGTTCCCGGCATCGTCTTCGCCTTCCGAAAAAGAGAGAACAACCCACTCATACAACGTCTGACGATCAGTCAACTAATCCACTCGTCCGATCTCATCTGCAAAACCGACCGCAGTTCGACGCGGAGACGCCGATAAACGGCCCCACATCGTGCTCGAAGTCCCAATATGCTGACAAAGACTCGGCGAATGCACTAAGAAGGGCGTACTTGTACGCTCACACCACGTTCCAACAACGGAGTCAATGCTCGCCAGCCCGTTCATCGCCCCGTTGCGCCGATGATGAAAGAACAGAGAATCACACAGGATCGCTCGTGCGACGCTGTTCGGAATGACCAGTGCCAGGGCTCCGCACAATTTTGAATGGCTTCCCAGCTCATGAAATCCCGATTCCGTAAACTGATTAAGAGTCGCTGGACAATAGAGAGACACAAGGTGCGATTGCCGATGCGACCACAACTCCCTCTCCAGATAGGTTCGGGTGTCGGCACAAAACACGACATCATCCTGACACAGGAGGAACGCGTCAGCCTTAGGGTTCAGCATGAAAAGTTCCGTCAGGCTCACATACCAGTTTGCGAATGCTCCCAGACGGATTCCGCGAGGACACCACCTGTGATCCCGGGAAAGACCCTCGTTTGAAGAACCAGGTTCCGCAAAAATAAAGGCTTCGTTCCAACCGGCTGTCCGAAGACTTTGCAACATACGGGAGAGAGTATAGACAGATCGAGGTGCGGTCGTCACACCCACTGCCCAGGTGCGGATCGCATTGGATCCAGGAGTCAACTGATGGCAAAAATCCAGACAGCCACGACAATCGTCCGGCCCGTTCACCTGATGCCCAGGGTGACTGCAGCTCCAGAATGCTGAGTCCTGAACAATTTGACTCCGAAGAAACATACAGTCATCCCCGTCTTCGTTCGTGTTCGGATTTCTCCGGGCCGTAGCCAGATACTGGAGGTCGCCACTCACAGAGCACATCCGGCAGACCGAGGCAGGAACGAGGTTATCTTCAGCATGCAGAAGTGGATGAGAGCAGAAATGCTGGTCGCCAATTCCCGCGACAACACGCCGATAACTGCAGGATTTCAGAATGGTCATACGTTTCCTCCTGCGTAGAAGGCCGCCTTGCCCAAGGTATGAGGCCCCGGATTCTCCTCAGAAGCAAAATGCTGACATTCCACATCCCAAAGCACCTTTGCGACGAGCCCCCGGCTCTGCACCTGAGCATAGAAGGCGCGATCAAAGTCCGGAAGTCGATATGCGTGAGAAAATGCAGCTTCCTGGATCACGCCTGAACGAATCAGGACACAGCCAAACCCATTTCCACCGACTTCAGTTGCGCCACGCAACGGTGAGGTATATGACACGGTCTTTGAATCCCAGACCACATACGCTGATTCATATCGAGAACGATAGGGAGCTGCCACAGAAACAGTCTGCCCATCGAATTGCTCAAGCAACCGTAGTGCTACGTCTCTCGGAGGCAAAATGTCATCCTCAAGAATCCAAACAAGATCTGTCGACAGCTCCTCCTTCAGAAAGTTGTAGATCTTTGCCATGCTTCTTCGAACAGCCGCTGCCGATTCTCTTCTCGGAAGGTCGGCCAGCCTCCTGGTTCCAACGGCCTGTTGTACATGCCGAACATCGGAATAGTCACAGCCTTGAATCCAGCGACGAATGGTCTCTGAAAATTTCGGATTCTGACTCGTATCAAACAGGATCAGTCGGACTTGATTGTGAGGCCATTGCTGCTCCTCAAGGAATGCGGCCATTTGAGGCCACAACAGTTCCCGGCCAGACAGAGGAACAAACAATGTCAGCAATTCTCGCGCAAGCCAAGCGGATTCAAAATAGCTGACTCCGCGAGCATTCCTTGCGAGCGCCGACTCAGAATGTCGACGGTAGTAATACATCCCTGACTGCTTGCGTGCAGTCCAGCCACAGGCGGCCAAACGTTTCCATAGCCACCAATCACCCGTACAGGACGAAGTGATCGCATCCAGCTCAGCCAGAAATGCATCAGTCAACTCCAGCGCATCTCTGCGGATCAGACTTCCCGCATGGATGAAATTCTGCTGATGCAGCGACGCACGACTGAAAGTCCCCGGAAACCTCCGAACCGCAGAACTACTGCCAAACTGCTGCATATCCGAATAGACAATCGCAACTTGATCCGCAGTAAACTCGGCAAGCCCCCGCTCGATATACTCCGGCCCGAGTCGATCGTCGGCATCAAGAAAACAAAGAATACTGGAAGTGGTCTCCTCGAAGCCACGCCGACGAACATCATGAACATTCCCATAATCTACACTCAGCACCCGCACATTCCGGTCCGCGTACGATGAAGCGACGTCCCACGAATCATCATCCGAACGATCTACAATCACAAGTATCTCAGCAGGTCGCACGGTTTGCGCGAGAGCACTTTCAATCGCGTCGCCAACATATCTCCCGTAGTTGTGGCAGGGAATCACCACGCCCACCGAAAATGGCGTCAGCAGTGAATGACTGTTCCGCGACTGTTCCCAGGTGCGAGCTGATGCCGGACGTGGTTGATCGACGTATGGACAGGTTCGGCACATGGACGACGTCACCAGCCCGTTGCGCACAATCACACCCGGATGCTGGCAAAAATATTGATTCTGTTCAGCAAGAACCTGTCGACAGGCGCACTCCCGGAGCATCACAGACACACCCTCCCGATGCCGCTTCAAACCAGAACCAATCGTTCTCCGAACCGCTCTCGCTGAATTTCAGCAAAGATTCGCAGGCAAGCTGTACTTCGATCAAACCACAGAAGGATCACCGCAATTCTACGCTTTGGCACTAAAGCCTTCTGTCTGTAACGATGCCCCGCAGGATGCATCGGACGTGTGTGCAGGCGTGTGGAAATCGTACTCACCCTACATTATATCGTCAATTGGGAAATCAGTCAGATTTCTAATAAACCTTTAAAGTCCTTTCGCGACAGAAAATCTGTCCTCGGATGTGTTCTTAAGTGTATTTCGTACATACGATTTTATGATCTGAATGCTGGTGTAGTTCTAATAGGTTTTCAATACAAGCCACGTATATAGGTATTGCCGATATGCAGCCATTGCCTTCATGTGAATATCGAGTCGATTTGAGCTTCACGGACAAGTACTTCTGCAGGCATAGCGGTGTACAAATCAGGGACTCCATCGTCACGAGTGCAATATGCAGGCATTGTCCCCAGAGGAATCTGAATTGTGAGGAACCGCGCCCCGCTCCGTCGGAACTGCAGCTCTCAGCGCAACTACCCGTACCACTTGCTGAAAAGGTATTCAACTTCACTTCTGCTGTAGCAGCGTTCGTTTCTGATGGGTTTCAGCTTGTTGATAAGGAGACTTACGCAGAACGAATGGCTGTCTGTGAGCTTTGTGAGCTTCGGTCGGGCAATTATTGTGGGAAGTGTGGTTGCGCGCTTTCTCTGAAAGCTTCAGGACGTGTGTTTCAATGCCCGATCGGGAAATGGGGAAAAACTGAGGATTAGTCAGAGGACGTGAGCCCCTCCCGCTGATCAGGTTCAGAGAATGGCAGGCAGGTGTCTCAAGATCGGAAACTGAGGACTTTCGTTTTCAAGGAGTTCGAAGACTCGATCCAACTGATCGAAATAGAGATGCGCCGCAATTCGGTCCACCACAATTTCGAGGGCACTGAGATCTGTGCTGGGTGAGAGTGTATTGCCGCAGTGCGCCAATAGTTCTTCGATCAAACCAAATCGAAAGAGAGGGCCCGGCACCGGAATCGCTTTTCCGTGCTCTCTCAGCAGCATTGTGAAAAATCGATCATGGTCGGCCGCCCATTGGTTCCAGCTGCGATCAGAAACCACCCGCGATGCTTCGCATTTTCGTTCGTAACATCTTGTGACGAGTGTTACAAGAGCGTCAGGATCACCAGCGGGGTAAAGATGAATGTGTTCAGTGCCTTTGAATTCGGGTACGGCACCGACACCTTCAGGCGCGATGACCGGCTTACCCATCCCCAGTCCCTCAAAGAGACTCATTGGTCCACCCTCCACCGTTGCTGGAATCAGGACAAAATCAACTCGCTGGTAGATTTCTCGGAGGGAGCTTTCGGGCAGTCGGCCTTCAGTCGTAACAATTTCCACGAACGTCAATTCTCGCAGTTTGTTTACGAGATGAACGCCTTTGCGAGGATTGTCCAGTTGCCCGATCACACCAAGGACGAGCGAAGGTCGATAGCGAAGTGAATCAAATCCCATGGGGATATGAACCACTGGCTTTGCTGTAATCTGCTTCAGCCAGTCTGAATAGATTCGAGCCATGCAAACACAGGCGTCCATGGCGCTGGCCCGGTTCTGAAACTCAAACGATTCGTCCCTATGAGTAAAGAAGCCGACGTCGAGCAGCCCACTGGGGGCTTCAAACAGTGCATAATTGACATAGTATGCGAGAACTCCATGACGTTGAGGACGCCATGCTGAAAACGATGCGTACGGAAGCTTACGTACCAGGATTGACGCCAGCTTCTGAAGGACCCAATTGTCAGTGGGGCCAACAATCTGTATGAGTGAGTTGTCAGACAATGCGCCCCTCCCAGTCAGTGGTACCATTCGAAAATTGTTGCAGTGTCGCAAGTCGGACCCTGGGGATCACACGGTTTGACAGCCTCGCCAGCCGGCAGAATCAGGTTTGTGATGAATTCTGTATCGCCAGTCGCAACGCCTCTATGGCAAACCGGGGACCATGACGTTTGTCGGGAGGAACGCCGTCAAGCTGTTGGACGAGATCGTCTGAGGAAATCAGTCGACATTCCTGAAGAGTCTTTCCAATCGTTATGGTTGTCAGGATAGAGCCGCTGGCAATCATGACCCCGCAGTTGTGGCACTCAAATGCAGCGGAAGCAATGATCTCTTCAGTACAGATAATCTGAAACATGAGGAATGGCCCTTCCCCCGGAACGCCAACGACACCTACCCCTGACGGATTCTTCAGTTTTCCTCGGTTCCGAGGCTGCACGAAATGATCCATAATGATCTCTGAATATCGGCTCACTCGACTGCCTCCTCTGACGCCTGAACTCAGCGACTTTGACGGCCCCGCAGGTGTTTCCAGATGTCCAGAAGCCGCCCATCGCGAGGCAATTTCTTCAGGGCGGCCTGCACATAATGAAGTGCTGTTTCCATATCTCCGGACTGTTCACAGAGGGTCGCGAGTCGCTCCAGGGTCTGCATGCGGCCAGGTTCCAGATTCAAACACCTCTCGAACTGCAATCGAGAATTGTCAGAGTCACCGATCAGCGAGAATGCGGTACCGAGGTTGTGAAGTACGACAGGATTATCCGGCTGAATCGCTCGCATTTGCTCAAGTATCTGAATCCCGTCGTTCAGGAACCCGTGCTCGAGCTGAATTCGAGCAAGTTCATCAAGACAGGCGATATCGCCGGTGGAACGGAACGCTGGTTGCAGAACGCGCGAAACTTCATGGAATTCCTGATTCGCTTCAAGACACAGTGCTTCTGCAATCGCTGTTTCCGCCGAATGAGGGATGAATTCTCTCATCCGACTGATGATTCCACGGGCCAACTCAGTCTGTCTTCTCGAAATTCTGTGACGAACGAGACACAGCCATCCGGGTCCAAAGTGAGGATTCTCTCCAATGGCACGAAGCCACTGTGCCTCCGCCTCCTGATCTCTGCCGACCTGTTGGTAGGCCAACGCAAGATTGTGATTTGCTTTGAATCCCATGATCGACGGGTCAATACTCGTGAACGTTCTCACCGTTGAAGGTTTCAGAACCTCTTCAAATGCTGAAATCGCCTCTTCATATCGGCCGTCATCAAGGCACAGGCAGCCATACCGAAACAACAATTCACGGTCTTCCGGAAAGTGATTGATCGCAATTCTGGTCTCATCAATAGCATCTTCGAGCCTGCCCTGCATTCTGAGGCAATTAACGAGCAATGATCTTGCTTTAGGCACATGCGATTCATCGTTCCCCGAGACCTCAAGGCAGCGTCGAAGATATCGTTCGGCTTCAGCATGCTGATTCGCATCATCATAAGTCATCCCGAGATTGAACAGCACGAAAGGGTGGTCCGGCCGGTCTGCAAGGTCGAGGTGCAGGATGCGGAAGTCGCGTTCCAGTTTTCGTTGTCGGATTTCGGGAGTCGGGTCTGAGCCGCTGTGAATGACATAAATGTCTGTGAACTGAACCGTTCCGCCTGCACGTCGGATAGACGGAAGGATTTGCTCATGAATGCGATGTTCGAAACGCAGTTCACGGCGATTGCGGAACAGTTTGATGTGGTCGACGATGGTCATTTGTCCCCGTGTTGCGGACGTACAATGAACCTGCATGACGTACCCGAAACAATCCGGAGAATGTTCTCTGCGCACCAATTCCAGGAGTCGTCGACCCTGATCCTGAGGGATCACGTCATCCGAATCCATCCAGAAAATCCAGTCGCCGGTTGCGTACTTCAATGACTCATTCCGGGCCGCGGCGAAGTCATCGCACCAGGGAAACTCAAACAATCGCACGCCGAATCGTCTGCAAATTGAAGGCGTTTGATCTGATGAACCCGTATCAACGACAATAATTTCATCCACCCACGGATAGATACTGTCAAGGCAGGCTTCAATTGTATCCTCATTGTTGCGGACAATCATACAGAGTGAGACCCGGACTGCAGCCCGCTTCAACAGAAACTCGCCCTGCAGCGATTCCATCACTCGATATCGACTGCCATCTGCCCTATCATCACAGGTGGCTTCTCGTTGGTCCGAAGTCCCCTGCGAACCTCTTTCTGGCTCCCACTTTTCCAGATACAACTGCTGATTGCGAGCCAGAATCTCAGAGAGATCGAACCCGGCACCTCGAAATGTTGCGCTGCCGAAGTGATGGACAAACACGCTGTGAACGATGACCGCCTTGAAACCACGTGCAATCGCTCTCCTGCAAAAATCATCATCTTCAAAACATCCGACCTCAAAACGCTCATCCAACAATCCGATTTGATCAATGACGCTCCTGTGTATCAACAGGCAGAATCCAACAAGTCGATCGGTGAGTGTCAAACGGCGGTCCTGTCGACACTGCCAGGCAAATCCGTCGAGGCTGGAAAGGTCTTCATAGGAAACAGCGATCTGTTGTTCGCCACTAACACAGTTGGAAACCGGTCCAACGAGTCCGTTTTGCGAATTGTCATAGAGAGCTTCGAGCAATCCGCTGAGCCATCCGGTCGTTACGATGCAGTCATTGTTCAGGAGCAGAATCTGCTTGCCGATGGAAACCTCAATTCCCTGATTCACAGCAGCGGCAAACCCGCGATTGTCTTTGTTGAGCAGCACTCGAGCATTCGGGATCGTCGACAGATACTCCGGAGTCCCATCTGTCGATCCATTGTCCACAAAGATCAGCTCCACATCTTCATCGGTCCGGGAGATGAGGCTGTCAACACATTGCTGGGTAAACCAAAGCTGATTGAATGTCACAATGATGATGGATGTCGTTCCAAAGTCCCTCGAATTGATTCGGTTCGCCTTAATGATGTGCTGATACGTGAAAAACTCTTCTGCATCCGGCTCCGAGAGCCCGGACAACTGAAGTCGACCCGCGCTAATCACACCTGGTCGGCCTGATTCATTCCATTCTCGGTATCCCGGTCCGGGAATGGCGATCCGCCGAACGACATGCAGTCCTGCTCTGAACAGCAGCTTTTCAATTTCTCTCCGCGTAAAGCAGCGGACGTGATCATCGTCAAGTATTCCTGCCCGTTCATACGTCCAGTTACCATCAATTAATCCCGAAACCACACTGACATTGCGACTGTTTGGGACACTGACAATCACGGTTCCATCAACGCTGAGCCAACGAATGCACTTTCTCAGAACTGCCAGCGGGTTCCGCAGGTGTTCAAGAACATCTGCGAAGATCAGGCAGTCAAACGCATCTGACCGAAAGTGCTGGTCACTCACAGCCTCAACTGAGTCGTTGACGACATCATCAAGGACTTCGGCGGCTCGGCGTGCAGCATCCGCAGATTCCTCAATTCCAGTGACATGGCAGGCCCGCTCCGATTTCAATGCAGCACCAAGGCGACCGCCGCCGCAGCCGATATCAAGAATGCGGGTAGAGGACAACGGGATAAGCGACCGAACATCAGGTCGATCAAACTCGTAGTAATTCACAGATTTCTGAGACCCTGTCGCAGAGGCTCGTTTCGAAGATGAACGGTTCAGCAACTGCCGCATGCGATGCTCATACGTGTGAAGTCTCAGGACAACTTCTTGCGCGGCTGATGCAAGGCGATGGCACTCAGATTCATTTCTGACAACAAAGTGCACCTTGTCAATCAATTCCTCTGGTGAGTCATACGTCCAGATATTCTGTTCCTGCGAAAACAGCTCTTCAAATCCATTGTCAGCAATCTGGTTGGTGATCAGCGGTATTCCACAGGCTTGAATCTCGAACAGCCGCATGTTCAGATCATTTGAAATGCTGCAGTTAAAGCCACAGCGCCCCTGCGTATAGACACGTGCCATTTCGCTGAAATACGCGTTTCCAATCCAGCAATTTGGAAACTCGTCCTGCAGCAGGCGCAGCATTTTGATGCGTCGATCACCAATCTGGTTTCCGACAAAAACGGCATCATGACGCTTCGGATGCCCCGGGAGCGGTCGATGGATCTGAGGGTCGCATGCCAGTGGGAGCCAGTCGACACGTCTTCCGGTCAGTCGCTGCAGCGATTCAGCTCCGTCTTTCTGCGCAGCGAACAGGAAATCGCTATCGCCAAATCGTAGTTGACAACGGAGCAAATCAACATGCGTATCAATGACCCACGAAGCTTTTGGACGACAATGGGCCGGTATCTGATAGTCGAGGCCGTCATCCACAAACACGAACAAATCAAATCCAGACACATCCACATCCGGCAGATCTTCCGGCAGCAAATGACGAACATCCGCAAGCTTGCTGAGTGCTCGTAGGCAATAGTGTCCAGTGGTTTCCGGTCTTGGACGATTGTCGAAAACGATTCCAACTCTCATTGTACACTCCTCAGAGCCGTAAACAGAGGTTTATAGTGCGACTCCAGAATCTGGTCCCATGTGTGGAATGCGAGGAACCTCTCTCTGCCATTGCGCCCCAGTGATTCTGCAAGACGCGGATCATCGAGAAGTCGATTCAGGCAAAGACATAATTCCTGAGCGTTACCCGGTTCAAACAGAAGTCCAGTGACACCCTCGACGACGGTAAACGGCAGTCCGCCAATTCGACTTGCGACGACTGGCTTCGAAGCCCCCATTGCCTCAACTGCAGTTCTGCCAAGAGCTTCCTGTGCGACTGTAGGCACCACAACAAGGTCACATTCTGCCATCAACCCTGGAAGATCCTCCTGTGACTTCCATCCTGCAAAACTGAGAAATGGAGCGGAAGGACCCACTGCGTCTGCAGTTGCAACAAGTTCAAAATCCTGCCGTTCGACCCAGAGTTCTGCACACGCTTCAAAGATCACATGAAATCCCTTCATGAATTCCGAAATCAGGCCGGCAAATAGGATTCGGGTCTTCAGCCGAGGACCACAGCGATCTGGAAGATTTTCAAAACGTTTCCGATCGAAGCCGCTTGGTATGACATATACATCGCGTGCGTAAGGTTCACACAACGCGCCGATCAGCGGATTGACCACGAGAATACCGGCCGCGTTTGCAAAGACATTCTGAAGTTCTGCACCGAATTCCGGCTCCGCAAAGCCGGCCAACTGTCGCTCGTCTGCGTGCAGGGCACCAGAAGATCGTGCGTTTTGTTCGACACAGTTGAGACAAGCATCACGTGTTGAAAGCTGAGATTTTCGACATTGCCGTATTCTCCCCCCTCCGTCGACCAGCAGCCTGACATTGTTGAGCGGGCAAAGGCACTCCATCGCTGCAAGTCGAATGTAGTAGGGAAACTCCGACACCGCTCTGGCGAGGATCGCCTTTGAATTCCATGAATCCGTTACGATGGTAGCATCCGGAGAAAACCCACGGATCGCTTCCCGAAACCTTGCCTCAATCGCATCACGATTCCACGAGTCGTCGGTGAAAATCAATCCGCAGGTATTGTACGGTAGTGATTCGCTTACGCAGCCAATCGACCACGGTTCGTAGACTGCAAAGAAGTGGCAGACTTCATACCTGGCAGCTGAAAGGAATTGAGCCAGTTCAGCGGTATGCACGATACCGCCACCGGTCGAAGGCCAGTTAAAGAGCAGGCTTACAATTGCAATTCGCTGTCGTCGCGAATCTGCAGCTGGAGTGATCAAATCCATTGCATTCAGCAATCCATCAGCCATCAACAACCGTTGATTAAGCCGATCCGAAGCCGTGTTGCCATGGCGATCAAGCGTTTTGGCAAGTACCGTCTCTGTCAACAACAAGTCGTCGGGGCCAGAACACTGTGAAATTCCGCCCGAGGTATTTGCTGACATGTCAAGACCCTCTAATCAGGGAAGCTCAGACGCATGCAGATTGCCATTATGTATCCTACACGTAAGGTATTAGATCGTCAATGGAGTCAGGTAGAAACCGAAAAAATGTAAAACGGGCGATCGTTCAATGGAACTCTCTCTCTTATGAACTTCCAGCCGCGGCAACAATATTCGAAGCTTGCAGACCATGCACAAATGTGTTGCTGGTCTTTACGTTATGACTTGGAGCATCACGACAACGCGACTGACACCGGATGGTGTAGTGACTCTTTCCGCAATGCCCCGATCATTGACAGTCTTATGTTCTGATTCCGAGGGTTACCGGCTCGCTAAAGCACCTAGGGTGCGCAGACTGCCCGGTTGTGACTGTTGGTTCGCTCAGAGTCGCTTGGCATGTTCCACGATGATATTGTGGGTAAATCACTGCCGCGCGAATGCATGACGTGCCGGGGCGACGATGAGTTATGCACAGTTCGTTTCTGGGGGCGCAGGGATCCGCATTCTCGGTGAAGAAGCTGCAGTCCACGATAAATAAACGCTTTCGTCGGGCGGACTTTAGAGAGTCGAGATCATCGAGGTGAGTGTTCGGGAATCCGCACACCAATCTCCCCGCACGCACCCCCATGGCTGGCGTCTTGCCAACTCACGACACCTCCACACCGGGAAATTTTGAAATTGCAGGATTACGGATTATCTAAGAGCGATCATCAAGGTAGCATACTGTAAGTGTGCACGGCCGAAGAGACGCAGGGATCTTGCTTGACAGTGGCGACAACCGCTGCACGAAGATTCAGGAGCCTTAAGGATGCCAACCACGACATTCGTCTGGGACCCGGTGAATGACTGTGTGATTTCTGAACTGGATGGTACAGGAACGACTCAGGCGGTCTACACCAATGAACCGCAGCAGTACGGCGGTGTGCTCAGTCAGCGCCGCGGCAGTACCTCCAGCTTCCTCCACGCCGATGCACTCGGCACCACCCGACTGCTCACCAGCACCGCCGGAGCCACGACGGACACGTATCTCTTCGATGCCTGGGGAAATCCCGTCTCCAGCACCGGGTCCACCGTCAACCCCTTTCGATGGGTCGGACGGTCTGGGTACTATACGGACAACGCAACCGGGCTCCTGTATGTCAGGGCAAGGATGTACCAGCCAACTATCGCGCGGTGGGTAAGTGTCGATCCTCTATCATTCCATAGCTTGTTCCTTGCAACAGCACGGCATCGATACGCGAATAATCGCCCTTCAACACATCTTGATCCGTCGGGACTGTTTACCGAAAAACACACACCACCGGGACTTCCTGAATACTTAGATCCTCTATCAGAGAACGACATAATACCTCTCTGGATACGAAATCTGATTTATTCCATCGTGCCTGAGTGGACTCAATGTGAGACTTGGCAATGCGTACTTGCCGCTGCCACAGCGGGAATCGACAATGTGTTGATTACAGGGAAACCGCTCATCGAAATCGAAAAACGCGTTCGAGCTGAGCATTTCCATCCGATAGGCGCGTCTTGTCACGGGGGAGACTACTCAACGACTGAACAATGGAATTATACATATCCGCACAGAAAGGACGATCGATACATTGACTTAAGAAGCCCGTTTCTTGAAGACCCTGCCATTGCGGCAGTGCTCGGAATACTTGACCCAGAGTCGCTGGACTTAATTTTTGGCCGTGCTTCGTTTACTTGTACAGTGTCCGAAAAACTCATGCTCAGTTGTTGTTCCTGCAAGTATAAAAGAACAGGAACAGCTTTCTGTCACATCTCGGATGTATTTGACTTCCGACCAGATAAGAAATCGAGGCGATATAATCAGTTGGCTGAGATCTGGCAGTATTTGGTATGGAATGTGAGGAAGACAGGACTGCCAGTGCACGAACCGCGTGTGCATGCATTTTTTGAGATACAACTTGACGAAGAGGGGGTACCGGAAGATTGTCCATAGAGCTCAAGATCCAGCATGATAGGCACTTCCGGTGATGGCAGAATGGCAGCGCGTCTGTGATTCGAATCAAATAGGAGAATCGTCTTCAAGTCATCAGCGTCAGTTGGCGGTGGAAAGCCACAATCGACCTTCTAGTCCTCGGGAAAGTACAATCTCCCAGACAACAAGATAACGGCAAAGACGAATGTCATCCAGATTCGTCAGTAGGAGAATTCAATTCTTTAGACACGATTACTGGACCAGGTAAGCCTGTCAAAGGTGGCGACGGTGTTGTATTTTTTTGCAGGGACAAGTGTATGCGAATCGGTGGAAGGACGGCGTATTTTGCACTCGTCTTGCTCTTACTCAGTGGCGCAACTGTAGGGCTAGTCTGCGCGCTGTGGGAGAGTTTTGACTTGAAGCATGCGTCAAGCACAGAATCAGCAGTTGATGCAGCTGCTGCCGAAGCGAAGTTGTTTCAACAGATCACCGGAGTGCCGGCGATTGCGTTCCATGACGTTCGTTGTTTTATTGACGCAGGAATTGACGTGTCATCGCACTGCCGATTCCGTTTCAACGATTTTAAGGATCTCGAGGAGATCATCAGTAGAAATCGATTAACCCAGGAGAACAAACTTGACGTGCCGGATTCTCCTCGCCGTAAACGCTCCTTAGGACTGGCTGGTACTCGATATCCAGAGTGGTACGACCTTAGGGAAATTCCCTATGATTCACCAACCTATAGCTTTTTTGACGGGACCCCAGGCAAAGGTGTTGTCTTATATATCGATATTGATCGAAACATAGGGTATTTCGAAGAATACGATTTCTGAAGGTCTGTAGCTTTGCAGTTTACCCGGGATTCGCTAGTGCTGCACTTTCTGACATCCACATAGGATCAGTTTATCAGTTTCGTGAGGGCCTGAAACAGTTGCCGGATTTTTCGAGCAGCACGTTGATGGCGAGGTAATTGGGAAAATGTTTCGCGAAGCGTGTGTTTCTTCAGGGTTTTGAGGCGATCTGCATGACTTGGTCGGCGAGATACGTCATCCCATGGACGGTCAGCCCGCTTCTTCAGTGTGTTCCCGGATCGATTCCATGCCCACAATTCCACAATCGTATGAAGCCACAAACACAAGTTCCAGCACGCGACATTACACCAAACATTTCTCACTTGCTGTTCGCCGGCACCATGGACCTCTTTCACATCATGAAAGTTTTGTTCGATCGCAGACCGCTGGGCCACGCTTTCAATAATCATTTCCGCGGAGACATCGGCATCGGTGCAGAAGAAAGCAACCCACTCTCCCGGGCAGTCAGAAAAGAGCTCTGCTGAACGTTTGACAATAACGACTCGAATCGTCCCACCAACTGGAGAGTAGGTCGCCAGGAAGGTCTTGTAGTGGACAGTCTGCTCCTTGCCGTACAAAACCAGTCTGACCGTTGTCCAGCCCTGACGATGACCTCCACGCCGGGCCAGGGAGATGGAATTCACACCATATTTCCGGGGTCTGCCTTTGCCACGACATTTGGCCGTCACGGGAAGATCAAACAGCGCAGCATCCTTTCTTAAGCGACTGACCACGACGGCCCCCGTGGCGATGACTCGTTTCAGAAACACACGCCTGGCATAGGCGCCATCGGCAACCACGATTACTCTCTTCTGAAACCAGTTCTGAAACAGAGTGACACACCATTCCACAAGCTCCGCAGCGAGTTCCAGCTTTGTGCGAAACTTCCATGGAGCTGTTCCAAGATTTTCCAGAATCTGAAGATCGCACTGCCGAACGTACATCAATGCCAGAAGGGGCAGACCGATGGAACCCCACTTCGGATGATTCACCAGCCAGCTGAGGGTGACCCAGACATGGCCATACAGAAACTCCGAGCCCGATGGTCCGGGTGTTGGATTATGATGTGTCCCGGCCAGTTGAACTTTGGGCCCATAACGCTTGGTGGGTGAATCATCCAAAGCAAGCTTCACAAACTCACCAACCTGACTGACAGGAATCCGTCGGACCGCCAGATGCAGCAGTTCCGTGGCGACACGTTTCGCACTACGCCCCAGAGTCTGCAGAAAGTAATAATGATCCTGCCAGTCGTCGGTCACTCCTGCAGCACGCAACCAGCAGGAAACGGTTCTGCGACCACTTCCCAGCAGCATACCGAGAACAATTGTCAGGAAATACTTTCGACTTCTTTGATCCAGAGCGGTAGTGAGAACTTCACACCAGTCTGCTACAATCTTTGGCAGCGTCCATGCAGCCATCGGGGTGCTCCTTCGGGGACTGAACTGTCTTGGTAAAACAATTCTTACCCAGGACCCCCGTGGCTGCGTAGACCACTTTGGAGCTTTAGCGAAGGAAATCAACTCGCTAAGGAAATGTCAGAAAGTGCAGCTAGTGTAATGTCACTTAATTGTAGTGAATTATTCGGCACCTTGTCGTGAGTTCGGGGTTAAGTGGGTACCTAAGTCTTCACGGAGGATCTCCATGCGAGTAGCGCCCGCGATTGAGTTGAGTGACGAAGAGCGAAAGACGCTGACAAGGTACAGTCGAGGAAGGAACACTCCTGTCAACGTCGTATTGCGTGCGAAGGTCATTCTGCTCGCGGCGGATGGACTGCAGAAAATGGTGATTGCTTGAGAACTCGATACGGATCCTCAGTTCGTCAGCCGTTGGCGAACTCGTTTTGTCGAGGGACGACTGAAAAGCATTCAGAAGGATGGGCCTCGTAGTGGACGAAAACCGTCTCAGAAAGTCGTGAAGAGGATTCTCGAGGCGACGACGCAGGAAAAGCCGCCCGGAGCTACTCACTTGAGTGGGCGAACGCTGGCCAACCATTTGGGCGTCGGTCGATCGGTGGTTCATCGAGTGTGGCGGCAGCACAGTCTTCAGCTCCATCGCGCAAAGATATTCAAGCTTTCCTACGATCCGAAATTTGAAGAGAAGCTGTTACGGGCCGAATTCCTATCGTAGTTTTGGCCGAATTGAGAGTGTAGGGATGATTTGGGGCTTTTTAAGGCCACCTGGCCGAATTGCTGCGAATTCTGGAGGGTGGTTTCGTGAGGACGCGACGGGGGATTCTCTTGCTTTGGTGTCCCGGGAGAATTCTGCGTTCGGGCGTTTGCTGACAGTCGGGCTTGCATCGGAGTGTCCATCGCGGGCGCAGTGCGCAGCAGGCTACTAATCTGTCGCGTCGTCGAGCGGTGAATGGGGTGTTACCGGTCGTTCGTTTGAGCCTCGGTCATGACGGTACTGGTCCAGCCAGTTTTTGAGCAGACTGACGGCTCCCAGGAAGTCATGGCCCTGCACCATCATCAGGTCGATGTTGTTGGTGTTCTCGCCGCAGCAGAAGCAGTGTGCCAGGTTGTTCTTCGGATTGACCGTCGCCTGCAATTCGCCGCAATGCGGACACTCAAAGCGAAAATAACCGTCGATCTGTTTTCCGATCGGCCCGTGTCGCCCGAGTCGACCGACCGTCAGCTTCATCGGTAAATCATTGCGGATGGCACGCAGTAATTCTCTGGTGATCATAGTCATGCTATCAAAAATCCGTCAGGTCAACTTGTTTTTGCCAGTGCGGCTGCAGCAGAACTCGGTTGACGGTGTCGATGTCGATCGTTGTTCCGGCAGACGCACGGACGGCTTCGAGCATCGAGGCCAGACACAGATTCCGGCAGCGACGCAGGACACCGTCGGCCGTGCGGATAATCAGTTCAGTGGCCCTGGTCGTGAATGTGTTGTGTGCCAGGCCGATACGATCAAGCTGATACTCCATGCACTGCCGCATGGTTTCGTCGTTCATGCGACGCGTGATGACCGAGTAGGTGACTCGGCTTTTGATGTCCTGATTGACGGCCAGATCCAGATTCGACAGCAATTCGACCTGGCCGATCAGAATCAGGTTGTGGTTTTTTGGAAAATCTTCCAGCAGCAGACGCAGCGATTCTTTGATCACACTCTTGCCGGTTCCGGGGCGACCGACAACAAGGCACAGTCCGCCCTGTTGACTGTGGACTCGCAGCGTGTCGTGGATTTCCTGCTGATGCGACAGAAGCCGGATGTCGCGCAGCGCGAACGGGTCTTCACTGAGACCGAAGTGCGAACGAATCATGGGGAATCTCGAAGGCTGGAAACTGGCAAAGGTCACACGGGGTCAAGGATCATGTGTCTGGCGGCGAGCCATGCCGTTGGCGACGGCATCAAGGAGTCTCGCTTTCCCGATCCGTCGGTCGTTCTGGTAAACGATGACGGCACCATCGCGATAACGTTCATGGCGCAACTGAATCTTTCGTCCACGGAGGTCGACCGGCGTCTCGTAACGTTTTCCCCGGAAGCTGAACGTGTTGTCCTTTTTGACGTGCCGTTCGGTCTCGGCGTAGAACAGTTCGTCGGTATCGTCCGAAGGGGACAGAAAGCGGATTCGCGAGAGGTCAATGCCAAAGCGGTCAATCGGTTTCATGCCGAGAGTGGAGTGGCTCCGAACGCAGCAGCAGGACAGAGCGAGTGTCCCTGAAAGGCGTTTTGCAGATGAGCCAGAGTGATTTGCTCGGGACACTCGGCGGCCGAGCCGGGTGGTTCACAGATGTTGGTCAGAGCCGTACGGATCGTCGACTGAGCCTTTTGAAATCGCTTCCAGATTCGATAGGGCGCCGAATCGCTCAGTGGCTGTTGAGCCTGGCAAACGCCTGCCATTTGTTTCCGATGCTCAGGACGTCCGAGAGAAACGTCCACAGACTATGAGCGGAAAGGGTCAGTCTGCGGATTTCACTGGCCATCCAGACACTGAAGGTTCGTCCGCAGCCGCTGGCTCGGTTTCGATTGCTGCAGAATACGCGAGTTGCACGCGCTGTTTTCTTTGGCGGGCGCTCTTCGTTGTATCCTCGCAGGAAACCATGCCTGATGAGATTGCCGACTTGATGGCAGTGCGGACAGGGGGTGATTCTGAGCTTCGAGTAGAATTCGTCGCGCTCCTCCTATGACACACAAATGCGGCTGCTCACGGCTGATTCCTGATTTGATAAACCTGTTCCGATTCCGTCAACTTGCACTGGCACGGCAATCCACGACCGGCATCAGCATAGAGCGAACTGCGACCTGCAGAAAGAAAGCTCGTATTGCGAGACGGAATCCGGGGCGAGGTACAGGCGGGTTACAATGTTTGCATCGGAGAAGCGGGCGGCGGGCGGGCGGCGAGTTACAGCGGGGTAGACAGGCCGAATTCACGGTGTAACAATCGAACCCCGTTGCAATCACAATTCGGCCAGAATCAAACCAAAACTACGACGAAAGCCCGGCCCGTAACACATACCGGTGCGGCATGATATTCCACATTTATGAGTCATAAATGTTCTTACATCCATCAATAGATTAAGTGTACTACACGCGACAACACAGATTTGAGGAGAGGAGATCTATGTGTGGTTTCGAAGACTTATAGTTTTGACAGCAGGACTTTTCGAAAGTTACGCCGCCGGAATGTTTTGTTTCGTATTCCTGACAGGCCTTCAGAGTTTTTTCGAAGATTGCTATCGATACAGTCCCGCCGTGGCTTTCATTACAGGGGGGGCGGCATTGGCGGGCTGGTTGTCAACGATGAATATCGCAGCGAGAAAGTCTAAAAGCAGATTTCTGGTGAGATGGAGACGTGCTCGCATCACGAAGACAAATGGTGGTCATTGAGTTGAACGCAACGACTCAGCGATTGAATTCTGTTTGTTCGGCGTCAATTAGAACGGAACTTCTAATTGTCGCTAAGCAGCAAGTGTACTTTTTTTTGAAGGGAAACAGAGTAATGTATGATCTAGACATAGACAAGAAAACTGGCATCTGGAAATTTATGCCCACACTCTTCTGGGTAGAAAACAGTGAGCTTCCAGAGGCAGATATCGAACTTGCAACGACGATCTCTCAATCGAGTAGTTTCTCCTCACGTGATCGATTCCTGCATTTTATGATATTGCTGCGGTCGTCTCTTGAATTCTGTCATCCATCTGTTCAGTCTGCACTTGTCAGTTTTTTGACCAGCACCGACAGAGAACTGCAGGGCACCGCTCTCCATTTAATTCGTGTGGCTGCAACGCTAGAATTTGTAAAAGTTTATCCTGGTTGGGTCAGTAATCTATCAGAACGAGATCGGAATGTCCTTCTTGCCGCAGTGTTGACCGTCCAGGATCGGGCTTGTTCACCGTACAAATTCATTGCTCGTGCGATTCTGGGAGATCCACAGGCCTTCGAAGAAGCCTTGCTGTTGGCTGAAAACAGACCTCCGGATCGCCCGAAAGAAGAAAGAGATCTTGACTGGTGTGTACAGACCAGCCTCCACATGCTGGCGACCTTAATCCTTGAAGGAAAAGTACCTTCTGCGCGAGTACGAATCATGGCAGACTGAGGGACTTACTTCCAGGTGTTGTATTCAGCGAGAAATTGTTCAAGCGACGATTTCAGTATGAGCTGTAGAGTCTCCGGGGCTGACCACGATGATTCGAGTCGTACAAATCTGCAGGAAGAACACGTTTGCTATCGTGACTGCGGCCTTCATCCTGTGCGGGGGCATTTTGATCGCTGTGGTTCGGACCCGATCATACGATACGATCCCTGTATCTGCGCACGCTGTCACGCCACTGAAACGACAGGAATACCCTTTACCTGCGGGATACGAGGATGCGATTGGCACACCGTGGCCACATGGCCTTACACCGCTGCAGGTAAAGACAATACGAGAGTGTGATGTCGTGTATGTTTTGCTGTTGGATGCGAGAGATTCGCGACCGGATTACTACCAGTTTCATGATCATGCGCTGACACGTGTTGTTTCCGTCAAGGAGGTCAGAAGATTGTCGGAACAATTCCTCGATTCTGTAACTCCTGATCCCTTCAGGATCTTTGACTCAGGAGGAGGCTACCGTTTTGGAATGCGTTTTGTGGACTTTGGCCCGGATGGGCTGCCTGATCAGCGTGATGAAGTGGTCGATCTCTGTTTTGGAGAAGCGTATTGCACAGTCTTTGTCTATTCAGAATCGGATCTCAGGCACGTGATCATTGAACGGCCATTCTTCGAGGTTCTCCGGAAAGTGCTTGATGATCGTGTGCAACCTGGGCACGATTTCAGTTACACGGTGGACGTTGACAACTGAAGGGTACAAGTACGCCCTTCTTGTAATCGCACGGTGAAGAGCATGTTGTGGGTGTGTGTACCCTGTGGATTTTTCCGGGAGGGTCACACCTGGGACAGCATTCTTCGGCGGATCAATAGGCGGCGGGGGTCGCTGATCAGCAGGCATCTGAGCTGACAGTGGTGAAGTTTTGCGAATGGATCGGCGTCTCGCCGAATTCGTTCTATCGATGGCGTCGGAAGTTGGCCGCAAAACCCGGCCCGTAACATGTAGAACCCAATACATTCGCAATGTGTCAGCCCTCCGGGCTTTTGGATGCTGTCTGGTTCCGAAACCCGTGACTTACGCCACGGGCTGACGATGTGTCGGCCCGCCGGACCTGAATCGCAGCGAATGTCGCTCTTTCGTGTGGTTCGTGTTCAAAAAGTACTCATCACGCTCCGTCGTGATGACGAATCCCCGTCCGCTCATGGTAGACGTCCCCTGGGCTGGCTGGATTGCATCCAGCGTACGCGCCCGTTGCCGGGACTCGACATCACGACGGAGCGTGATGAATACTTTTGGCAAGCCTGCCTGAAAGGATTTTCGTTCGACGCTACGGTGGTTGGTTTCCTGAATTGGGAGATCAACGATGGCAGGACGAAAGCGTTTAACGGTTCCGGCAGAATTGGCGAGAGGGCGGGATCGGTCTGAATCATGGCGGCAGTCGCACAGCTTCCGTTTTGAAGCTGGATCACAATGCACTGAAACGACGAATGACGGCAAAAGCCCCAGAGTCCCGGACCTCGCTTCCGGAATTCATAGAGCTTCCTCCGTCGCTGCACATTCCGCTGAAGGAGTGCGTTGTTGAACTCGAAGACGGATCGGATGTCAGAATCCGGATCCACATGAAGGGCTTCGACAGGTCGGACCTGGAGACTCTTGTCCGAAATCTTCGGGGGAGAGAATGATGCTGCAGATGACTCCACAGATGAAAGTTCTGGTTGCGGTCGAGCCAGCCGATTTCCGGAAGGGCATTGATGGCCTGGTTCAATTCTGCAAAGGAGTTCTGGGTCAGGACCCGTTGACGTGGACGGTCTTTGTCTTTCGCAATCGTCGCGGCTCATCCGCTCTTTAGAACCGCCGCTAAACAATTTGCCCAACGAGGTTTCACACTTCCCGTCTGACCAAAACACTTGACCGTGACTCGGTAAGACGCTATCTTACTTTGATGAAAACGACAGTATCCAGCAAAGGTCAAATTGTTCTGCCCGCTGAACTGCGGGAGCAGGATCACATTCTGCCCGGACAGCAGTTTCAACTTGAAAGGCTGGAAGCCGGGCAATACCTGCTGAAGCGAGAACCTACCGGAGACAACGCAGGAGTCGTCGATTGGCTGTTGTCCTGTCCGTCGAATGACTGGTTTCAGCCGCTTCCTTCTGAATCCACCGACGCGTTATGAAATTTCTCGTCGATGCCAATGTGCTCAGTGAGGTCACACGGCCTGAACCGTGTCCTGCAGTTGTGAAATGGCTGCGAAAGTACGAACGAGATCTCACCGTAACGCCTATCGTTCTGGGGGAAATCGAATATGGCATTGGACTGACAGCTTCGTCTCGCAAACGCAAAGAGCTTGAACTCTGGTTTGCAAAAGGATTGCAGCGGCTGCGTGTGGTTGATCTCGATGCTGGAACAGCATCTGTTTGGGCTGCTCTTCTCGTTCGCCTGAAGAAAAAGGGTCAAGCGATGCCGGTGAAAGACAGTCTGATTGCCGCGTCAGCTTTGCAGCATCAATTGACGATTGTGACTCGTAACATCAGCGACTTCAAAAACTCCGAAGTGCCACTGATCAATCCGTTCGAATAGACTGTTTTGGTTCAGGGGTAAGTGGCATCGTGCCACGAAGGTTTTACTCATAATGCCAAATCCGAAGGCTGGTTTGTCGAATTGGAAGGAAGGCGGGCGAGGTGCTGCAGGATCACGAAAACCATCGCAACCCATATCACGTTGGTAATGTGAATACAACGACTCGGCAGAAATGGAAGTTGCCAGTGCGCCGTCTCGTGTGGACGTGTCTTGCTATTGCACCGGTTTGGGTACTGCAGGGGATGATGCTTGTGCCGTTGGAGGTCTTCTTTCATCTGGATCGAGTGCCGGGGACAGTTTCAGATCCACTGCTGACGCTGTATTTCCTGGCAGGAGTCCCATTTGCATGGTTCCTAATGCGGCGGTCAGCGTCCGCTGATCAAACAGAATCCTAATCCCACATCCGATTTCGTGAACAGCGAGACCTCCTGGTTCAGAACCGATTCCACGCTGGATTGATGAATCGAAGACAACACATTCGCAATGTGTCGGCCCGCCGGGCCTGAATCGCAGACATTGTTGCATTTCGTGCTCGTGCTCGTGCTCAGTGATGACGGTGCTCGTGCTCGATTGCGGGTGACAGACGATTCAGGGGGATCCAGCGTATGCAACTCGTGATGGAATGGCAGCGTGGAGGGATGCAGGGAGCAGTATCGAGCACGAGCACGTAAGAATGCCCCTTCAGGGCTGGTTTATAGGTTGGCGACAATACCTGGGGCGATTCCCCAGGCTACCCTAGACTGCCCCTTCAGGGCGATTGCGGCTTTTTCGTGTGGTTCGTGTCTTTCGTGGTTAAAACGACAGTCCTGTCTGCGATTCCGCCAATCTGTTGACCTTCCTGAATCTGCTGGACGACAAACACCCCCTGCCGCTCTTTCGTGCTCGTGCTCAGTGATCACGGTGCTCGGGATGTGACGCAAGCCAGGTTTGGTGCCTGATCGTGCCAGGCAACAAATTTTCATGAACGTTCTTTAACCCGAACGACCTCTCCATTTCGCCGGATTCGACGCTGAATGAAACACACCGAGAACAAACACCACACCTACTCCGTATTCGAATAGCAGCAGGTAAGGGAATCCAGACAATCTTGCCGCTCGAGCATTCTGGAACACGACTCCAAATGATTCCGGAAACGCAACGACAGAATCGACTCGCTGCTCAAACTGCGATTCGGAATCGATCGCCGAGACTTGATGAGATCCCATGATACCACGCGATGGCAGCTCTTAGGTCGTCGGCAACCTGCGGATGAAATTGGAGTTTTTCAGCCATTCACCCGCCGCCACAGTTCGTCGCGGTCGATGGCCAGGGAGGGATCTGACTTGAGTTCGGACGATCTTCGTCCAGCCTCGTCCTCTTGCCATGGATGCAGGAGAATGGGTTCATCGGAGGCACTGATATCATCCCACAGCAGTTCCACAAGGCGTAACTTTTCCGCGACAGGCAAGCTTCTGAGTTGTTTCAGATCAATGACCATGTTAGTCCCACCATTGTCTTCGAATCCCAAAGCTGTCCACTTCACCGCTTTGCCCCTCGCCCGAGTATATCCAACGAATTGGCAGTTCGAAAGGGCCATCTGCGTGAACTGAGGCAGATGCCCGGCAGACTGACGTTTGTCCTCATCGTTGCGTTATTGAAGTCATTGTGCCGCAGGTCATTCCAGGGCATTCTTGCGGTGCAAGATCGCATGTTTGGGCGCGTGATGAATAGATTCTCCCGGAGCGGGGGTACGGACGCCTGCGGCTCGCCGCTAAACTTTGCACAGACGCCTGCGGCTCGCCGTTAAACTGCTCCGACGCCTGCGGCTGGCCGTTAAACTGGTGGTGCTTTATTGTTCGATATGTTGTTTCATCTGAATGATCACCATCGGCAGATAGACGATGCCGGAATAGTGATCGGCCGGGAGTTCTATGTGGTGGGTTTCCGGAAGTTGAGCGGCCTTCGACCAGGCAAATGAACAGTCCGGGGGCACGACGTCATCAAATTGCCCGCTATAAAGCCACGTGCACTCTGGTCGAACTCGGTGAGCCAGTCGCATTGGTTCGATCGGTCGTGCCAGCTGAATAATCTGATCACCAGTGATCCCGGCGGCAGCCAGCTTTTCGCGGACGCCCGCAGCGTCCTTCGCTCCTCTTAACACCACTTCGTGCAGATTTCCACCGGCCAGCAGCACGAAGACTCGACTATAACCTTCGTCCAGACCTGCCACTGTTGCCGTCACAAACCCACCCAGACTTGTCCCCTGAACAGAAATGGAATCGGTATCGACGTGTGGCAATGCGGCCACTGCGTCGCGTGCTCGACGCACATCGGCCACTGCCTGTCGCAATGCTGGCAGCATCTGTTCGATTTCACGGGAGCCTTCAACTCTCCGAGCCCCATAACCGGGCAGCTGAATCATGAATGCGTGCAACCCATTTTCCGCCAGACCTTTCGCAATCAGGCGACCAACAGTCATGCCTCGGCCAGACTCGTGCACAACCACGACCGCCGGAGCCTTGACGATGTTTCGGTCAAAGTCGCGAGCAGCATACCATTCCATTGCAACCAGATCGTTGACCGGGTGACCCGCGGGACGTGGTGACGGAAAACGTATCAGTACATCACCTTTGCCATCCGCCGCGGGCTCAGCTGAAACGTCAAAATCCGTCGGCTTCCACTCAAGCCCGCTAATGCACTCCTGAGCATCACTACTCGCGTCCGCTTTGCACGAAAGTGTATCGCGTCCTGTCCACTTCTGACCATGTTCTACAGGCAGGCCCTGGCTGTCCGGAACTTTCTCTTCCAAAGCACCGAACCGTGGCTCCACAGCCACCAGAGGCTCTTGCCAGGCCAGACAGATCCCAAAACAGCTCAAAGACACTGCAGGAAGACAGATCGCAAAACGCTTCATAAAAACAACCCCACCAGCACCTGTTGAGTCACGTCGATTTATTGAGCAGCTGATCCACATGAGCACGCTGTAGCAGGAATCAACCAACCGATTTCCTGATACGATCGATCAATCCATTGTCCGGATCTGACAAACTCCGCAACTGGTAGGCACCAGATGCCAGAAACCGATTTCGCCAGTCACCGCTGATCTTGTAGAAGTCTTCCATCACAGCGGTGCTGAACTTGTAGTCATGTGAGTCGTTTCCCTTGAGGAAGATCAGTCGCCGAGCCGTATGGATGAGTTCTCGAGCCCCGTCACCCCTCTCCAGCCATCCAAACATGCGACCCGCAGCAGCTTCTGCGTTGACTCGAACATCGGCAAAAATCTCCTGCATCGCCTGTTCACTGTTCGTGGAGGTCTCTTTTGCTGTCAGTTCATCAATTCTGACGTTCCCCACTGTTCCGCGCGCCACCATGGCTTCTCGGAACTGCGGCAGGAACGCAACGTTCTGGAGCAGGAGTTCACGGCGAGTCAGGTCGTTGCCGGTGTTGTCAAACAAAAAGCGAATCGCATTTGTCGTGGTCATTGCATGCAGTGCAACAATGCCCGACTGTCGCATCAGGAGTTCGGCCGACCCAACATGTATCGCGTCATAAATGGTCTGCGGAGAAATCCCCTCATTCAACTGACGTGCAGCAAGCTGAATCGCTTCATCGGGCGTCCCACTGCGAAACAACTGCAGCAGTTCTGTGACAGCACCCGAATCGGAACGACCGTGCTGCCAGCCATTGCGGATCTCCGCTGCGGACTTCTGAACCAGCTTCCAGCTGCGATCGGGCCCAAGATCGCTTTCCGCAGGATTGGGCTCTCCATTGTGGTTCAGCATCGCATAAGCCAGCGAACGCAGGACCGGCTCGGAGTACTCCCATCCAATCGTCTGCAGCGTACGCCAGCTGTTGGCCAGATAAATTGCCTTATGACCGATACTGCGAAAATCCCGGGCAGCGAACTTTGCAAAAAGATCAAGCGTCTGAGTTGCTCCGAGGTATCTCGACACAGCCGCCGCTGACACGTCAGCTGCTGATTCATCCCATTGACGCATCGCCGTCTCGAACATCGACACGGTGTTCTCTGGTGATGGTATCTTCGACTGAGCAACCGCCGACATCGTCCAATTGCCCTCAGACACGTCCCGTGTCTGGCTGCTCTTGAATTCATCGAGCGCCCAGAAGATCGGGAGCCAGCGGTCAGCCGACGGCGATTCAAGGCTTGCAACATGTGCCGAATTCACCACCAGTACTGCATGAAACTTGAAACCTACGGCAGGCCTCGGCTGAATATTGCGAATCCCTGCCAGAAACAGGGCTGCAAGTACGTCTTTGTATGGCAATCCGCTTCGGACGCGCGCTCCCATCTGCTCCATGAGTGAATCTCGAGGAGTCTCTTCAATAAATCGCACGAGCGGCTCAATCTCGTCTCGGAACTGAACTGCATCGGGAGGCAATGTCGTCTGACTGTCGGCAACGCGCCCAAGCCCAGGCACGAGCACTCCGCTCAATGGTCCTCCGGACGCCGTTGCACCAGAGACAAATACACCGGCTGCCGATGCTCTCAGCAACTGCCTGCGGGATAAAGCTGCCATCGCTCTGTGCTCCTTTTTCGTTGTGCCTGTTCTCAGATGTGCTTGCTCTTAGTTGTGCTTGCTCTCAGTTGAGCACGGCACGGACGCTTGTTCGAACAATTGCAGAGCGTACCACAACTGCCTCGATTTGTCTTGATGATTTCCGAGTTCAGTGTTCCGAACGGACTTCCTGTATCCGACCATCTTCCATGTTCAAAATCCGATCGGCAACATCGAGAATCCGTGGATCGTGGGTTACCAGCAGAATCGGGCAGGCACGATTTCTGGCAAGTTCCTGAAGCAGATTCACAACATCACGACCGGATTGACTGTCGAGAGCCGCAGTGGGCTCATCGGCCAGGATCAGCCGTGGATTCGCTGCAAGAGCTCGTGCTATCGCTACCCTCTGCTTCTGTCCACCTGACAGTCGGGCAGGGTAGTAATCAAGTCGATCTCCCAAACCAACACTCCTGAGCAGGTCGTCGGTCATTCGACGAGTCTCTCCGCGAGGAATCTCCGGGTGGAGTTCGAACATCAGCTCCACGTTCTGGCGCGCGGTCAGAAATGGCAGCAGATTGTGCTGCTGAAAGATGAAGCCGATTTCTCTTCGCGTCTGCACTCGATCTTCGTCGGACGCGTCATGCAGTGGTCTGTTCAGAACTGACAATTGCCCGGCCTGTACGCGTCTCAAAGCACCAATTAACGTCAGCAAAGTCGTCTTGCCACTTCCACTGGGTCCTGTCATTAAAACGATTTCACCGGCGAGCACGTCAACGCTCACATCGAACAGGACCTGCTTCTTCAATTCGCCTTCGCCAAACCAGAAGTCCACGTGCCTTGCAGAGATGACTGCATTGTTCGGAATCGATTCCGTCATGGTCAGCCTGCTGCCTCAGAATACATCTGCCGGATCTGCGGTCCGAACTTTTCGGATCGCGATCATGGCAGACATAATGCACATAATCATGGTCAAAGCAAACACCGAAACAGCTCGTTCTGTCGTCATCGAAAACTGCATCTGAATCGCTCGTGTCGCAACCCGATACAGAATCAGCGCCAGAAAGAAACCAGGGAAGTAGCCCAACAGCGACAGAATCACGGCCTGGTTCAGCACGACTCGCAGCAGATATCGATCATCAAACCCCATCGCCTTTAGCGTGGCATACTGAGGAAGATGATTCGTGACTTCCGTATAGAGAATCTGATACACAACGACAAAGCCAATGAAGAATCCGACGGCCGCTCCCATCCCAAAAATAAAGTCGATCGGCGCATTCTCGCGGATAAAGACGATCTCTGAATCGATCAACTGATCTCGTGTCAGCACCTTTGCTTCTGCCCCGAGGTATTCCTGAATCTCACGCTTGACGGCTTCATGATCCGCACCTTGCCGAAGCTGGATGAGCCCGAGGTCGACGGATCCCGGAGCACGACTGGGGAACAACCGAAAGAAATTCGCCGATGACATGAAGATGTTGCCGTCTGAGTTGATCGAGATCCCAACTCGAATCGCTCCAACAATTCTGACCTTCCTCAGATTCACTTCCACATCCATGGGTCCGGATTGCTCAAGCGTTTGTTCGACCGGGCCGTAGTTGTCGCGACTCAGCCCGTCAAACAGAATTCGATCCGTCTGACGCAGCTCCGATCGGAACTTTTCATAGCCCGGCAGATGCATCATCGGATTCTCCGGGTCAACTCCGTAAACACTGACCGGAAACTCCAGCTTCGTCCAGGGGTTTCGCAGTCGTCCCTGAGACATATACATTTCCTGGATCGTGACCACATCAGGGCTGGAACCTGCCCGATACAGGAGACTTCTGGGAAACTGAGCCGATGCAAAAATTGTTTTTGTTCGAGGACTTACAACGACCAGGTCTGCATTGACTCGTCGAGCAATCGCCACACTATTGTCCATCGCGCCCTGGCGAATTCCCAACTGGACCAGCATCAGCATCACCGCAACCACCACTCCGGCAGCCGCGACCATCAGCTTTACTCGATGGAAACTCAGTTGACTCCAGGCCACAAAAAACGGCGACATCAAAATGCCGCCTTTCCGACCGTCGAAGCAGAAGCCTCGCTGCCACCGGCAGGCGTCAGGCTGATACGTACCTCGACTCGCGAATTTGAAAGCCTCTGAACTTCGTTGCGATCGTGCTCATCCAGAGCAATTCGGACTTCAATGACTCGTGCGTCCGTGTCACTGACAGGGTCGTTTGTCAGTACGATCTTCCGAGCGACAAGATGGCCGATTTCTGAGACCCGACCCTTCAGCGGGCGTCCGGATGCGTCCAGGCGAACTTCTGCTTCCATCCCAAGTTTGATCGAAGGAATATCGGCTTCAAAGACTTCTGCGACAGCGTCCATCTGAGCCACATTGCCAAGCTCAACAATCCCGGTATCCCGGATCCGCTCGCCTTCACGTGTGTGAATTCGAAGGATGCGTCCACTGAACGGTGCCCGCACTTCTGATGCCTCCAAATCGGCTTTCGCACGCTCAACAGCTGCTTTCGCCACTGCAACATCCTGTAATGCCGCATTCACGTCAACCTCACGAATCTCCTTCGTCGATGCGACAAGACTCGTCAGCCTCTGATGTTCAATCAGCAGTCGATCATATTCCCACTGTTTCTGTTCAAGCGCCTCCTGCGAAACAGCATTCGACTCCGCCAGCTGTTTCATCCGCTGAAGCTCCCGCAGCACAACTCGAGACTGATCGTCGACAAGCAATGCAGCCGCCTCCTGCGATTGAATGTCTCCAGCCTTCGCGCCCGCTCGAACTTTGGCCAGCTGAGCCTCCGCCAACGCAACTCTGGCTTCCGCTTCGACAAGTGCAGCCGCCCGGCGAGTCTTCGTGTCGAGCACCGCGATCGTCTTTCCGCTATAGACGTCCTCACCCTCATGCACCAGCAAACTCTCCAACGTTGCCCCTTCATTGCCGGACTTCGCCGCAACTCGAACGACCGTTCCAGCCGGCTCGAGTCGACCCAGCGCATAAACATGTGTTCGCTCAGTCACCTTGCTGCCCGCAATCGCCTTCTCTGCCGCTTGTCGGTCGAGCCAGTCACTGATGAATTTGCCGGCAACCAGTGTGATCAACAGGATCGCAAATCCCCAAACCATCAGTTTTCGATGAGAACGCCCTGTCGTCTTCATAATCCCGATCCTGTTTCAGACAGCCCCGGTTCTGTGCCTGCCAAACGAGGTTCTGTGGCTGCCAAACCAGGTTCTGTGGCTGCCAAACCAGGTTCTGTGGCTGACAAACCAGGTGCTGTTGCGAGTACGCCAGATGCAGCGTGTGACATGTGACTCGCGACTCGAGCTTTCAGCTTCGCGCCAATCTCCTGCATCAGCGGATCATTCTCAGAAATGACGCCCATAAACTGCCACAGGAACAACCCGTCAATCGCCAGCCAGACCAGCAGCTGCTCATAGCCATCCTGAGGATCCGCCAACATCCGGGTTCGCATCCGAGTCGCCAACTGGCGAAGTGGTTCCATCGCATCCGGACAGTTCACCGCACCAGCCAGCATTGCCAGCATGAATCGCCCAAGCATATCGGATGACAACGGCGATGTTTCCACGGCCTGCGAATCATCCGGAAACATACAGCCCACCAAACAACGCGCCCATCGCATCCGCGGATCAGGGTCATCTACGACACGACGCATCATCATCTGCTCACATTGCTCACAGAAGTATGACAACACGCCCTGAATTAACTCATCCTTGCTGCGAAAGTGATACATCACCCCGCCTTTGCTGATTCCCGCCTCTCGGGCGACGTTGTCCAGTGTCATGGACAACAAACCGTCCCGACTCGACAGCCGAATCGCCGCCTCGCAAATCCTGTCTCGAGTCTCCGCCCCAGCCATATCGATCTCCCGTTCCAATTGGTATGTATTACTATACCAACCAGTCGGTACAGTTCAAGAGGGAGCGCGGGGATTGCTGGCAGAGCCATCCCTGCGCCGCGGCAGTACTCGAACCAGGGCGGGACAGTAGGTAGCTTGGGCATTCCTGCCCGAGCCATCCCTGCGCCGCGGCAGTACTCGAACCAGAGCGGGACGGGCAGGAATGCCCATCCTACATTTGGAGCCGCCCTGCGCCGCGGCAGCACTCGAACCAGGGCGGGACGGGCAGGAATGCCCATCCTACATTTGGAGCCATCCCTGCGCCGCGGCAGTACTCGAACCAGGGCGGGGACGGGCAGGAATGCCCATCCTACATTTGGAGCCATCCCTGCGCCGCGGCAGTACTCGAACCAGCGCGAGACGGGCAGGAATGCCCATCCTACATTTGGAGCCGCCCTCGCCGCGGCAGACCTCGAACCAGGGCGGGGACGGGCAGGAATGCCCATCCTACTTATTAGTTTGGATTGACCTGGAGGTTGGAAGTTCCGTAGAACCTGTTTGGTCGAATGGATATCGACCTGACGGATCAATAAAGGACGCATAGATCCACTTTTGAATGGATGCACATCAATGAGCCGAACTTCTCGCCGCGATACCATATTTCAAATCCTGACGGCAGCTACATCAGTTGCGATGCCGACAGCTCTTTCCGGGTGTGGGACACTGCTTTATCCGGAACGTCGTGGCCAGCCCAAGGGTGGGAAGGTGGACTGGACCGTTGTTGGCATGGACTCGATTGGGTTGTTCTTCTTCTTTATTCCCGGCGTGATCGCATTTGCGATCGACTATGGCAACGGGTCGATGTTTCTTCCTCCGGAAAATGTCTCAGGAGTGAAGGGACGGCAGCCGCTTCCGGCAATGGGCGACACGACGGAGTTTCATCGTGTGGCGCTCCCATCGGACCAACCGTCGAGTCAGGAAATTGAAGCTGCACTTTTGAGGGAACGGCAGCTGACAGTACGGCTTGATGACGAAAGCGTCATTCGGCGACCGATCAAATCGCTGACCGATTTTTGGCGACTCGAGAGAACGTTTCGCAGTGAAACAGCGAAAATCTCCTGAAATTCAGGAACCATTCATTTCGGATCCAACGACGTGTCTCTCGATGTCAGTAGAATCAAGTCAGAGCTGTCTACAATGCAAGGAGTCATCCTTTAGAACGAATCTGAGGTGCTCGAGTGATTTCTGTTCAGCAGTTAACGCGTCAATTTGGCGATGGACCTGACGCTGTGCTTGCTGTTGATCACCTCAGCTTTGAAGTTCCTCCTGGTGAGGTCTATGGTCTGCTGGGACCAAATGGAGCCGGCAAGACGACAACACTCAGAATGGTCCTCGGGCTCCTCACGCCGACATCGGGCGACGTAGAGATCCTTGGATATCGAGTCTCTGAGCATGCGGATGAAGTGAAGCGTCAGATCGGGCTTGTTTCGGCGAGTGCCGGGCTTTACCAATGGTTAACACCCAGGGAAATCCTCGAGTTCTTTGCCGGCGGCTACGGTCTTGATCCTGAACAAGTGCAGCATCAGGTTGAGCGTTTGGCGGATCTGATGGACCTGCGGCGATTTCTGGATCGACGGTCGGCCACTCTGAGTACCGGCCAAAAGCAACGGGTGAATTTAGCGAGGGCGCTGGTGCATGATCCGCCCGTGGTCCTGCTCGACGAACCGACTCGAGGCCTGGACGTCGTTGGTTCGCAGGTCGTGTTCGACTTTGTGAATACTCTCCGAAGTGAAGGCAAGGCCATTGTGGTTTGCACGCATCAGCTTGATGAAGCTGAGCGGCTGTGCGATCGATTTGGCCTGCTGTTCCGAGGCAGGCTTCGCTATGAAGGCACACTTCAGGACCTTCGCGAACAAACGCAGCGGGCAACGATCGTCGAAATGTTTCTGGACCTGCTGAGAAGCCCTCAACCGGTGGAGGTATCCGCTTAATGTCAGGATCCGGGCCAGATCATGATTCTTCGCCCCGTAAAGCGGGAACACGACCTTTCCGAACAGAGAAAACTGCGGCGAGGTCCTTTCTTCACAACGCACCAGTCCTGATGAAGAAAGAGCTCCGAGAGACGCTTCGAGACCGTCGAACAATTGTCACATTGCTTGCTATGCCGATCCTGTTGTATCCGCTGCTCGGCATGCTGTTCCGATTCGTCGCGATTGGACAGTCGAAATCACAGAACGAGCCGCAGTACATCATTTCCATTGTAACCGATGCAGAAGCCCTGTGGCTGAATTCTGCACTGGAGGCAGGGGAAGCCATTCTGCGAGAGAACTGGCCGGACCGATTAACGGCAATGGAAGCAAACCCCAATCCGGATCAGACACCTGCCGAAGCAGTGGCATCGATGGTGCGAATGGTGAAACCCGATGGCGATGCACCTGATGTCAGGACTCTTGTCGCATCCATGGAATCCGATCTTGTCATCCGTGTGGAACTTGACACAGTTGAACAGCAGTCTCGTGTTCGAGGTGGAAAGATCTTCGTCACGGCATGTTCTGACTCGGTCACCAGTCAGGAAGCACTGCGATACGTGGAAGATCGAATTCAGGCCACAAATCTGTTCAGTCTTTTCAAACAGGCCCGATTTCAGAATCCTTCCATCCAGTTGCCGGTTCGAGCCGAATACGAATTGGTCGCTTCGAATCGAAAGTCAAAGGGATTTCTTGGACTGATGCCGTTGGTATTGCTGCTGATGACAGTGACCGGGGGGGTCTACCCGGCGATTGATCTGACGGCAGGGGAACGAGAACGGGATACTCTGGAAACTCTCGTTGCACTACCGATTCCTCGAGTCCATCTTTTGTTTGCAAAGTACATCGCCGTACTCACCGTAACACTGATGACGGGATTCATAAACTCCATTGCGATGTCGGCAACTGTGTTCGTGCTCCAGATGGAAACTCAACTGTTCGGAGAAGCCGGACTCACTCCCACATTCATGTTATCTCTGGCAGTCGTGCTGGTTGTATTTGCTTTGTTCTATTCGGCGGTCCTGCTCGCGATTACAAGTTCATCGAGGAGTTTTAAAGAGGCACAGGCATATTTGATTCCGTTGATGTTGATGTCCATCTCACCAGGCCTGGTAGTGTTGTTACCGGGCTGGCATCTGGAAGGTGTGCTGGCGGTGATTCCGCTGATCAACATGCTGTTACTGGCGGGTGATTTGTTCACTGGGACTGCCTCAATTCTGCCGGCAACCGCAGCGGTGGTCTCAACACTTCTATATGCAGCCGGTGCTTTGGCGCTGGCCGCAAGGTTGTTTGGAAACGACGCCGTGGCCACTGGGAGCCGTGGAACATGGTCGGACCTGTTTCAGCGACCACCGCATGCACAAACAAAAATCAGTCCGGGGCTGGCAGCAACCGGCATGGCTGCTTTGTTCCCGCTGTATTTCTTTTTTATGGGGTTGCTCAACCGAACATCAGCTGCCCAGCCCGAACATCGCCTGATTCTGGGGGCTGTGGTCACCATACTTCTGTTTGCTGTGCTTCCTGCGGGATTGTGTCTCTGGCAGAAAGTTCGGATTCAGCCAGCTTGGCGCATTCGTGCTGTGTCCGCCCAGTTCTGGGTTGCCGTCATTCTGCTTGGCCTTGGAACGTGGCCCCTGATTTATGAACTGGTCCTGGCCACCAGGTCATTGGGGCTCGTCAACCTAAGTGACTCTCGACTTCAGCAGGTTGCAGAGATTCTGGAACGCTGGAAGCAAGTGCCGCTTCCGCTGATGATTTGCACACTGGGTGTGATCACCGGAATCTCAGAAGAGATCTTCTTTCGCGGATTCCTGCTGAACGGTCTCCGAGAAATTCTCCGGCCAAATGTTTCGGCTGTGGTCTGTGGTATCTTGTTTGGATTGTTCCATGTGATTGCAGCCGACGGAGCAACTCTGGAACGATTTCTCCCCAGTGCTGCACTCGGTATTGTTCTGTCGTGGATCGCCGTTCGTACGGGCAGTGTGCTGCCTGGTATGTTGATGCATGTGCTCCACAATTCATCCCTGCTGGCTCTGGCGGCCTATCAGGGGCAGCTTTCTCAACTGATGGTTGCCAATGCGGACCAGGAACATCTGCCAATGCTGTGGCTGACGGGTTCAGCAGCCATCGTCACAGGGTGTCTGTTCTGGGTATGGAGGACATCGTCCGAAAACGGTTCGTCTATCCCGGTGTTGACCCCGATTCCGGCGGTGAATGAACTTCCGAAATGAAACTGTTCACAACGGATCTGTTTGTACTGCCGCTTCCGGACGGCCATCGATTTCCGATGCAGAGATATCGAATGCTGCGAGATCGTCTGGAAGCATCCGGCCGCTATCGTCCGGAGCAGTTTCAGATTCCGCCGGCGGCCTCTGATGAACAACTGCTCCGAGTGCATACCGCCGACTGGGTACATCGCACAACGCAGGGGACCCTTACCCCCGATGAACTTCGAAGGATCGGGTTTCCATGGAGTCCGGAGATGGTCGAACGTTGCCGACGTTCAACCGGCGCCACGATCGCAGCCGCACGTTCGGCAATGGCTGATGGACTGGGAGTGAATCTCGCCGGAGGGACTCATCATGCATTTCCCGAACGAGGTGCCGGGTACTGTGTATTCAATGATGTCGCCGTTGCCATTCGAGCCATGCAGTTTGAAGGCCTGATTCGGACAGCCTGCGTTGTTGATGGCGATGTGCACCAGGGAGACGGAACAGCTCTCATTTTCGAACAGGATCAATCGGTAGCCACATTTTCACTTCACGCTGCCAAAGCATTTCCAGCCCGAAAGCAGAGAAGCACGATCGACATTGAACTTCCGCCAGGAACCGGGGATGTGGAGTATCTGAGTGCCTGGAACAGGGGGCTGACATCTCTGTTTGAAGAATGTCACTGTCCGGACCCCGACATCATCTTCTACCTCGCCGGTGCCGACCCATATATTGGAGACACGCTGGGCGGACTTGCTGTCTCGAAGAATGGACTGGCTGAGCGAGACCGAGCAATTTTCTCCGTTTGTCGAACAAAATCATGTCCGCTGGTGATCACCATGGCTGGAGGATATGCTCACGACATCACGGATATCGTCGAAATCCAGACCCGAACCATCCTTATGGCCACTGACATGCTTACCCACTGACATGCTTACCCACTGAGATGCTTACCCACTGAGATGCTTACATAGCGACAGCGAACTCTACATGACCACTATGATTGAATTGAAGGGACTGACAAAAGACTATCAGCGTTTCCGTGCGCTGGATCAGGTCAACTTGTCTGTGTTTCCGGGCATCACCGGCCTGCTTGGACCAAATGGGGCCGGGAAGAGTACTCTGATAAAGGTGCTTCTGGGGCTGGTTCGAGTCACATCGGGGACGGGCCATGTGCTGGGGTATTCGCTGGGGACAAACACGGCGGAAGTCCGCAGTCGAATTGGCTATATGCCGGAAGATGATTGCTACATGCACGGCCTTTCCGGAGTTGAATCGCTTCAGGTTGCAGCGCAGCTGTCGAGAATCGCATCAACGGAAGCGCTTCGGCGAGGTCATGAAATTCTGGACTTCTGCGGAATGGGTCAGGAGCGATATCGCAATGTTGAAACCTATTCGACCGGAATGAGGCAGAAGCTGCGATTTGCCATGGCTATTGTTCATGACCCTCAACTGCTGATTCTGGACGAGCCAACATCGGGGCTGGACCCACATGAACGCGACGCGATGTTGAATCGTATCCGCATTCTGGCCCGTCAGTTTGGAAAGTCGGTCATCCTGTGTACTCATATCCTGCCTGATGTGCAGTCGGTATGCGATTATGTGACAATTCTTGCAGGAGGCAGAGTCAGACTGTCTGAACGGCTGGAAGTGTTGCGTACTGTTAAGGATCCATCGCTTACCGTTCAGATTGCTGGCAATACCGAGGAATTATCAAGTCGTCTTCAGCAACAGGGTGTACGTACTGAAACGGTCACACCACGCGTCCTCAAAGTGTTCGGAGAAACAGAAGCGTTGAATCCGGTGCTTTGGAATACGGCATCCCAGACCGGGTCTCTCATTCGCAGCATTCAACCCTCTCGAAATTCACTCGAACAGATCTTTCTGGATGCCATCCGAGGAGCGTCTCATGCCGATTCATAATCTCGGATATCGCGAGTGGTCCGGACCGCTGGAATCGCCTTCGAGTCGCTGGACCGTGGTGGCAGGAATCGGCATCCGGCGTGCGTGGCAGAGTGCATGGCTGCGTCGAGTCATGTTTTTTGCGTGGATCCCGGCTGTTGCCATGGGTTTCATGATCTTCCTTCACGCACGAGCAATCTCTGATGGGGGAATCTCTGCGCGGCTCGTGCTCTCCTTTGCCGACATTCTCCTGAAAACAGAGGATCGTATGGCGATTGGGGAATCGATCCGCGGTCTGCCAACTTCAGGTCCGGAAGATCAGGAGAAACTTATCAAAGGCCAGCATCAGTTCTGGTCGTCTTTACTATTGATCCTGTTTCAGAGAACACAAGTGTTTCTGCTGGTGCCGATCATCGGATTAATTGCTCCCCCATTGATCTCGCAGGATGTTCGTTCCAGAGCATTTTTGCTGTACTTTTCGAGACCGCTCTCGAAGACTCAGTATGTACTTGGAAAAGCGGCAACGATCCTGACATACACAACCATCGTCACGCTCCTGCCCGGCCTGCTGCTCTATACGGTCGGCGTTCTGCTGTCTCAGGATCTGTCGATCCTTAACTACACCTGGGACCTTCCTCTAAGAATCGTGGCCGTGACCGCCACCATTACCGTCCCTTCCACACTCCTGGCTCTGATGTTTTCATCACTGACCACGGAGTCCCGATATGCATCATTTGCATGGTTCAGCGTCTGGATATTTGGTGCTGCAACCCACGCGGCAATGCTCCCGTTTTCGACATCTGAGACGAATGTCGTGATCCGTTCGCTGAGCCTGTATCATCTATATCGGGACGTTTCAGGCTGGCTGCTGGATCTCAATACAACAGTCACAGACATTGAAACGAGAATCATCATTCTACTGGCCATCACCGTTATCTCATTTGCGATTCTGATGAGACGAATTGCAGCACCGATGAAAATCTGACGACAGGCAGTAACACTGTTACCTGAGAGGACTGCAGATCAGTCCGGGGTTACCTGCGAGGACTGCGGATCAATCCAGGGAGTACATCCGCGTCGAGGTTCGCGATTTTTCCCTGGCGAAAAAGTTCCCAGGCGATCGCAGCCATCGCCGCGTTGTCGGTGCATAAATCCAGAGGAGCGATAATGAGTTCGAAGCGACCTTTCTTCGAAGCCTTTGCAAGTTCTTCCCGAAGCAGGCGATTGGCCGCCACTCCTCCGCCCACACACAAGCGTCGATAGCCCAGCTGTTTAACAGCCGTCTGAGCTTTCTTCACAAGAACTTCCACAGCCGCCGCCTGAAACGACGCCGCCAGATCATGGACTCGATCTGCGGGCGTTTCCTTCAGCTGATCGGGCCCCGGCACACCTCGAGCCGCGTAGAGCACGGCTGTCTTCAGTCCGCTGAAACTGAAATCCAGCCGACCACTGTGCAGGAGCGGACGAGGCATTTGCCACTTCCTGGGATCTCCGGATTGGGCCGCGGCCTGAATAGACGGACCGCCGGGGTAGGGCAGTCCCAGAATTCGGGCAACCTTGTCAAACGCTTCTCCCGCCGCATCGTCACTCGTTCCACCAATCATTCGGAAACTGGTGGCCGAAGCGCAATCATAGAGATTGGTGTGTCCTCCGCTGACGACGAACCCTGCACAGGGGAATACGCTCGAACCGTGTCGCATCCCGCAGGCAAAGATGTGTGCATCAATGTGGTTGACGGTCACGAGCGGCACATTGAGACTCAACGCAAGCGCCTTTGCAGCGGTCAACCCAACCAGCAGAGAACCCACCAGGCCAGGCTCCGTTGTAACAGCCATCACCTTGATGTCATCCAGCACACAACCAGCTTCGCGAAGTGCCGAACGAATCACCGGGAGAATCTGTCGAACGTGGCCTCTTGAAGCAATTTCGGGAACGACTCCGCCAAACTCCTGATGCAGGTCGTACTGTGACGCGACGATATTTGACAGCACGCAACCATCTTCACGGATCACAGCTGCTGACGTTTCATCACACGAGGACTCAATCGCCAGCATCAGTCGATTCGTATGCGGGAGAACCGTATCCGACTTAGATTCGGTTGCAGACACAGAGTCGGAATTGAAAATCATATCAGGCAACATTCTGATCCGGTTGTTGGGGGTCCAGGACTTCTCTGACTTTTCTTGCCAGGCTTTCCGGAGTATACGGCTTTTGAAGAAATGCGACCGCAGACTCCTCAATTCCGTACCTCAGAACCTCATCATCCGTGTAACCAGACAGAAACAGAATTCGGATATGTGGATACTTCAACAGGAGTGACGCTGCAAGTTCTCTTCCACTGCGATTTGGCAGCACGACATCGGTCGCAAGCAGATGAATCTGCCCTTCGATCGACTCACAGATCGCAGTCGCTTCATCAGCATCTGAAGCCGTCAAAACATGATATCCACTCTTTTGCAGAGAATGCGAAGCAATAGCCCGAACAGCCGGCTCGTCTTCCACAAGCAGGACCGTTTCATGGCCTCTGAGAACCGGAGCCTGAACCGGGGGCTGAGCAACAGCGGGAGCACGCGACTTGGCCGCCGGGAGCATAATCCGGAATGTAGTCCCTTCGTCAATGCGACTCTCAACGTCAATAATGCCGTTACATTGCTGTATGATCCCGTGAACGACCGACAATCCAAGTCCTGTGCCTTTCCCGGGTTCCTTGGTTGTGAAGAACGGATCAAACACCTTCTCCCGGATCGCCTCTGTCATACCGGTCCCGGTGTCGGAAATTGTCAAACATACGAACCGCCCGGTCAGCAGGTGGGGCAGATGATGGGCATGTCCGCTGCCATGCAGGAAAATTGGCTCTGTAGAAATCGTCAGCACACCGCCGCAGGGCATTGCATCTCGAGCATTCACAACAATATTCATCAGCACCTGTTCCATCTGAACAGGATCGACCTCAACCGCGGGGAGATCGACTGCAAGGTCTGCTTCGATGTGAATATCTTCACCGATGACTCTGCGAAGCATCAGCAGACTTTGTCGAATGACGTCATTCAGGTCCAGTTCGACGAGTTTCAGGACCTGACGCCTGCTGAAGGTCAGCAGTTGCCTTGTGAGTCCGGCGGCTCGATCACCCGCATTCCTGATTGATTCAATCAACTTGTACCGCGAATCTTCCGAAGGCATTGTTTCCAGTACAATCTCTGCACAACTCAGAATCACCGTGAGCAGGTTGTTGAAGTCATGTGCAACTCCTCCAGCCAGTCGCCCTACGACTTCCATACGTTGAGCATGTCGGAGTTGCTCATCTGTGCGACGTCGCACTGAAAGGTCGTGCAAAGCCACAAGTACAGAAAGGCGTCGTTCATAGATGATGGGCGTCACGACAACTTCTGCTGGCACATATTCACCGTCCAGGCGAATGATGGACAATTCCGGGATGGTCGCGGATTCCCCGGAGGCGAGGAGTTGCGGAACATGATCTCGAACCCATTCATGATGATCGGCAGAAACAAAGTCCAGCGGACTTCTGCCGATCACCGACGAGTTGCTGTTGGCTCCAACCAGACGCAGCATTGATCGATTACAGTACTGAATCAGGTCATTCGTCAGGATGATCACTGCACTCGGAATCACGTCCAGCAGTCTGCGATAGAGCTCTTCACTGGACTTGAGAGCTTCTTCTGCAAGTCTTTGAGATGTGATGTCCTGACATGTCCCGGTCAGGCCCATCAGCTCACCGTCCTCCGATCGAACAACTCGGCCTGTCGCGCGCATCCACTTCAGTGTGCCACCGGGTGTGATCAGTCGATAGTCGTGCCTGAAAGAATTCAGTTCAAGAATCGCCCGATGCAGTTCTGACGCAACTCTCTGACGGTCGTCCGGATGAACCAGACTCAGATAAACGTCAACCGATGGGCTGAATTCTCGCGGCTCTCTTTCAAAGATTCGATAGAGTTCTTCTGACCATGTCGCTCGATCTTCGGCCGCATTCCAATAGAAGCTGCCGGTCTGAGCAATTGCCTGTGCTTCTCGCAGTCGAGCTTCACTCAGCCGGAGAGCTCCTTCAGCGCGAAGTCGATCGGTGATATCAACCGCAAGGCCAATGATGCCAACTGTCTCACCCTGTTCATTCGTAAACGGGATTCTGTCGGTCTGAAGCCAGCGAGTCCCCGTGGTTGCCTCCATCGGCTCGACGATACCACGCAGTGGCAGGCCACTGGTAATGACATACTCGTCATCACGGTTATATCGGACCGCAAATTCACTCCCCAGTTCTTCGGCCGTCTTCCCCTCAATCTGATGCGAAGCCAGCCCCAGCAGCCGACAGACTTCGCGATTGACCCGACGAAATCGATGATCACGCCCCTTCACAAAAATCAGAGCCGGGACAGAATCGAGGATCAATTGCAGCTTCCGTCGCTGCTGTTCCAGGGCTGCATCCAGCCGTTTTCGATTCGTAATGTCGGCTGCAAAGCCCGTCCACACAATCGATTGATCGGCAGCAACTTCCGGCTGAGAACGCCCCTCAATCCAAATCCAGCCCTTATCCGGATGATTCAGACGCAGTTCGCCATGCCATGCGGTCAGCCCGGATGCGGATTCAAAGATTGAGTTCCGGATCAGACGGACATCCTCGGGATGCAGAAATCCAGCGACAGTCCGAGCATCTTCCATGAGCCGTTCGGCAGTGACTCCGAAGATGTCGTAAGCTCCGGGACTCACATACTGAAATGAAGCCCGTCGATTTGCAAGGCGGAAGGTAAAAACAGCACCCGGCACTGACCGAACAACACGTTCAAGAAAGGCTTCACTTGACTGAATTCGCTCTTCTGCTCGTTTCCGGTCCGTTGTGTCGATGTCCACACCAACAATTCGAACCGGTGATCCATTCTCATAGATGATTACGCCTCGCACGTGTGCCCAGCGAAGTCTTCCATCAAGTGTCCGAAATCGGAGCTCCGCGGAATAGTGCCCACCATTTTGTGAGGCTGTTTGCTGAGCAGCTTTCAGGACTTCCAAATCTTCCGGATGAACCAGCTCATGAAACGCCTGAATGGTTCCCGGAAATGTCCCCGGCATAAACCCCATCAGCTGTTCTTCCCGCGGACACCAGTAGAGCCGGTCAGATGTCAGGTCTCGTTCCCAAAACCCAATATCTGACGACTCCAACAGCAACTGGATGCGCTGTTCAGAGTCATGCGGAAATCTGGATGTGCTCGCCCGACTACTGCCACTGCAAACACTGCCACTGCGAGCACTGCTGGCGACAGGTTCACCGGCCGAATCTGAATGCTGATAACTCTTGTCCGACATCATACCGATTCCATCCTGGCGGCGTTCAGATTCTGGCGATGTGAGAGGAAGGCGGGATGGTCCTACAAATCCCGCCGAAACAAACTCGATAAATCCCGGAACGCCTTGAACTCCAGCGCATTACCGGACGGATCAAGGAAGAACATGGTCGCCTGTTCTCCCGCCTGCCCCTGAAATCGCAGGTATGGTTCAATGACGAACTTCACACCCCGTTCGATGAGTCTCGCAGCCAGCGATTCCCATTCGCCCCACGGCAGCACAACGCCAAAATGAGGAATTGGCACCTGATGCCCGTCGACGGGATTGTGATGCAGATCCTGGCTCACAGCTTTTGCGGTTGGCGAAACATGGGCCACGATCTGATGCCCATACAGGTTGAAATCAACCCAATCCGCGGCACTGCGACCTTCCGGACATTGAAGCAGGCCACCGTAGAATTCCCGAGCCGCTTCTACGCTGTGGACGGGAAACGCAAGGTGGAATGGAGGAATTTCGGACATGAAAAAATTCCTACTGCTTGCCTTCTGTTCGCTTTGACCACCACGGCAGACCGACGCCACCGTCCATCGTCAGAGTTGTGCCGGTCATATACTGCCCCTGCTCACTGACAGTGAAGCAAATTCCCCATGCCATCTCTTCGGCATTTCCCAGTCGCCCCATTGGCATGCTGCGTCCGCCTTCTTCGAGCTGTTCTTCGGAGAAGAACTTGCGTTCTCCCGGAGTATCAATCCAGCCGGGATGAAACACATTCACTCGAATGCCATCTTTGACGAGCTCAATGGCTGCAGTTCGAGCCATATGGTCAATTGCGGCCTTGGACATATTGTAAGCCATCGCGGTTGGGAACGGGATAATCGCATGCGGCGAACTGACAACTGTAATCGCCCCGCCTTTTCCCTGCGCCAGCATTTGCTGAGCCGAAGCTCGGACGCCATGAAATGCGCCCCACATGCTGACATCGATGGTTCGGCGAAACCCCTTCATGTCCGCATCGACCATCAACTGCCGATCGCTGTAGACCGCATTTGAAATGAAGATATCCAGACTTCCAAACGCCGCAACCGTGTCCCGCACCATCTTCTCAACGGCAGCCTGATCAGACACATCCGCCGGAAGAACAATCGCTTTTCCGCCCATGGCGTGAATTTCGGCTGCAACCTCGTCCGCCAGCTTTGTGCTCGACGAACAATTGATGGCCACGTTGGCACCGCCACGCGCAAGCTCGATCGCAACGGCTCGCCCAATGCCCTTGGATGAACCCGTGACGAGCGCCGACTTGCCCTTAAAATTGAAATGACTGTCTGTCACAGCTGTGCTTCCATCCCTAATCAATGACTGAATCTCGAATCCGATGTTTGACGACGAATGCGACAAATGTTATCGGATTCCACAGCTTTTGCATGTGTCTCCCATACGTGATTCAACCCACCCCCCAAAAATTCGGAAAAACGCGGAGCCTGCGCAAGAAAAACAGACACAAACGATGGGGCAGCCAAAGAAGCTCGTGCCAATCCAGAGGAACCTGTCCGATACAGTCGCAACTGCTGATCTGCTTTGCTAGAAAGTCTCCGATGTTTAGAACGCTGAACCTTTGACGACCATTTAGAAAACCGCTCCAATTCCTGTTCAGTGTTCTTTGATTAATCGTTGTTCACTCATTACTACGTCCGGGGTGTTTGATGACGGCCGTTACCATCGCGGTGCCAATTGTGGGCCTGTTCGGGTTGCTGTTCGCAGCGTGGCGATACAAGTGGGTCGCCAGCCAACCAGCTGGTAATGAGACCATGCAGCGAATCGCCAGCCAGATTCAGGCTGGAGCCATGGCGTTTCTCAAGGCCGAATATACGGTCCTGCTTGGTTTCCTGTTGGTCTGTGCGGCGTTACTGGTGGCTTCGGGAGCTGGTCAGGAGAAATCACATCCTCTAATCGCGGCCTCGTTCGCTATGGGAGCGCTGTTTTCCGGTCTGGCAGGCTTTTTTGGTATGCGAGTCGCCACACTGGCAAATGTGAGAACCACCAATGCCGCTCGAACCGGACTTGGACCAGCCCTCGCAATCGCATTCAGCGGCGGGGCGGTCATGGGGCTGACCGTTGTGGGTCTTGGAGTCTTTGGAATTGGAATCCTGTTTCCACTTTATGTCGCGAAGTTTGGCAGCACACCTGAAGCGATGGTCCGAGTCATTAACGTGCTGACAGGCTTTTCGTTTGGTGCATCATCGGTTGCCCTGTTTGCCCGTGTCGGAGGTGGAATCTACACAAAGGCAGCAGACGTCGGAGCCGACCTCGTTGGAAAAGTCGAAGCAGGCATCCCTGAAGATCATCCTCTTAATCCTGCCACCATTGCAGACAATGTGGGTGACAACGTAGGTGACGTCGCCGGTATGGGCGCTGACCTGTTTGAAAGCTATGTCGGAGCCATCGTTGGCTCGATGGTCCTTGGCATCTCCTTCATGACACTGCCTGAGTTCAAAGATTCATTTCAGGGAATGGGGCCGATCCTGCTCCCATTGCTGCTTTCGGCTGTTGGCGTGATTGCTTCAGTCCTTGGCACATTTTTTGTTCGAGTCAGCGAAGGTGGAAGTCCTCAAAAGGCACTGAATCGTGGGGAGTTGATTGCAGCAGCTCTAATGCTGGTGGGAAGTTATTTTGTCATTCAGACCATGATGCCATCGTCGTGGATGGTCGGCGACGTCAAATATACTGCGTTTGGAACCTATGCCGCTTCTCTGATCGGACTCGCCTGCGGAATTCTGATTGGAGCCGTCACAGAATACTACACCGGCTTTGGCCGAAAACCTGTTCTGGAGATTGCTCATCAGTCAGTCACTGGTGCAGCCACCAACATCATCGCCGGCCTGGGAACCGGAATGCTCTCAACGGCCATCCCAATCATTCTGATTGCAGTTGCGATTATCGGTGCCTACCACTTTGCGGGACTTTACGGCATTGCTATCGCTGCTGTCGGAATGCTTTCCAATACAGGGATCCAGCTGGCTGTTGATGCCTACGGCCCAATCTCCGACAACGCCGGCGGAATCGCCGAAATGTCTGGTATGCCTCCTGAAGTAAGAGAACGAACGGACCAGCTGGATGCCGTTGGAAACACAACAGCAGCCATCGGCAAAGGGTTTGCAATTGGATCAGCCGCTTTGACGGCTTTGGCACTCTTTAGTGCTTACATGGCAACAGCCGGTATGACATCAATCGACGTCGCAAAACCTATGGTCATGTCCGGTCTGTTCCTCGGCGCAATGATGCCCTTCCTGTTTTCAGCACTGTCGATGCAGGCTGTTGGACGCGCTGCAAAGAAAATGATTGAAGAAGTCCGACGTCAGTTTTCGTCAATCCCGGAACTGAAAAGAGCTCTGGCAATCGTTAAGAAACATGACCACTCCCCCATGGATCAATGGCCCGCTGAGGATCAGAAGATCATGGCGGATGCAATGAGCAAAGTAGAATATGAGCGATGTATCGCGATCTCCACACGTGCATCCATCCGCGAAATGATCATCCCCGGTTTGCTTGCAATCGTGTCGCCCATCGGGATTGGTTTCGGTGGTGGGACGGAAATGCTGGGCGGGCTGCTGGCGGGTGTGACCGTCAGCGGAGTTCTTCTGGCAATCTTCCAGTCAAACGCCGGTGGTGCATGGGACAATGCCAAGAAGATGATCGAATCAAAGATCACCGTTGACGGTAAGACCTACGGAAAAGGTTCAGACGCTCACGCTGCCGCGGTCGTTGGAGATACCGTTGGTGATCCGTTCAAGGACACATCCGGACCATCATTGAATATTCTTCTTAAACTTGTCTCTGTTACAGCCCTCGTCATTGCACCATGGCTCTAATGCTTCCCGGAACCCTGAAGATGCTCGCACTGGCAGCGTTTGTTCTCTGCCAGTCGTGCTTCATTCTGGTTCCGTCAGCATTTTGTCAGGATACTCCTGCAGGCCCCGGTAACCTTCGAGCCGGGGCAGCCACCAGTAATATTACTCCACCCATAGGCGGTGGAATTGTGGGTGGATTTGTTCCCGTCCCATCCACTCATATTCATGACGAACTCCATGCTCGCTGCCTTGTGCTCGATGACGGAAAGACCAGGCTTGCCCTTGTCGTCTGCGACTTACTGGGTATTCATCGCAGCGTCAGCGACCGCGCCCGTGAACTCATCTTCACCAAAACCGGGATCTCAAAAGACTGCGTTCTGATCTCTGCCACCCATACACACTCAGCAACCAGTGCTCTGGGGGATCGACGGTACAGCTTCGATTCTGAACTCAACGAGTACCAACAGTTTGTCGCCGAACGAATCGCCGACGGGGTTGTTCGGGCCATCAATCAGCTGGAACCGGCAGAAGTTGCTTTTGGATCAGCCTCGGTTCCCGAACATGTCTTCAATCGACGCTGGTTTATGACCGAGGAAAAAATCCCGGATACTCCATTTGGAACTCGTGATCGAGTGAAAATGAATCCGCCAGCCGGAAGCCCTGACCTGATCGATCCTGCTGGCCCCACAGATCCCGCGGTCTCATTCATCGCGTTGCGTCGACACAATGGACAGCTGATTTCACTTTACGCGGCCTATTCTCTGCACTATGTCGGCGGAACAGGTCCAGGTCATATTTCAGCGGACTACTTTGGAATGTTCTGCCAGGAACTCATTCGCCTGACCGACAGCTCCGATGCAGACCCGCCGTTTGTCCCGATGATGGCAAACGGAACGAGTGGTGATATCAACAACATCAACTTTCGAACACCACGACCCGGACAACCGCCTTACGCTCAGATGAAGTACGTCGCGAATGATGTTGCTTCCAAAGTTCACCTGGCACTTGAGGGCATTGATTGGTCCGGTTCGACTCAACTGGATGCTTCTTACAGAGAAGTTGATGTTCGCTGGCGTCGCCCAACCCCCGCTCAACTCGAATGGGCAAAAAGTAAACTCGCTGAACCCGCTTCGGACACAAACAAGACAGATCTCCCTCGCATCTATGCCGAACGTACCCTCGCAATGGCCGGACAACCGGAAACAGCCCCAGTACCAGTTCAGGTTTTGAAGATCGGCAACGCCAGAGTTGGCAGCCTTCCGTGTGAAGTACTCGTTGAGATCGGGCTTGCGTTCCGAAAACAGTCTCACAGCAAGCCGGCATTCCTCGTTTCGATGGCACACGGATACTATGGATATCTGCCGACACCTGAACAACACGAACTGGGTGGCTACGAAACCTGGCTCGGTACAAATCGTCTGGAAATCGACTCATCTGTCGTCCTGCTGAACGCACTTGTACAAATGAGCGGGGATGAGCAGCGATGACCGACACCCCGTTGTCTGCTCGTGAAAAAGTCCGCACCTTTCCGACATCTCCTGGCGTTTACCTGATGAAGGATCAGGAAGGCCGAGTCATCTATGTTGGAAAGGCTGTCAATCTGAGAAACAGAGCCGGCAGTTACTTCACTAAGGCTGCCGAAATCGATCGTCGGACGGCGGAACTCGTCACTCAGATTGCCGACATCGACTTCATTGAAGTCGACAGCGAAGTCGATGCGCTTCTGATGGAAGCGAGGCTGATCAAGGACATCCAGCCACGCTTTAATGCACTGCTTAAAGATGACAAAACGTTTCCTTATCTGCAGATCACAACGGGAGAAGACTTCCCTCGCATTGAGTTCACTCGACAGCCGAAGTCCAGTGGTGTCAAACTGTACGGCCCATTCACGAGTGCGGGTAAACTTCGAGGCACAATCGCAGTGCTCCAGAAGATTTTTCGGTTTCGCACCTGCGAACTTGATATCTCAGAAGACGATGAACGCTGGAGGTGGTTTCGGCCATGTCTGCTGGCAAGCATCAATCAGTGCACTGCACCATGCAATCTGAGAATCTCAAAGGAAGACTATCGGGAAGATATCCGAAGACTTCGCCTGTTTCTTGATGGAGGAAAGTCTCGACTGCTGAAGGAACTCCAGACACAAATGCTGGAGGCGTCGCAGGCACTAAAGTTCGAAAAAGCCGCTCGAATTCGAGACGAAATCGCTGCCTTAAACAGTTTGAACCTGCGAGGAAACCTCGAGGAACATGCTCAGCCGGAAGTCTTCTACGTCGATCCTCGAAAAGGACTGATCGGACTCAAAAAAGTCCTCAGCCTGCCGGATACACCCCGTCAGATTGCCGGCCTCGATATTGCACACCTTCAGGGCGGAGAAACGGTCGCCAGCCTGGTACAGTTTATCGACGGACTTCCATTCAAACACGGATACAGGAAGTTTCGGATCAAGACCGTCGAGGGTGTCGATGACTTTGCATCCATGCGCGAGGTCATTACTCGCCACTTCCGACGGCTTCAACAGGAAGGAGAATCATTTCCTGACCTGTTGCTGATTGATGGTGGAAAAGGACAGCTGAATGCCGTGATGGAAACGTTCACCGTTCTTGGTATCAAACCGCCATCCACCATTTCGCTTGCTAAACGCGAAGAAGAAGTTTTCGTTCCCGGTGAGTCAGAACCCATCAGGCTGAGTCGACATTCTTACGCTCTGAGACTGCTTCAATATGTTCGTGATGAAGCTCATCGCTTCGCACAACATTATCACCACCAGCTTCGCTCTAAGAATGTGCTTGGGATTCCAGACAATAAGTCCAGGAAGAAGTCTCGGCGCCCGAAAGACGACCCCCAAATGTAGGATGGGCATTCCTGCCCGTCCACAGCACATTGCGGCGGCGCGGACGGCACTTGGAAAGTGCCTGCTACCATGTAGGATGGGCATTCCTGCACGTCCACAGCACATTGCGGCGTTGCGGACGGCACTTGGAAAGTGCCTGCCACCATGTAGGATGGGCATTCCTGCACGTCCACAGCACATTGCGGCGTTGCGGACGGCACTTGGAAAGTGCCTGCTACCATGTAGGATGGGCATTCCTGCCCGTCCACAACCCCTGCCTGCGATTCAACGCACTACCAATATCAACGCACCAATAACAACAATCCAACCAGCGCGCACCAGGCCGTGCTCGGGCAGGAATGCCCAAGCTACATTTATTTTTTACGGCGAGCCCAGAGACAGGCGGCGCCGAGGCTGTAAATCAGGATGGATGAAGGTTCCGGAACTGCTGCAGGCGCCATACCCACATTGATCGCATTGTAAATCAGTCGATCGATATCCCCGTTCGTATTTGGAAGAAGTGGCTCCGCTGCATAGAAGTTCAGGTTTCGGACTCGACCGTTGAATGCAGTCGTCTCCACTAACAGCGGCGTCGCTGAAGCCGCACCGGCAAGAAAGCTTGCATGAACAACAGCCCCATCCCGAGTCGTACCGATCATTTTGTATTCGGCATTCAAAGTCGTTACCCCGGCCAACAATGGATTGGAAGGGTTGAATGTCGGATCGATTGATTGCCCGAACAACGTATATCCGGTCGAAATCAGAGGATCGTATCCACCAGTTGCCCAACGGCCTCCGGGTGCGTAGAACCCAAAATTCATCATCATCACCACATTTCCGCCGCCATCCACATAGTCAGCAAGTGTGTTCCCGAGTGTCACAGCGTCAATCTGACTTGTGGCCGCCCAAACCAGAGCCGTATCGTACTGCTGCAGCTGGGCCAGAGTGGGATTCACGTGATTTGTGTTGTACACGCCGATCGCAGAGTAGGGCGTACCGGCCTGAGTCGCACCATTTGCAACTCGATTGTACATCCCCTGTATTCGGTTCGTGAACGCGTTGACTGTATCCGAACCCACAAGCACCACAGAGCCTGCTTCGGCCGATGCTGCGACGAACACAAAAAGTACTGCTGAAAATAACAAACGATTCAACCCAAAAAACCGAGTCATGGTCGGAGAATTCCTGAAGAACATAATGAAAAGCACCATTCAACCTGAGTTCACTGGCATTACGACTGGCATCTACGCGAAGTGGTGGCACTTCGAACGCCCCACAAGCACAATCCACCAGACTTGTTGCTTTCGATGCAGAGCAGTGATACCCTGACGAACCGCTTCTTCTCCCTCCGCAGATGATTCTTGAGACGCACCATGTCGGGAAACGTCGGACAAGCCTCAGTGAAACGAACGGACTCGGGCCCACCCACCAGCCCGACGCTGCTCGATCGCCTTCGCACATGGCATGACGAAACAGCGTGGAATCTTTTTATCGATCGATATGGAAGCCTGCTACATCAGTGGGGAAGAGCTCGCCTGCAGGATCCCGGCGAAGTGGATGAAGTGAGGCAACTGGTTCTTTGGGAAGTCGCTCGTCGACTCACACTTTTCCACTACGACGGTCGAAAGTCATTTCGCGGCTGGCTCAAAACGCTTTTCCGAAGTCGACTTTCAGACTTTCTCAAACAGAAACGACGTCGCTTAAATCGTGAACGTGAGGTCGCACTGATCCGCAGACCTCGGGAAGTTGACCGACGGCAATTGACCGACCCTGTGACGGGCTCCCTTCCATCACAAACCATCGAACGCACAGAAGGTCAGGTCGAAACAAATGAGATCCTCGCCCGCGTTCGTAGCCGTGTCAGTGAAAAAACCTGGTCGATCTTCTGGGAAATCGCCGTTGAGGGTCAACCCGTAGCCGAGACTGCTCGACGCCATTCCATGAGATACGCGTCTGCTTTCGCGGCGTTCTCTCGCGTTAGCCGAATGCTTCAGCAGGAGGCATCGGGAACCAGGGCTTCATGACCAGTTCGGACACAGGAGCCTGCCCGGATCCGTCAGTACTGATGAACCTTGATCTGAACTTCGCAGATGGCGATCAGGCTCCCAGTGATCAGACCCACTGTGATCAGGCTCAAATCGAGCTGCATGTCGAATCCTGCCCGCATTGCCAGCAGATACTTCAGGAACTGGCATCAAAAGTCAGCAGAGAGCTGGAACACAGTCATCGGCTGCGACAGTCCGGCGAATCGATTCCGGAGATTCCTGGCTTTCGAATCGTGGAAGAACTTGGTCGAGGCGGGGAATCCATTGTCTTACTCGCCGAAGATCTGCGGACATCCCGCCTGGTTGCTATAAAGCTGATCGCCACAGATCGGCCGGGAATCAGCGCCCGTCGCGCACGCTGGCTCGACGAAGTTCGCACTGCAGCCCGGATGCAGCATCACAATATTGTTCGCCTCTATCAGGTCGAAGAAACGCAAAAGTGGTTCCTTCTGATTTTTGAATATGTCTCCGGCGGTACGCTTCGTTCGTGGCTGGATTGCAGTATCCAGCAGGCACAGCTTGCGCGGCTGCTGCACACAATCGCGATCGCAGTCCAGAGAATCCATGAGCAGGGCTTCCTGCACCTCGATCTGAAACCTTCCAACATTTTGATTGACGATTCCGCAGGAGCAGATTGGAGATCAATTGTCCCGAAAGTGAGTGACTTTGGTATCGCCGTGAGACATCAGCCGGACGAAGGCGATCCCCTGACAACTCGTCACGGTCGAGGCACCCCGGCCTATATGGCTCCCGAGCAAATTTCAGATCACGCTGCCGATCTTTCACCGGCAACAGACGTGTATGGACTGGGAGGAATTCTCTTCACGATGCTCACCGGCGTTCCTCCGTTTCAGGGTGACACTCCGGAAGACACGTTGAGAAACGTCCTGACAACTCCAGTGTCGTTTCCATCCGATTCCGTCAGGCCTCAGATGGATGAGTTGGTCACCATTGCGGCCAAATGTCTGGAGAAACATCCAGTCAACCGATATCAGACGCCTGAACAACTTGCGGCTGCACTCGAACCATTATTCTCAGAGTCGTCATCAACTCGCAACGCCCGCAGTCGCTGGTTTCCTGCCCGAATCGTTCTGGCGACAACTGGTATTCTCATCACGGCTTTCTTGCTGACACAGATACTCCGGCATAATCCGGATCGAACAGCGATTACCCAACAATTGCAGAATGCAATTCAAGCTGACGTTTCAGACCAGAATATGACAAGTGCGGTCAGTATTCCGAAGTCTTCTTCGGCAGATTTGCAGCCGAGCGAGGAGACTGCACAGGTTCTCTCACTGAGTCAATGGCTCGACGAACTAGCACTCGAACCAGCAGCGTTTGATGCTCCTCGTGCAGGGAAGCTCGTCCTGGCCAGCGACTTTTATACTCGTGATATCCTCCAGAATCAGTCGACGGCCACAGATGTCCTGCTTCGGTACGGCATTCTTCAGCTTCAGGCAGCCGCTCGACTTGCAGAGAGTCAGTACGCGGAATTCTATCCGGCTGCCGGAGAACTATTGGAAAATGCTGTGCTCCTGCTCGAACAGGTAACTCGAATCGATAAGCACAACAACGATGCGACCATTGAACTCGTTGCGGCTCGGTTCTTTCAAAGCCAGCTCAGGCCAAGTCGGGTTCATGCATCTGCGAGCGATCGACTTCAGGATTCCAGGCGTCAACTGAATGTACTGGCAAAGACAGCGGATGATGTTCGAAAAATCTCCGATCTGAAACAACAGGTCCTCTGGGTCTCCAGAATCCTTGACCACTTTCGATTGACATCATGGAACGCACACTGGCGAGGTGACATAGAAATCGCTCAGGAAGTTGATCTTGCTGAAGCTGATTTCTGGAATCATCTCAGTGTCGAACTCACGCTGCCTCCAGACCTTTCAGTAAGGCACGCTTTAACAAAGCCGCAGGTAGGATTGAACGGCTGGCCTGAAATCCCCGAAGACGGCTGGCTGATTCCCGAGAACCTTAGACTCCTGAAACGTGAACTCATCCACGAACACCTGGGACAGCAGTTCTGGGCCGAGTTTCATCATCGAATTCAGCAGAATCCGACCGAACAGACAGACGATCTGTCAGACTTTCTGAAGATGCTTGATCAGACAATCGAATTCCAGCATCAGAGGCTGCTCGACGCATCACTGCTGCCATCGATTCTGAATCAGGAATTTGTACGCCCCGCCACAGGAATCGGGGCCGCTCTGCGAACCGAGTCAAAGCTGGATGAGGCGGAATGTCTGCAGAAGATGTATCAGCAACTCTGCGATGCCGCAGACGTTCGATTTCCAAACAATGCTCAGGTCTCTCTTGCAGCCTGTGAAGCCGATCTTCAGAAGTGGAAGAATGAACTTCGTCGAGGCCGAAAGCCGGATGCAGTCAAAGCTCTCGAGCAATCGCTCGCCAGAGCCCGAACTGCACTCGTCCTCGCTCCCGACTCCGTTGAAGCTCGCTTACAGGTAGCCGACCGCATCAAACGACTCACCAGAGCACTCTCCGAAGACAACGATCGTCGTAGTCCCCAACCGTAGGATGGCCATTCCTGGCCGTCCACACGCTCCCCAAAGTACTCATCACGCTCCGTCGTGATGAGTACTTTAGACCCTCAGTTCGCCTTCTTCACGTACTCCGCAACCAACACAATCACAGACCCGTTGACTTTTCCTTCGACGTGTTTGGGATTGGGGGTCAGGACAATGTTCTTCACCAAAGTCCCGCGTTTGGCGGTGAACCCGCCGCCTTTCACGACAAGGTCCTTGATCAGAGTCACATTGTCACCCGTATTCAGGATCGTTCCGTTGGCATCGACCGTCGAAACTGAGGCATCGTCCTCTTCCGCGGGCGCATCCAGTCCGGACTGAGCCCATCGGAGAACCTCTTCATCGAGGTAGACGGTGTCGAGCAGATCACGTGCCCAGACTTCGGAATTGAGTCGATTGAGCATGCGCCAGGCAACGACCTGAACAGCCGGGACCGGACTCCAGATACTCTCGACCAGACAACGCCAGTGATTGGTGTCAGGTTGTGTTGTTCCTTCGATCTGAGTCCGACATGACTGACACAGCAGAACATGGTGATCAGCGTCCGAATGCAGCCCAGGAGGAACACCAAAGATCGACGTAGAATCTTTAGACCCGCACAATTCACAAACAGCTCCGCTGCGCTCTGCAATCACCGTTTCCATAGACACACCTTACTCAACTTTACCTCAACAACCACCCACGCAAAACAGTCGGTTCTCCAACAGTCCGCAGTATATCGGGTCGAAAATGATTTACGACCGGAGCAATGCGAACAACGTTCCATCATGTCAATTGCATGCTGGCGCCTGCATTCGTAAAACACTGTGAATGCACAGGACGGAACCGACTCCAGTCTCTATTCAGCAGCTGAAATCAAAAATGGACCGTCAAAAATACAGCGAACTGGTGAACACATTTTTTGAATGGCACCCGGAAGATCTATCGCTGATCTTTTCCGAGCTTCTGTCAGCAGTTGTTGCAGAACGATCTCTGACACCCGCAGATATCATGAGTCAGAATTATGAAACGGCTCGCGCAAACCCTGAGATTAACAATCGCCCAGGGAACCTGAAGGATGCCCGCGACGCCGTGTTTCCTTACTTCTGGGGGACCGACAGCTGGAATAATCCTTTGCACCTCGAAAACGTAAAGGGCCCCGCGAATCAAGCATCGCTGATTGGAGCAATTGCCTGCCTTCTGAAAAACCCCAACCTCTGCACAGACCGTTATAGTCAGCGATCCAACGAACTGGAAATCAAGGCAATTACAGCGCTCGCAAACCTGATCTATTATCACACCGACGACCCATCGGGGGTCTTCACAATCGGGGGTACCATATCTAATCTCTACGGCGGACGGATTGGAATTGAACGCGTCGTCCCGGGGGCAATGCAGTTTGGACTTCAGGGACAACGACTGGTCGGTATCTGCTCTGAAGCCGGCCATTATTCGAATCAAACCGTTGCCGGTTGGCTGGGGCTGGGAATTCGAAACCTGATTGCGATTCCGACAGACCAGCATCTCTCCATGAGGCTCGATCTGCTGGCTGAGAAGCTGGATGAGCTCTACCGGGACGGAATACTGGTCGCCTACATCTGCGCCACATTTGGAACCACAGATGGTTTCGGAATTGATGACATTGAGGGAATTCGCAAACTGATCGACGAAACGTCAGCAAGATACTCGGTCCCCAGACCCCAACTGCATGTTGACGCCGCAGTTGGCTGGGCCACGGTGATGCTGAGTGACTATGACTGCCAACAGAATCCACTCGCGTTTACGTCGGAGACACTGGAACTGACTCGGCGAGTTCAGGAGAAGAACATCGGACTGCGAGCTGCGGATAGTGTGACGATCGACTTTCACAAGATGGGACGAGGCCATTATCCGTCGAGTGCATTCATCGTCAATCGGCGGGACGACCTGAAATACCTTACGCGGTCCGTCGCCGATACTCCCTATTTTTCCGATGCAGATGTCCGCCGTGACCCCGCAATGTTTACACTGGAATGCTCGAGACCAGGAATCGGGCCATACAGCGTCATGGCATCACTCGACGGCATCGGGCTGACTGGCTGGCAAATGCTTGTAGCGCGATCTCTGGAGATGGCACATCGCCTGAAGCAGAAGCTGTCGGAACTGGAACACTGCAAAGTGCTGAATCAGACGACCTGCGGTCCGACTGTCAACTGGTGGGTACTTCCAAAAGGCAGAAACGCAGAAGAGATCTATCAGAAGTGGATCCACAATCAGTTGTCGGAAGGACAGTTGACGGTATTCCGCAGAGAAATTCGGCAGCTCTTCGACAAGCGGCTCAAGACAATGAACCCCGCCCTCGACGCTCGACTCGGCTTCACCACCAGTTACGGTTTTCGGCCACATAGACTGGAAATACCAGCATGGAAAGCCGTTTTCTTCAATCCCCGAACAACCGACGAAATCATCGACCGAATCGTCGAGAGCATTGCTGAGCTCTAACAAAAAAATCGCAGGACGGGCATTCCTGCCCGTCCACGCCCTGGTTCGAGTACTGGATCGCAGCACAAATGTAGGATGGGCATTCCTGCCCGTCCACGCCCTGGTTCGAGTCCTGAAACGCAGCACAAATGTAGGATGGGCATTCCTGCCCGTCCACGCCCCGGTTCGAGTACCGCAGCGGCGCTGGGACGGCTCGGGCAGGAATGCCCAAGCTACGACTTGTCCACGTCCTGGTTCGAGTACTGCAGCGGCGCAGGGACGGCTCGGGCAGGAATGCCCAAGCTACGACTTGTCCACGCCCTGGTTCGAGTACTGCAGCGGCGCAGGGACGGCTCGGGCAGGAATGCCCAAGCTAGTGTCTGTCCTGAAATGTGTTTGAGCAGACAAAACACTGGTAAAAGTAATAAAAAGGCTCCACGAAGATAGCACGAAATCCGTAGTGT
>JAEUIH010000052.1 GCA_016795105.1 Planctomyces sp.
AGTGGTCGGATAAAACGCGACGTTCCCTCTATCTAAGCAACGCGCGGCCGTGGTCCTAAAACTGGGGTCCACTTCACTGCGCAAGGTTCCAGGAATGTCTCTTGTGCCGAAAACCAGTGGCGTCAATTCGAAACGGTTTGTGCCACTTCGGTCCGAATCGCTTGTTCAAAAGTGATTGAAGAACTTCCTCTTCCATCTTTGACTCCACGGAAAGACTCTCAATGTGATTCGTCAACAACCCTTGTCTGTTCAGGCCGGAACGACGGATACGTCACTTCGTCTGAGCAATGAATGTGTCAGCTTGTTCCTGCTTGATCAGCCATTGGGGATTCCGCTCGAACAATAGTGACGCTGGACAAGCGGCAACTAAGTTCGTCATCGTTTAAAAGTGCAGCTCCGGCAAAGAACTATCCGGACGTCGGAAGTTACCTTTAATTCTGGTGATCATGCAAGCAAGACTCCGAATCGACCCCTTCCAGAGTCGAATCTCGTCGTCAGTCAGTCACGCTAAGCTCGAGAACAATCCATTGCTGGGACTACTCAATGCAGACTGAGCAGTTTGAGAGGCTACTAATCATGGAGAAACCGATTCCTCAAGTAACAACCAAGCTGTCCAAGTTGCCTGAAAGTATTCGCCAAGTCCGATGCGTGAAAATATCTGCGCGCCAAGATCGTTAATATGACTGAGGGTTTGTGCTGATACCGTGTGTTGACCAGAATCCAACTCCTCAAGTCCCCTTCTAACCCATGTGAGCAGATCGTTCATCTGCTTATCATCTCCGCGCGACAGCGTATGAAGTTCTACAAGGATGAACAACAGTGCGAGCAATCCAAACACTTTGTCGAGTCGATCCACCAACCTCTCCAGTTTCCCTGGAGTCTGCGAAAACCATTCGGACCACGGCTTGATCGGACGACCGTTCACTTCAAATCCGTTGATCAGATCTGACCAGAGTTCTGAACTTCGCACTTGAACTTCGTTTGCCAGAGCTCGTCGTGCAGTATGCCCATAGAGATTCTCGAATGGCAGGTGATCCATCAAGCCGAGTCTGTTTTGCAGGCATTTAACGTCATCTTCTGTAAATCCCGGTTTAAGCCAGAGATCACCAAAATGCTTATCGAGGCTTGCATTAAACTCCTCCATTCGGTCCCACAACCAGTTCCCCATACCAAGCTTCTCGGCTTTGTTAATGGTCTCTTCAATTGTCTTAGTCCCAAAGTGCTCTTTCATGAACCGCCAAAACTCCTGCTGATGGCGATTGATCACTTTGTGCAATTCATAGTCTACGAGACGAATATAATCAGCCGCATCAACATTGATTCCGCGTCGCTCAGCCCAATCACTGATGGACTGTTGATATGTGTGATGAAATTGAGGCGCCATTCCTTGTCCAAGTAAAGCGACGACTTGTTTCAGACGATTTTTCATTTCTGGCGATAGTGAATTTAGAAAGTTCGCTACGTAGTCTTCTAATCCTGACGGATCCGTGCGATTCACGGGATTGTTCTTCACATAGCGATAGAGATTCAGATCGTCTTTCACTGGGTCCTGAGATTTGAAGACTCCGGTTGTTGGGTTGTAGTTTCTGTGGTGGAGGCTGTATTCCGTTTCAGGCCCGGCGTTCGGGTCCTTGCGGTAGGCTATCAGTCGTCCCTTGTACTGCTGTGAGTTGGCCGTACTGCCGGTAGAACTGCGAAGTGTTCCGAATGCTGCGAATGAGTATTCATCGGTGACCACTTCCAGTTCATCGGTGAGTTGCCGAATATTGGAAATACCGTCCCAAAGGTAGAATGACGAGTCCGTATCGCGACGCTGGCTGATGACTTCCGCGTGGCGGGCTCGAAAAGTTTAACGGCGAGCCGCAGGCGTCTGCGCGAGTTTAGCGGCAAGCCGGAGGCGTCGGTGCGCTGCGGGGACAATGCGCAGGCGTCTGTGCGCTGCAGTGACAATACAACCACGTGGCTGAACGATCAAAACGCGACCATTTGGCCGTCTTAGGCGAACCAGTTGTTGGCGACGAATTCAGCCGTCAACAAGAGGTAGAGGAAGAAGCAAACGAAAAGCAGACGCCTGCAGTGTGCTGTGGTGCTGCGAAGCCTGCGGCTTGTTGTGGGTGTTCTGACGCCTTCGGCTTGCCGCTAAACTTCCGCAGACGCCTTCGGCTCGCCGTTAAACTGCGTGTGTTACGGACCGGAAGACTGAATAGCGCAGAGTCCTCCACTGTTCTGCATGTCTATGCTCGCGCCGCAAGAGGGAGTAGATCGAGCAGAAGGGAGACGGGCTGGAGTTCAATTCAAGTCCGCAGAGTGAAGTTTAGTCCATTTGAGCCACTGGGACAGATGGCAAATGTCGCCAAATCCCAAAGAAAAAGCCTCATTCGCTGCAAAAACGAATGAGGCTTTAAAGGGGTGGCTAACCGGATTTGAACCGGCGACTTCCAGAACCACAATCTGGCGCTCTAACCAACTGAGCTATAGCCACCAAAAAGGCGAGTGCGAATGCTAACGGAGATGAGACTGAGGATCAAGTTTCGATCCGGCATTTGAGACACGATTTGGTGGCCGGGAGTTCGGTGAGAGTGTAGAAATCGGTAGAACAAGAGAAGTCACCGCCATTTTTGCACTCTGGAGTGAGTGTTCGCAGGGAAAATTGTCGTATGGAGGTTTTGAGAACTGCATTCCTGACGCATCACTACGGCCGCCGTCGCGGAATTTCGGACGTGAATCTGGTGCTTCGGCAGGGCGAAATCTTTGGATTTTTGGGACCCAACGGTGCCGGAAAGACGACGACGATTCGTGTGCTGCTAGGATTTCTGCGAGCTCAGCACGGCAGCGCTTCGATTCTTGGCAAGGATTGCTGGCTGGAGTCTGCAGCCATCAAACATGACGTTGGATATGTTGCAGGAGACGTCCGGTTGTATCCGTGGCTGACGACTCGTCGTGCTCTGAATATCATTGGTAAGATTCGCGGGCTGAACCTCTTTCCGGAAGGGACTCGACTTGCCGAACGATTTCGACTGGAACTCGATTTGCCCGTCCGCAAGATGTCTCGAGGAAATCGACAAAAGGTGGCACTCGTCCTTGCTCTTGCTCATCGTCCTCGCCTCGTCATCCTTGATGAACCCACTTCAGGTCTCGATCCGCTGATGCAGGAAACACTTTGTCAGTGTCTGCGGGAGATGTCTGACGAAGGCCGGACGGTCTTCTTTTCCAGTCATACGCTGAGTGAAGTTGAGTCACTGTGCCATCGGGTGGCGATGGTTCGTGATGGCCAGATTGTCCTTGATGAATCGATCACATCACTCAAAGAGCGGGCGCCTCGATCCGTTCGAATCACATTGGGCAGTGAACAGGAATCGATGGTGCGGAATGGCATGCTGCTTTGGCCTGACTACCTGCGAAACGGCATCCGACAGGGAATGAACTGGCAGTTTGAATTGACCGGGTCTGCAGCGCAGCTGGTGGATTGGGCGGCAGCGCAGAAATTTCAGGATATCACAATTGGTCCGCCGGGACTGGATGTGTTGTTTCACAGCATGTATCAGACAGTTGGCAGTCCGTTTGTAACGGGAGAACCAAATCAAGAGTCCCATGGAACGGAGGGCTGATCGATGATCGGACTGCTGATAAAAATCTGGTATGAAGTGCGTTGGCCGGTGAAGTTCTTTAGTCTCGGCCTTGGGATCATTATGTGCCTGCTGACAATCCTGTTGCCGAAGGTGCTGGGCGACATTCACAGGGTTTTTGAGAAGATGCCGTTTGTGAAGCCGTTGATAACCGCTTTGCTTGGGATTGATCCTGGAAATCAATTGACGGCCCAAATGACGCAGGCGTTTCTGTGGGTGCATCCAACGGTGCTGACTCTGATCTGGGCGCATGAGGTAATGTATTGCACTCGAATGCCGGCTGGCGAAGTAGATCGAGGGACGATGGATTTTCTGATGAGTCTGCCGATGAGTCGCTGGAAGATTTTCATTGCAGAGACGATTGGCTGGATTTTGACGGGAGTGATCATCCTTGCAGGTGGACTTCTGGGGCACTCGATCGCTTCAAATTTTCTGCGTCCGGAGATGCAGGCGTCATTCAGACAGGCAGCATTTGTGATTCTGAATCTGTTTTGCGTATATCTTGTTGTTGGAAGTTTTTCGTTCCTGGTTTCGAGCTGCTGTGACCGCCGGGGCAGGGCGATGGGGATTGTGTTTGCCGTTTTGCTATTGTCGTTTTTGCTGAACTTTCTCGCACAGTTCTGGGATGTTGCCAAATTGTTCCGCTTTCTCAGCGTTCTGGAATACTACCGACCTGCAGTAATAATTCAGTCCAACACGTTTCCAATGCAGGACATTGTCATACTATTGTCGCTTGCAGGATTGATATGGGGAGCTGCCGGCACAGTTTTTCGACATCGCAGCCTGTGTACGGTATGACACGCAGCGAGTGGATCGTTCTTAATTCGGTGGTGAACTGATTTTCGGCAGGGTCAATGAAAGATGGATCTCATGCGACGACTGACATTCCTCCTGTCTGCTCTGACTCTGGCTCTGCTGTTACAGACAGCGAGTCACGGGGAAGAGCTCAGTGATGCGGTTCGTGCAGCCGTAACACGTGTTGAGGATCATATTGTTCGGATCCGACCTGTCGGCAGTCTTGTGTCGGTGGAACAGGAAGATGTCGCGAGCGTGCCGTCAACCGGTATCGTCGTCTCAGAACGCGGAGAGATACTGACCAGTGCCTTCTCACTGCAGGGAGATCCACAGGCAATTCTTGTTGAGACTCGTGATGGACAGCGTTATCCGGCTCGAGTGGTTGCAGCGGATCTGATTCGAAAGCTGGTATTGCTTCAGTGTGAGGGAGGGAACTGGAAACCTGTCGACCTGTCCTTCACGGAGATACCGGCGCCTGGCGAATGGTCAATCGGGCTCGGGCGTTTTTATCGAACCGATCAATCTGCAATTTCTGTAGGGGTCATCAGCGCTGTGAATCGAATACATGGAATGGCGATTCAGACAGACGCCAAAGTCTCTCCTGTGAACTACGGGGGGCCGCTGATTGATCTATCAGGTCAATTTCGAGGGATCCTTGTGCCTTTGTCACCTCGAGATGAAGGAGGTGCATCCGCCGGAGTTGAATGGTACGACTCGGGAATTGGATTTGCCATTCCCACCCGAGACGTCGCCATGGTGCTCGAGAGACTGCGGAAGGGGGCGGATCTGAAACCCGGGAAATTTGGAATCGCGCTAAAGCAGGTCAGTCTGTTCTCTTCTGACATCGTCGTTGAACGAGTTGTCGCAGGTTCTCCGGCAGCGGTGGCAGGGCTTCAGTCGGGAGATCGCCTGCTTTCGGCCAACAACATCACCATCAATCGGCCCCCGATTCTGGAATCACTGATTGCCGCATCTTACGCCGGGGACACACTGAATTTTGAGATTGAACGTTCCGGGACAAAGCAGATGATCAGTGTGCAGTTGAGCGATCAGCTGCCAGAACCTGAAGCAGGTTACCTTGGGCTGTTACCAGTCGGCGAGAAAACCAAGACCGAGGAGCCGACTGAACTCGAATCAGACAGGAAGAACGGGATCCTGTGTGCAGTTCTGGAAGGCGGGCCTGCATTTGAAGCGGGTCTGCGCGGCCGAGTTCGAATAACAGCCATACAGGGGAAAGCCACAGAGACTCTTCCTGAGTTTTTGACGCAGCTGTTCTCCATCTCACCAAAGCAGTCGGTGCGGGTCTCGGTGGCTGCAGCCGGGGCAGAGACATCGAAGACGGGTGATGTGGAGTTTGTTGCTGCGGCTGAGCCATCCGGAATGCGCCGGCTCACGGAATCCGAGTTGATCGCAGCATGTGGAGCAGCAGGAGGCAATCAGGTGCCAACCCGAGAGGAGCATCAGATTGAAGATATTGGTGGTTGTGTCGTTTTTCGTCCGGCGGCCTCAGATCGTGAGTCTCAACCTGGGATGCTTGTTCTTGTTTCGTCATCCACAGAAACAGAAGAGAGACTGCTGGCTCGATGGCAATCCGTAATGTCATCACACAATCTGGTGCTGGTCGTTCCTCAAAATCCGGAACGCACAGGCCTGACTGCAGAAGACGTGCCGCTGATTGCTGCGGCGATTCAAAAAGTCTCGTCGGAGTCCGAGATTGACAAGACTCGCACTCTGCTGATTGCGGCTCATGGTCAGGCTGAGATTGCAAAGCGGCTGATCTTTGCTCTCCGTTCACCGGTTCGCGGGATCGTCATGCTCAATGGATGGTTCTCCGGATCGGAAGCAGATGACATGGGACGAAGTCGTCGTTCTGTCCTGCTGATGGATAGCTCCGCGGACCCTCAATCACGTGCGTTGCTGGATGCGGCTCGAAAGCGACTGACCGATTGCGGATTGCGTGTGAAGACAGCCACTTCAACGACCGGTTTGGCAACTGACGAATCGATTGAACGTGTCGTTGCTGACTGGTCGTTGCTCATTAAGTCGCTTTGATTCGAATCCGGGGCTGGGTCAGTTGTTGTCGGTTGGAGTATTCCCGTCGGGGGCAGATGGATTGAGTTCTTCCGCCAGTACAGTGGATGATGCGGGCAGTTCGGGAATGTTTGGATCAGAAGGCCCGAGGAATGGCTGAGATGGATCGGGCGTTTCTGTAGCCAATGAAGTGGGAGGAGCGACAGAGACTGAGGAGGGTTGTCCGGTAGGTGGCCCTGCTGTTTTGGATCGACTTAGAAAGGTGAGCCCAAGAAAGGCGGCGCATATCAGATAGGGCAGCATCAGACCTGGTGACGGTAGCCGCGGGACTCGAAGATTAAATTCTTCACGGTTACTCAGATCGAATCGTTTCAAAGAGTCATCTGCAGTTGCAGATTGAACAACTTCGCGAAGAAACCGAAAGCGGGTTTCCTGCAATTCATCGTGAAGCCGCTGAATCTGATCGGCCATAAATCTCGATTCGGCAGGCGTCGAGTTTGCTGGCCCCAGAGATCTCAGGAAGCCTTCGCGTGCATACTGCACAACCCTCTCCGCGAATTCGTTACGCGTGATTCCGGAGTCGCTGTTGTCCGCAATTGAGAGCCGTGAGTCTTCACAGTGAAGAGACAGAACGTGCCTCAGTTCCGAATTCACGGGAACTGGCACCCGAGTTTGAATCTGGGTAGATAAGACAGATGTTTGGCTCCTCGTACCCAACCAGCGAATTTTGATGCGACTGACCGGCTGTGTGAGTTCCACGCTGAGACGAGTACGTTCTGCGTTCTCCCAGCGGATTGAGTAGTCTGAGTCGACTCGAGTCACAAAAATGCCTTCAGGAACATCAAATGCCTGACGGGCAGGGTATTTAGGGCAGAACATTACATACTCAGTCTCTGCGAAAACCGATTCATGCGGAGCTGCTCTCAGAGTTGTGTCACACAACACAAAAATTCTGGAAGTGCTCTCGGCGTTTTGTGACTGACGACTCCTGCGGGACGGCAATCTGAGAAGGTTTCCCGAAATGATGTCGTTTTGTGGAATGGATTGAATGGATACACCCGAGCCGGAGATTCCGGAATCAAATGCCCGGAGCATCGACAAAACATCGGGTGGGATTCGGGAAGTGCTGGCGGAAGATTCGCTGCCCACCAATCCTCTGTCCGCGTCCATAACCAGAGCTTCATTCCACTGAACCGGAAACGGGAATTGTGGCAAAGAGATCAGTTCATTGACCGAAATCGCAGCATCAGTTGGAGTGGGGAACTGCCATTGAATTGTCAGGGGCACAGGTGGAAGATCTGAGCCCTCTTCCGGACTGGCTGCTGTTTGGAGGGGCATCGTCCACGAGAGCTCTCCATCCTGGAGCTGTACCTGAAGTTCAACATCTCCGGATCGAGCAGAGGGGATATGTTCCGCCAGAATGCCTGGAGGAAGGCTGAATCTGGATTCTTCGGTCCGTCCGAAGTCTTCGAAGTGGATCAGGAGGCGAGTCGATTTCTGATCTCTGTAGGTTACGATCCTTCCGGCTCGAGGCAGTGCTTTTCTTCGTCTCAACAGAACGGGGCTGGATTCGTCAACAACCTGAAAACGAAAGTCCTGACCGGCATTCATAATCTGGTTCTTTTCCAGCAGTTGATCCGGGACAGCACCCCCTGTTTCAGCGATCAGGAAGCCTGATTCACTTTTGTCCTGAAGTGTCAGCGCTGATTCAAGAATCTGAACATCTCGCAGCTGAGGGCAGAGGACCTGATATTCTGAATCCGCGGGATTTAGCTTTTGACGTCCACGAATTGTGATTTTGTGAGTTCCAATGGTACCTTCTTTGAGCTGAATCAGAAGCTGGTTGTTCCGCTGGTGCCAGCGATCCAGACGATTTGCTTCGAGAGCAACAACCTGAACATCGATGATTTCGATACCAGATGCGATTTCCACGGCATGACGAAACAGCGGGAGGATTGTCGTTTCCACATCTGCCGTAAACGTCCAGTCCAGACTTTGCTCTCCGCAAGTAACATCCTGACTGACTCGCACCGTACTTGAAGATGTTCGAGGAACGAGGCGGATCTGATGGACAGGGGTTGATGATGGAACACGGAAGAGTGCGTCAGATCGTTTGAGGAGTGAACCAAAGCTCTCCTGCACTGAGGGGAATGCGACTTCTGTGGGATTACCGCTATTCGCAGTTGGCTTGTTGGAGAACTCCGCTGAGGTCCTGACTGCAATGAGTGTTTGAGGGCTGATCTGACAGTTCTCAAGCCGTATCAGATCGGCAATCGGCAGTGCAATCACGCCGGATTCAACCGGAGACGCAGCCTGCAGTCGAACTTCAAGGTCAAATGAATCTTTGCCTGGTCCAAACAGTTCCACGACAACGCCTGACTCAATTCGAGACCAGTACAGTTCGCCAAAAGAACTGCTGGACACCGACAGGACTTCGAACCCCTGGGGTAACTGACAGGTGATTCGATGAACCAGCGGATTCCATCCACTGATCCGGCAGATACAGTTCACGGCCAGCTGGCTGCCGCTGGTATCGCAGATCGCAAGGATCTCAGCCGAAGCATTCTCTGTTACATTCGCCTGCGGGGCGGCGAAGAACAGGCGAACGTCGATGCCTTCAGACGTAATCAAACTTCCAGGCAGAAGCTCTTTATCTTCGCTCGTCCATTCAAACTGAGCAGTTCCAGTCTGCACAAATGCTCTGCGAATCAGATTCTGTGAATCAGTGAACTCGATTTTTCCACGATGTGATGGCAGCGCCGGAAGCCGAAACTGTAGTCCCGATTCTTCTGTCTGGACGACTGGCCTGAGAGTACATTCGATACGATGTACGTCCCATGAAGCGGCAGGTGCCGGAGCGGCAATGAATTCGTCTGAAGGGCTGCTTACGCCTATGGATCTGGACGGGATCAGAACCGAAGCCGGGACCGGTATCACAACCGAATCGTCTTCACCGGATGAAGGGAGAATTGGCACTCCATTAATCCTGCATTCGACAACTCGACATCCCTGAAGCGGGATGACGAGCTGGCTCTCGTTCCGGCTGGTGACAGCGGCGACTTCCATCGTCAGTGTTGCTTCTACGGAATCTTTCGAGATCGCTTCAATGCGAGTCGACTGCGAGGTGATCAGTACATCCGGAATCTGGGCATCCGTCTCTTTTTCGAGCTTCATCCATTGCTGATGGAGCTCCCGTCGCAGAAAGGTTCCAGGGCCGTTCGGGACACCGTCTTCAAGGATCAGCAAATCTGGTGCAGAAGATGGGGGAGTGACATCATCCGGGCTCTGAGCTGACGCTGTCGCGGAAGTTGCTGTCAATAGAAGAATCGCGAGGACCTCAACTGCGGCTGATGTTGCGGCACGGGACGGCACATTATGGACCGGCATCAATGAAACAAGGATTGCTACAACCAGAGCTGCACTGAGTCCCCAAAACGTTCCTGCAATCACTGCATCTGCAACAGGATTCGAGTTCATGATTCTCACAACAGCGAGGATCATGACAATCATTGCCCAAAGGCGTCTGTGCCGAATCACCGGAGAGAGAAACGCAAGTCCGGCTGACACGCTCAGGACACAAATCCCGTACATCAGCGCTCTGCGAAGATTCAGCGATGTCAGATAGACCACACCAGAACCGGACACTGATGCAGATTCAGCAACAGTTCGATGCTGCCAGCCGAGTGACGAAAACAGCGTCCATCGGGTCAGGAATCCGAGCGGCGTAACTCGCGCTGTCATCCCGGACGATGCGGAAATTCGGTTCAGCATTTCAGAAGCATTGGCGGGTGCGGACGTCGACCACGGTATTCCCGGGCTTTTGAGTTCAATCTCCGGCGAAACCAGAAAGTGATGGGTTGTTTGCTGAGATGGATTCTTCTGCTCGAAGACTTCATGGAATTTCAGTGGAGATGCAGTAAGCATTGTTGCCTGGGCAGGTTCATTCCATGCGAGAATGACATCGCATTCGGCTCTCGACGATGGCAGCGGAATGGCGAGCCCATCAGATGATTCTGTCAGCTGGACTCGGTTGCCATCAACAATAGCGACCGGCCGAAGGTCAGGCGATATTGACAACGGCAGAAAGGTCTCTTCACCAGTACGTCGAATACGTGACACAGCCAGCACCTCGTGTGAGAGCGCTGAAGATTTTTCATTGATGATATGAAAGACATGGGAATTGATGGTCTCTCCACTGTGGATTCGCTGAGTTGTTCCGATTCGGATTCGAAACGGTCGCAGATTCTCCGGAAGGCGAAAAGTGCGGATGAGAGCAGCATCTGCTGTATTTCCCACGGGGCGAGCTGATCGTGTTTCCTCCAGACCTTCGATGACAGGAGAAAGTTCCGCGGGGGCAACGAGCTCTGCCTGACCGCGAATCTCTCTGTCGACATCCGGCAAGACGATCGCAGCAGGTGGATCGGATTCAATCTGAGTCGCGAGTTCGGCCGTCACAACCACCTGGCCTCCATCAACCGGGACGACCTCAGGCGGCAGTTGCCACGCTCGGACTCCGGTACCAGATTGACTGTCGTCAGGAATGGCACTGCAGGGGACACCGTTGACAGTCCATTTCAGTTCATCAGGCACGGATTGTGTTGCGCGGAAGCGAAACGTGGCGGCGGATGCTGAGCCTTCCGGAAATGTGATTCGCGTTAACTGTCTGACTGATCCATCCTGAACCGTCATTCGGTAAATGACTTCGACAGGTGCCTGAGACTCTGTCGGAACAGCGGTTAAACTTCGAAACGGCGACTTTCCGAGGATGTCAAAGTGAGACTCACTGTCCTCGGACGGAGAAGCCAGAGGAAACCAGGGAACTCGCTTTTGAAAGTCCTCTGCCGTAATCGGTGTATCGAGACTTCGAAGGAGCTGAACAAGTGGCGATGAATCCGGCGAGGAAGGCATGATCAGAAAGCTGGCAACGCGCCGTCCTCCGGTGATCTCCACAGCCGGTATGTCAGTAATCCCTGCGTCGGTCAGTTCAGGACGCTGAAAGGTGAGTTCCAGCAACTGACTCGTCGCGGGGTCCAGGGGCACCGGCAAATGAACACGCAGGATCGGCTGATCATTGGGCGAATCACTTCGAGTCTCAAAAAACAGTGATCGACGCGTCGAAAGGTTTCGGACTGTGACGGGTTCCCAGCCCTTTGCCAGAAGCCAGTCGATTTGAACTGCCGGAGCCTGCTCACACTGAATCATGACGATACAGCGTGCGGTCGAGATTCTTCCGGAGGACGCCATGCGTGTCACAATAGACTCAGCAAGCCTCGGCTGATTCCCGGACGCGTGAAGTGTTGCTGATGCGTTCGAAGCAAATCGCGTCAGTTGACAGACACGAGTATCATCTGCCCCTGGTATTACGTCACGTTCCTGAATTCCATTGAGCGTCCATCCATCAATCTCCATTGTTCTGGGAATTGTTACGCTGATTTGTGATACCGGCATCAGGACAGGACCATTTGTCAGAGGAGCATCACTGGACCACGCAACAGGAGTCAACAACGGCAGCGGCCACGATCCACTTGATGGAGACGACGAAATGCCCGCGATTCCAATCACAGCGGTTGATCCGCCTGGGGGTAGTTCAATGGTAATCTGCTGTTGATCACCGGCAGCAACGGTCTGCCACCCTGAGGTGGTGTTTTCATTCACCAGGACATCGGTGATTCGGACGCTTGCCGGAAAACTCAACTGCAGCCGGGTCCGATTCCCTGGTTCAGCCGGTAATCCAACCGTCCACCGCGAAGTCATGCTTTCCGGGTTAATCACATGGGATGCTGTGACCGATGTGAGAGACAGAGGAACAGCCTGTTCAGTAATTTGTCTTTGAGTGCACGAGAATGAAAGTCTGCTGGCAGCCGCTGGATAGAGTAGCCAAAGGAGTTTATCGCCCTGTTGCTCCGGACCAACAACAAGACCATTACTGCAGCTGACATCAATGTTGAGAGCAGTCTGAAGTTCCAGTAACGCCGCCGTTGCAGAAGGAAGTTCCAGTCGGAAAGTGACAGTGTCTCCGGTCACGGCTCCAGCCGCGTTCCAGTTTCCAACAAGCTCTGAACTTCCCCCGGATTTCAGGACAAACAGGTTTCTGTCGCGACTAGCGCCGACCGGTGTCTCTTCATTTCCATCAACAAACGTCAGTCCTTCGAGGTTTGTGCGTCCAAGTGGCAGGGGACCAGGCATTACCTCTGTGACTTCGCGGTTGATTTCCAGCAGCATTGTACCGCCGACAAGTGACTGATTCGAGAACTCTGCACGATATCTTGCTGATCGAATGCCAGCCGGGCGGTTCTGGAATTCCGGCAATTGAAGATCAACTGCGGATTGCGTGCGGCGACTCAGGAGATCGGGTGTGACAGGTACATAGTCGTCACGGTTCGGCAGCAGGCGGAATTCCTGAAGCGTTAACGTTCGAGTTGTCAGATTTTCAGGAACTTCAGGGATCTGCTGAGCTACAGCCTGCAGGACGAGCAGTGGCCACAGCGTCAGAGCTGTCAGGAGGGTTGTGAACGACATGATTGACCTCGAAATCATCGCAGCCTCAATTTCAGCGGGCCGAAGGGGCGGATAACTCCGCTCCCGTGGCAGCGATGGAAAGGTCAGAGTCACCTCTTACCGACGGACTTGCCGTACCCGTCAGAAACCCCGATACACCGAACACGGTGAGCATTTCACCGGAACGAGCCGGATCCGGAAGACGAATTCTGCGGTCTGATGCCAGACGTTGAAACGAAATCGAGACGATTCCGAACAACAGACCGATCAGGACGTACGGGATCAACAATGAGGTCCAGTCAGCGAATGCGAGGTAAAGGCCTGGCAACAGAACTGCAATCAGCAGTACCGGGATGATCATCGGAACGTTCCTGAAGACTGACATCAACAGGAAAATTGCGACACACACAACGGCACTCACCAGCAACAGCGATACTCCGGGAATCAACCAGAGTTCAAGCCGATTTGGAGCTGCGTGCAGGAAAAAGATATCCCGGTCGACATTCTCAGACATCCATCCTTCCAGACGCTCCGAGACGAGTGTCTGAACACTCTGTGGGTAGGGAGACAGAATTGCATCAACCTGACTGATGCGAAGATCCTGACTGGCCGTTGTGGAAAGAAAAGACAACATGTTCCGGTTCAGCAGTGTTTGATCGCTCTGTTGACTGATAATTCTTGTGTCGTTTTGAGATTCAAATACCCAGACTGCGGGGATCTGCTCCTCTGATTCGAAGCCAGCCCCCGAGAAAGACTGAAGACGACGAAATGAGTTCGTTGAAGTCAGAGTTTCTCTAAAACGAATTTCAACAGGAATCGGGCCTTCATTACCGAGTTTTATACCTGATGTGCTCATGGTCCATCGGCGCTGATTCCCCTCGGCAATCTCGGCAACTCGAAGTCCGGATCGGATGCTGATATTACCGATCAGCAGTGATTCGGGCACGATTTCATCGGGAAGCAGAAAACTCAGTTGCCCAGGCAGAACTTCAAAGATTCCCAGCGTACTTGTGACGGCTTGTCTCGGCGTCAGAATTGTCCGATGGACAACAATGATCGGAGACTGAGCACCTCGCAGTGAAATCAGTCTTTGCCAGATCAACGGGATTTCGCGAACTGAGTCGGCAGTCGCCCAGGCCGCCTCAAAACGATCTGAGTAAACGGGCTTCCATGGATGTGCCGAATTCAGCTGCAGTCCTGCTCCGTTTGTTCCGACTTCCCATCTGATGATCTCTGACTGCAGAGGCTGAATGATGGGCATCTGAAATGTGCTGACCGTCTTTCCGGCACTTTGATCGGCATCTGGCCACAGGTAGTCGACTTCAATCTTTAGTTCGCCTCGTCGAGCCCGCGGCAAACGAAAACTCCACGTCGTCGGGGCGTCCAGAGTGGCTCGCAGCGGTTCTGCTTCGCCCATGATTCTCACAATCGGCTGCAGTCCGTTCGGTACGTTCAGTGACAGTGTGGAAAGGTCGCGGTGTTCAATCTGAAAATCAATCTGCTGATGAACATGGATACCTGCCTGTTCAGCTGACAGACCAACAACCATCTCGGCCGTGACTGATGGTGCCTGATCAACCAGGTCAAATCGAATTGGAGACGACGGCGTATCGTGCAGCCATGTTTGAGCACGTCGATTTTGCTGAACGGCTTCGGTGACAGCATCGCTGGAAAATGGAACAGAGGTCAGTATCCGTCCGGTCTCGGAATTCAGAGGTCTGAGCGAGTACTGGTCTGATTCGATTGTGGTGATCACCACCGGTTGTCCTGGTCGCGTTCCTGCTTCCAGACACACAAACCGGTTCTCAGGAGATCGAATCGCTGGCAAAGTGGCAAACGCCCGAAATTCAACTGCGAACTGTCCGGACTGACGTTCCTTAAATGCCAACAGGAACGAGTCCTGTTCGATGGACGATGGTTCAAGCAGCAGGCTGGTCCCCTGGTTGTCGGTTGTTAGTCGAGTTGTTCCGGGGAGAATCTGCCAGATTCCTGAGGAATAACCCGGCCATCGAAATGGAAGTTCCAACAGCGAGCCGCGAAGAACGTTGACCGGGATCCGAGCGGTCATCAGGACGTTTTGTTCGTCCGGCTGGAAGATGATTTCCGGCGACACCGCATACTGAGCTTCAATTTCCTCGACATGGGCAACTACGACTGAATCCATCGATCGAAGTCTGAATGCTGTCACAGGGACACTGGAATCAGTCTCTGAAGTGACCCGCTTTCGCTGTGCTCCGTCGATTCGAGTCACCAGTCCCGGAGGAATTGCGATATCAAGGTCCCCCGACTGGACTCTCGCGTCGCCAACCTGTGGAAGGCGGACCTGAATGTCCTGAGGAAATGTCCGATTGACAAGTTCCAGATCAAAACTGACCGTGAGATTCCCCTCAACAGCTCCAGTCAAACGGACAATTGCACTTGGCCCAGCGCTGTTTGGCGATACTTCAAAACTTCCAAGGACCGATACTCCGGCCTGATTTCGGGCAGCGATTTCCAGTAACTGAAATCCCTCGGGAAACTGAATCTGAAGCTCACTGACCGGACCTCCTGTGATCTGGATCGTCTGGACACCGGAGAGAGTCACCGGTATTGTCGTCAGGTCCATCTTCATTCGGTTCTGCACCTGAATGACGGGTTTCCGATCGACAACCGGCTGGATGTCGACCCACGTTAAAGTGGTGGCGGTTGTCAGTCCCCAGAACTCAACTGATCGAACTCCCTGGCCTTCACGGACAAAGCTCTGTACCGGACCCTGTGGTGCTTTCTGAAGTTCCACAACTCGGTCGAATTCGATCTTCGCATGTGAAATCGTGGCCTTCGGCAGATTCAGATTGAGTTGGTACCCAGATGGCTGCTGGACGCGAGTTTGACCAATCAGATCCAGCTTCAGAATGTGCAGGCCTCTGCCAAATAAATGCCAGCGACGGGATGAAGGATCAGCGTTGTCCGGCACCGACCGTGCCGAATCAATGCCAGACGAATGCGAAAAGTTGGTCAGATGAAAATCCTGAAACGCAACTGGGACTGTGACCCACTCTGCTTCAGGCTGAACATCGATTCGAAGTTCTGCCTGAATCCGAATGACATTCTTCTCCACCTTTCCGGAGAGCTCAACCTGCTTCAATTCAAACTGCGGAACGGACATCTGGTTACTGACCCGATTCAGCAGTTCGATGATCGTCTCTTCAGGAAGCAACTCAGACAGCGGAATCAACTGACCATTGCGTTGAAACAGGAGTTCATCCGTCGATGTACTGGGAGTCCCATCGGACTTGATCGCTGTCGCGGCTGAAGTCGGGCGATCCTGGGATGGACTGGCCGCCGGTCGAGTATTTTCTTCAGGGCGTTCATTGATCTGTGCCATCACCAGTGACGACGATGGCATGACAATTCCGCCGGGTTGTGTGACCCAGAATGCAGCAATCGCGATGGAAAGCAGCAGACGTATGCGTGCCGCTGGACGGACCGCCAGTTCAGGCATAGCGGGCCGTGCGGCCAATCTCCTGTCTGCCTTTCGCTTTTTCATCACAAATCCTCCTGCCTGAGTGCGGCGGGGCGGCGGAATCTTTGGTCAGCCAGCCCTCGGCGCATACCATCCCGAATTCACTTTAGTTTAGGCGGAATTGGCGGTGTGGAGAAGTGGTTACATCAATTCAGGACAGAAGTGTTACGAGTTCCTGTGAGAGTTGGGGGCTGCTGGCGGCAAGCAGGCTTGGAACAAAAATATCGTTCGGACCGCCTGTCAGGTTTGTAACAGTTCCTCCGGCTTCCTGAACAATGAGTGCACCGGCGGCCACATCCCAGGGGTGCAGGCTTCCCGACCAGAATGCATCAATTCTGCCGGATGCGACGTATGCAAGGTTGAGAGCGGCAGAACCACTTCGCTGAACGGTTTGTAGTCTGGGAAGCGCTTTCAGAAACTTCTGAATCATGGGATGAGCTGGATCCGGGGCAATTGGAAGGCTAGCCATGGCCATCGCCTTTCCGAGATCGGATTCGCCACTGGTTTGGATTGGACTGCCATTCAGGCTTGCTCCTCGTCCTTTGATTGCTGTGAAGCACTCATCTCGATTTGGGTCAAAAATGACGCCGACCTGAAGTTGCCCTTGTCGGTGAAATGCAATTGAAATGCAATAGTACGGGAATCCATGAACGTAGTTGGATGTTCCATCAAGCGGGTCGATAATCCACGAACCAAGTTGTTGGTGATCGGGTGTCAGCAGAGCTTCTTCACCCAGAAATCCATGGTCAGGAAACTGAGCCTGAAGATGTTCGACGATGGCTCGCTGAGATGCCTCGTCAGCTTCTGTGACGAGATTGGCGCGGCTCTTTTCCCGCACCTGAAATCTTCCTCTCCAGTCCTGAAGGATTCGGCCGGCCAGTTTCGCGGCCTCCGTGGCGGCTTTGAGCCAGGTGTCCTGTTCAGAGCACAGCGTCGAGGAGGATGTCGCTGCTGGCGTGAGAGGGGAGGCTGCCGCTGAAGAGGCCGGAATGTTATTCATAGATTAGGAAGCATCTGCTGAATGAAGACCATGAAAGACAGCCGGCCGGAATTTCCGCGACGGCCCAAATCATCCGGAACTCCGGCAACTTGATATTTGCAGGATTGTAGCAGTTCTGACGATCAGAGCGAGATGTTTCATGTTGTCAACGGATTCGTTTGCGGGATGCCGGAAAAACTCGTCTGCCTTGAACCGTTCCCCGAACCACACTTGATGACGGTTTGCCTCATTCGCCCCGGACTCTCCGCATGTCAGCGTTTTAACGCAGCAGAAAAATTCCGATGCCTGAACTTGAACTCTCTCAGTGGATCTTTCTTGTCGCAGTGGTTCTCTACACACTTGCTGCAGCAATCAGTGACTTTCGATTCCGAAAGATTCCGAATGCACTCACGGTTCCAATGCTCGTGGCCGGACTTACATGGCAGGGAGCGTTCTTCGGCTTTGCCGGGTTGAAGTCTGGTTTGCTGGCTTTTGCCGTCGGCTTCGGGATTTTGTTTGTTCTGTGGATGGTCGGATCTGCGGGTGGCGGTGATGTCAAACTGCTTGGAGGACTGAGTGTCTGGCTGGGGACAAGTCTTACATTGAAAGTGCTTTTGAGCAGTCTGCTGTTTGTTGTCATCGGTACGGCCGCGGTCATTGCTTTTAGCGTTCTTTCGAAAGGGTTCCGTGGAACTCGAGCTCAGTATGTACGAGGGAAGAACGGGGCAACTGCCTCGGAGACGCTCGAAGATCGTTCGAAACGCAGAGTGATGGCTTTTGCGATTCCTGTTGCATTGGCGACGTGGAGTGTATTAGTGTTGTTTCGAAATCAGTGGTGATGCAGGCGCTGACAGATTCTCTCAGTTTCTGAATACAAACGTCCGAAGGCTAGATGGACGGCCTGAATGTTGTGATTTCGGGTCGACACACATTAGCTGTTCTTCGGGGACGTTCGATGCAACCCTCACGATTTATGCAAATGAACCGTCGAGTCGATCGCATGGATCGTCGAGGTGCAATCCTCTCGATGGAACTGGTGCTGGTCCTGCCGATTTTGATGCTGTTGATTTTTGCAGTTGCCGAATTTTCGATGCTGACATCTGCCCAAACAAAGGTCAGTGATGCGGCTCGAACCGGGGCTCGAGTGCTCAGCATGTCGGGTGGAAATTCGACTGAAATCCAGCAGCTTGTCATGGAAATTCTTGGACCGAATCTGGCAAATGGCTGTCAGGTCGATGTGCAGCCTGGACAATTTGCCGGCGACACCGGGCTCGTTCGGGTCACAGTGCCCATGAGGAATGCTACGCCTGACTTGCTCTGGATGACAGGCTTCAGTGTCAGAGGCCGTTCGATTCGAATTGAAGCTCCTATGGTAATGGAACATCGGTTGGTTTCTGAGGACCTGAATCGATTGTGAGTGGGCTCGGAAATCAATTTGAGTTTTCGATGGCAGTCAACCGTTATGAATCAGGTGAGTGTCTTCTGGATTAGCTGTATTCAGGATTGGTTGTGAATCAAGGCGGCAGTCCGCCGGACAATGCGCAGGGATTGTGCATCTTTGGTAGTGGAGCAGATCAGCGTTGAATGATGCTGTCAGCTCATGGATCGAATATATGTTCCGGAAGCTGTTTTTTCCGGATCGAACTGATGAATCCCCTGCGACTCTGTGTTGTCTGGAGAACTCGTTGTGAAACTTACGCCCTGGATGCTCACTGTTGCTGCCTTCTTAATGGTTGCTGTGCTTGCGGTGGGTTTTCTCTTCAAAAAGCTGACAGCCAGAGAAATTGTCGAAGCTCCGAGGGTCGAATCTCGAACTTTGCCGATGGCAATCACCGAGATTGAGCCTGGAACGGTCATTACCCGAGCTCATGTTGGTCGCGGACCATGGAAGGCTGATGCCGAGCTGGCTCCGGACACATTTGTGGACCTTGATGGTGTGATTGGGCGGATTGCCAAAGAGAAAATCACGGCTGCTCAGCCGCTGCGAGGTTCTCAGTTTTACGCACCCGGAGATCATCCGGATCTTAAGGTCGCCGAAGGCAAACGGGCTGTTACGATCAATGTCGGCGATGACACTGCTATGGTGAACGGCCTGATCAAACCTGGTCAATACGTCGATGTGCATATGACCGTGGATCGAAACGGGACCGATGCCGCTCGAAGCCGACTAGTTGGTGCTGACGCCATGACCCTGACTTTGTTCGAGGGGGTTCGAGTTGTTGCGATGAATCGGAGTTATACTCAGAGCTCCGTCGAACGTGGTCATAATGTCACGCTTGAGCTTGATGAAGATCAGACACGCATCATGCTGCTCGCCGAAAAGGAAGGTACTGTTGCTTTGACCTTCAATCCTGCAGGGCCGGGTTCCGGGGGCGTCAGCATCAAGTCTGAGCAGGGTCGTGTTACTCTCAAAGAACTGCTTGGAATTCAGGTGCCCGAAGAGAAGAAGCCGTTCATGATGGAGTCTTATCGGGGAAGTGGTCACGGTGTGACTTACTTCGAAGACGGCCGCCGCATCAACTATGTTGGTGACAATGATAATGGTGGTGTCGGTACACCTTTGCAGAACAATGGCTCCGGCAGTGACTGGTCCACTGGTGTCGACCGTAAAGCAACTCCTGACAGGAGTGTGACTCAGCAGAAAGTCACTGGTTCAAAAATCTGAATGAGAGTTCCTGACACTGTTGGATGGATCGCCGGACAATGCGGAAACATGCTCCACTGATTCTGTCGCCTCGATTCGGTGCGATTACCGGCTGGGGTCTCTGCGCAATTGTCATGGCGTGTCTATGTACTGGTCTGGCGATCAATCAGTTGTACATTGGAATGGTCCGCAGTGATGCTCTGCGGTCTGCAGAAGCGTCGGCCCTGGCGGGAGGTTATCGCCTGTTGTCTGATGATCTGCTGCGAAAACAACAACAGTCCTTTGAAGCAGAAGGACGGCTTGCTAAGTCTCGACAAGCGGTTCTTGAGCTTTCCAGTCAATACCATCGGACTTCTTTGGCTCCAATGCCAGCCGCCGATCAGATCGTGTTTGAAAATGATTCGGCGGACTCTCTTCTTCCTGATCGCGTATGCGTTTCGTGGTCGCGTTTCCGTAATGCTCAGCAGATACCGTTGTTTATGAGTGGCCTGATGGGACGGTCATCAGCGATGGTCGATGTGGAAGCGGTTGTTGCGATTGATCACTCTCCTGTTGGGTTTGTTCCGTCCGGCAACGTGAGCATCCCGGCTATGCCTTTTGCAATCCCGGATGACTCTTCCAGCAGCAATTCCTGGAGCCATCTGATCGAAGACGGTCATGGCAGCGACCGATTCTCCTGGAACGCCGATCGCAACCAGATCGAACAGGGGCCCGATGGACTTCCTGAAATGACTCTGGCGATCACAGGAGGACAGTCCGCGATCGCAGACGGACAACTGATTCCGCTCCGAGTTTCAGATCCGCGTGTGGGTGCAGTTGGGTTCCGGCAGTGTATCTGCTCTGGACTTGATCAGAAGGCGTTGCGATACGCAGGTGTTGAAGAAATCCAGTTACCGCAACATCTGCCGCTGAGTGTGATTGAAGCAAGGGATCTCCATCGGATTGCGGATTCACTCGGCGAGATGCGAGGAAATTCCGTGATCTATTTTCTCTCAGAATCTGTCGAGTCTGACAGATCGAATGGGTCGGGAAAGTCTGTCGATTCTGGTGCTTCGGGTGTCGCTGATGAAGACTCGCAATCCGCTGTCGCAAATGCTCAGACCTTGTTGTTGACGAGGCCCGTAGCGGCTCGAATTATGAGAGTTCGTCAGGACGATTCCGGCCGGATTGACGTTACTCTCCAGCCATGTGTGATCTCTACGTCCACTGCGAAGATGGCTCAAGCTCCGGCCGCAAACCCGAACCGCTACGTATACAGCGTCCGATTGCTGCGATAATGTGAATTGGACTGTCTCCCGGAATGAATCCATGCTTTAATACGCCTCACGAGATGACACAAATCGTCAGACCCTGAGAGTGTGAAGAAATGCCGGTACAGATTCGCAGCGGAAATACCTTCCGCAATTCATTGGTTTTACTTACCTGTGTGATTCTGGTTGCAATCGTCCCTGCCGATTTATCTGCGGCACTTTTGGCGGATGTGGACAATTCGGGGCCCCCAGCAATTGGTACAGTAGTCGACCTGAACGCGATTACATTGCCGGATTCGTATGGCAACGAACAGAAACTCGGAGCAATTGCCGGTTCCGGGACGCGGGTTATTGCATTCATTGGAACTGAGTGCCCAATGGCGAAACTCTACGGCCCGCGACTTCGAGACCTGGCGAAGCAGTTTGCCGCTCGTACCGAATCCGGTCCCGTCGTTTCCTTTATTGGAGTCTGCTCAAACGTTCAGGATTCGCTGACAGAAGTTCAGGCCTACACGAATCGATCAGGAATAGAGTTCCCGATATTAATGGACTCTGATCAGAAGCTTGCGGACCTGCTTGGAGTGACTCGAACTCCTGAAGTTGTGGTTCTGGATGATCAGGCAGTGATCCGTTATCGCGGTCGAATTGATGATCAATATGGAGTTGGAGTCGCGAAACTCGCTCCGACTTCAAAGTATCTGGTGGATGCGGTTGAGCAGTTGATTGCGGGAAGTGAGATTCGGCAACCGGAAACAAAGTCAACGGGATGTCTGATCGGACGTCGACGGAGGCCGGAGTCGCGTGGTGAAATTACATACAGCAGGCACATTGCCCCGATTTTCAATCAGCGATGTGTTGAATGTCATCGCGACGGGGAGATCGCTCCGTTTTCGCTCACTCGTTATGAAGAGACACGTGGCTGGGAGTTCATGATAGCGGAAGTCGTTCGCGATGAGCGAATGCCACCGTGGAATGCCAATCCTGACCATGGACAGTTTCGAAACGACGCCAGACTGACTGACGAAGAAAAGACACTGATTCGGACATGGATTGAAAATGGAAGCCCCGAAGGTGATCCGAAAGAGTTACCGGACGCCCCGACATTCACAAAAGGCTGGCGGATTCCAGAGCCGGATTTGATCATACCTGTGCGCAGTGAGCCGTTTGAAGTCCCGGCAACCGGTGTTGTGGATTATCAGTATTTTCAGGTCGATCCTGGATTTACAGAAGATAAGTATGTGATCGCAGCGGAAGCACGTCCGGGAAACACGGCTGTGGTTCATCATATTATCGCGTTTCTCCAGCTACCCGGAGAGAAAGGAATTAGTCTGGGTCGAATGTTAATCGGATATGCTCCGGGAACATCGCCGCTTGTGTTTTCTGACGATACTGCCATTCGAATTCCCGCGGGTTCAAAGATCCTGTTCGAAATGCACTACACGCCTAACGGAACGGCTCAGAGCGACCTCAGTCAGATTGCCATGAAGTTTGTCGACGGATCGAAGGTCAGGAACGAAGTCGTTGGACTTGAAGCTCTGAACGAACGTCTGACGATTCCTGCCAACGCTGCAAACCATGTGATCACGGCTCAGGAACGATTTCGTGAAGACACGACATTACTGAGTTTGACGCCTCATATGCATCTGCGCGGCAAAGCATTTCGATATGAAGCTTTGTATCCGGATGGTACGAAAGAGATTTTGCTGGACGTTCCGAGGTACGATTTCAACTGGCAACTCAGGTATGAGTTTTCCGAGCCCAGGCTGATGCCGGCTGGAACGGTTGTGACGTGTATCGCAGCTTTTGATAACTCGTCCGACAATCCGAATAATCCGGACCCTGACAAAGACGTTCGCTGGGGCCAGCAGAGTTGGGAAGAGATGATGATTGGATTCTTTACCGGGATTCGCCCTCTCGCGCGCTGACAGTCCTGAATTGCAGCGAAACAAAGAGTTGATCGACGGGTTGGCAACCTGCGGATTCTGCCGCTTTAAGCCATTGTTCGGACGAAGTGACGTTTGACGCCCCTAAGTCAGATTCTGAATTCCTGAAGCAGATTACTTCGATAAGTGATTCGGGGAATTCCGTAATCTCGGCTTTGTGGTTCTTGAGACGTCGCTAAGGACATCACATGGTGGCATCGTCCGACACTTCTGCAGCATCATCTCGCGACTTTCAGCGTCTGAAGACCAGTCTTCACCGGCAGATTGTGGATGTGATTGACTTCGGTAAAGCGGAGTCGATGTCAGAACAGGATCTGAGAAGTCAGTTGCGGTCCCTGGCGGAGCACCTCTGTACTCGACAGGAAATTCGCCTGGACGGTGCTCAGCGGGATGTCATGGTCAATGAGATCATGGACGAAATCTACGGTTTCGGTCCGATCGAATCCCTGATGGTCGATCCCACGGTCACGGACATACTCGTCAATGGTCCTGATCGAGTCCTTGTGGAGCGACATGGATTGCTGGAGGTTACAAACATCAGGTTTGCTGACAGTCAGCATCTGATGCGATTTATACATCGTCTGGTCAGTCGAGCGGGGCGACGAATTGATGAGTCCAATCCGATTGTGGATGCTCGTCTTCCGGACGGATCACGATTCAACGCGGTAATTCCGCCATTGGCTCTTTGTGGTCCTACGGTTTCGATTCGTCGTTTTGGTAACAAGCGACTTCAGATCGATGATATGATTCGATTTGGCTCATTGGCACCAGCGATGGCCGACTTTATGATTCTTGCCGTTCGTGGGCGAATGAACATGATCGTCGCGGGGGGAACCGGTGCCGGCAAAACGACCTTGCTGAACTGTATGAGTCGTTTCATACCGGATTCTCAGCGCGTCGTGACAATTGAAGAGACGGCTGAACTAAGTCTTCAGCAGTCTGACGTTGTGCCACTTGAGACACGATTGCCCAATATGGAAGGTAAGGGGGCTGTCACACAGCGAGACCTCCTTCGCAATGCACTCCGCATGCGGCCCGACCGAATCATCGTCGGGGAAGCTCGAGGTGCTGAAGTTCTGGACATGCTCCAGGCTATGAACACAGGACATGACGGTTCTATGAGCACAGTTCACGCGAACGATACCCGCGAAACTCTCGATCGTCTGGAGTTGATGATCGCACTTTCAGGTGCGGATCTGACACCGCGTATCGCTCGACAGTACATCGCGAACGCCATCGATATCGTGATTCATGTCACTCGCCTTCATACTGGCGAACGCCGTGTGACACGTATCTCAGAAGTCTCTGGTCTGCGGGATGGTGAGTACAAAGTTGACGACATCTTTGTCTACCGAATCAACGGACAGGACGAGAATGGCAAGCCGCGGGGAAGTTTCTTTGCAACGGGATATCAGCCTGTTGCTCTTCGCAGACTTGCACTGACTGGCGCCAGTATTGATCAGTACAAGCCGTTATTTGAACCACGTGAACTGAAGTTCAATCAGGATTAGTGTTTCAAAAGCACGAACGAGGAAGTTTCATGATTGCTGTCAATCCTTCGTATCCTCCGATTGAGCGACGTGCGGAGTTTTCAGGTCTGCTGCGAGAAAACCAGACGTTCTCCGATGGTTCCGGACGTGGAGTCGGAGAAGCGGTTAATGGCTGGTTCGATCTGCTGATGCTTCAGTCCGGAATTCGAACATCGCCATTCGTTTGGTTGGCTTTGTGCCTGGTCGCAGCGATCGGCGTGGGTGGTTCGGTGTTTGTGATCAGCGAGGGGCCTTTGGCAACAGCATTTGCTGCGATGGTTGGCGGTTGTTTGCCGCTCATTCTGGCAATGGTGATGCGTTCTCGTCGCCAGAAACAAATCATGGATCAGTTGCCTGGAATGGCAGAAGAGCTGTCGAGAATTGCACGGAGCGGTCGGAATGTGGAATCGGCCTTTCAACTGGTCGCGGCAGACACACCTGCGCCACTTGGGGACGAACTCAGACTGGCCGCTCGAAGGACACAAATGGGTATTGATCTGGCAGCTGCGGTCAGAGACTTGCCGGTACGTACCGGTGTTTCTTCGCTGACGATCTTTGCGTCCGCGGTGGCCGTCCACCAGGACACAGGCGGTGACCTGATTTCGGTATTGGAGCGATTGGCTACATCAGTGCGTGATCGGCTACACTTTGTTTCCCGTCTGCGAGCTGCAACGATCGCAAGTCGGATGGGAGCGATCATGATGGTAGTCGTTCCGCTCGCTGTGATGGCGTTCTATTTGATCCGTGATCCGAACTATCTGAATCAGCTCTCCGGCTCTTTCCTTGGGCGATTGTCCTTGTGGACAGCAATTGTTCTGCAGATTGTCGGATGCAGCCTCGTGTATCGGATTCTGAAACGCAGTGCAAGGTTTTGATCCACAGCGAATTCTGCTGGAGATCGGGTCGAATCGGTAGGGGTTACTGAGTCCTGTCGTCATTAGTGGTGTTCGGGAGAGGCGGAAATGAACTCGGTCTGGATTATAGCCTTTGGCCTGGCACTGGGTGCACTTCTGGCGATCAGAAATATGTTCTCCCGACGTGCTGAACGTTCGCAGAGCATGTTCAGGGCTCAACTGAATCAGGGGCAGGGCGAGCAGGAATCAGATCGGTTCGTCGATCAGCAATCAAACGTCGCAGCTCCCGTGATGGCTGGTGTTGCTTCCGGGGATCGCCAGGCAACGACAGTAGCAAGACCTTCTACCTGGAGCGATCGGCGATTGTTCTCAGACTTTCGCGGTATCGTCGGAGATGAATTGACCGATCTGGTCAAACCGGACCCCGAGGAGCTTCCGATCCGTGATGACGAGTATGTGTTTGGGCCGATCACTCCGTCACTCGCTCAGTTGCTGCCGGAAACTGCTGCTCGCCGAGAGATTCAGAGGAAATCACTGCTTGGGGCCGGGTATCGATCACGAGCATCCTGGCTGAATCTCACTGCCACTCGGTTTGTGCTGGCATTCTTTTCGCTGATCAGCATCGGATTCTGGCTGATCATGGCCCCACCATCGCTGGAACCGTGGCTGCTGGCGATGGTCGTCGTCGTTCCAATGCTGATGTGGGCGATTCCGCCGCTGGTTGTCAGTGTCAAAGCCAGCGACAGGAAGATTGACATTGAGCGAGGACTTCCCGACGTACTGGATATGTTGAATATGGGTGTCAGTCAGGGGCTCAGCGTTGAACAGTGCTTCCGACGGATTTCCGGGGAGCTCAGCGAAGCACATCCGGCGCTCGCGGATGAACTCCGTCTGGTGACTCAGCAGTCGGATGTGGGAAGTCTCTCACAGGCATTGAGGAATCTGAACTATCGAATTGACTCTCCTGAAGTGAGTTCCTTTACATCTCTCCTGATCCAGTCAGAGTCAACGGGAACTAGTATTTCCCGAGCGCTGGGTGATTACAGCGACAGCATTCGATCGTCGCTAAAGGAACGGGCGGATTCGAGGGCAAATGCTGCGTCATTCAAGCTTCTGTTTCCAGTGGCACTCTGCCTCATGCCATCTGTCTTTCTGTTTTTGCTCGGGCCTGCAATTGTGCAGCTGTCAGACTTCCTGACGAATGGCGCAGAGGCGTTGAACAGTGATCGACAGAATGCGATGGACAGTCTGCAGCAGCAGCCTCGACTTGATCTCTCCCGGTTCAGCCAGAATGGTTTCTGATTACTGAACTTGCTATCGTTCTGATTATCAACAGATGCGGGTTGCAGACTTCGTGTTGGTGATCAGAAAGAGAACAAATGGGACAGGAAACAGTGGAGGCGGGATCCTCAGGATCACAACCATCAGCGGCGTCAGCTGAGACCATGTTTAACAAGCTGATTTTCGGGCTTTCACTTCCGGAACGTCTGGTGCGAAGTGCTGTAGGGCTGACGGCAGGGACCGCACGTGAGATCGCCGAATTTGTTGTCCCTCAGGCATTTCAGGATTCCAAGACCTACGAGGTCATGATCAGAAACTCGCTTGGCTTTCTGGTTTCCGGTGTCGGGACCGTTTCGCCGGACGCAGGAAAGGCCGAGGTTCCGGCAGCGACTGATTCCGGCGAATTGAAGTCAGAGCAGGGCGGCGGTACTGCTGCATCCGGACAGCCGGATCCCGGACGTTATATCGCAAAGAAAGCAGCCAGCAACTTCATTGATATCGCTGGTCTGGCAACTCTCCATATCTCACCGTTGTGGATTCTCGCTATCGTCAGTGATGCAGCGTACGGAACCAAATCCTATTTGAACGAGCTTGCTCAGGAACTTCGAGATCGCGGCCTGATTGATGAAACATCGACAATCCACAAGGTGGAAGACCTGATGGATGCCGTTCGACAGGCAAGTGGTACAGCCGCCAGTACTTTTGATCAGCCCCCGCTTTCACTCGACGAGCTTCAGATGAGTATCGAGCAGACACGGCTTGCCTTGTTGAATGTTGATCCTACGGATTTAATCCCGGAGGCAGAGATCGCCAGCATGTGGACAGAAATGCGGGAAGTTGCCGCTCAGGAACAGATCAGTCTGCTGGGGGTTTCCGCTGCGGTTGCTATGCAGACGATGGAAGCAGTACGAGATGTCTCGGAGGGCACAATCACCGGTCTGCTGGTCGCCGGTAAAATCGTAAACCGCAACATCTTTGGACACTATGCAAGTGCGCTCTCAGGGATCCGTGAAAACGGTATCTGGGAGTCCGTTCGAAAAACCTACCAGCCATATGTGAACATGGCATGGTCCAACTTTATGTCATCACGCAGGAGCTGGACTGAACAGGTTCTTGATCCTGGTCATATCACGCGAGCGTGGACGAAGTTGAAAGGCTGGTTTGGCGGCAACCCCGTTTCCGAATCAGCCAAATAGCCCGCTTTGCTGCACATTTCCCTGCCCCATGACCCTTCCTCGAACAGGACATTCCTATGTGGCTCAGACTACGCTGTCGGCTGATTTCGATCACCAGCCTGATACTCGGACTTGTTATCCTGCCAATGACCTCTGCGTTCGCACAGGATCAGCAGCCGGACCCAAATCTGGAGGCAGCCGTTACCGCCGCCTCGATTTTGAAGACAGCCGAGTGGAGGCCTCTGTTCAATGGGACGGATCTCAGCGGATGGACTGGTGACACAGCTGGTTATTCGGCTGAAAACGGTGTACTCGTCTGCCGGAAAGGTGGAAAGAACCTGTACTCTGAAAAGGAGTACAGCGACTTTGCTTTCACGTTTGAATTCAAGCTGGAAGAAAGCGGGAATAACGGGATCGGCATACGAGTTCCTTCCGGCGGTTATCCCTCGCGCGACGGGATGGAGATCCAGATTCTTGATCATGATGGCTCTGCATATCACGGTGACGCTGTGATGGCCAACGGCCAGAAGCAGCGATTGACCTGGCTGAAGCCGTGGCAGTTTCATGGTTCCGTCTACGGAATCTATCCTGCAAAGATCGGCTACCTGAAGCCGGTTGGCGAATGGAATACAGAAACCATCGTAGTGATTGAAGACCACATTATGGTCATCCTGAACGGAGCTGTGATCGTTGATGTGTTCCTCGATGATGTGACTCCCGTCGATGGAACTCCTCATCCCGGGAAAGATAACCGACAGGGACATCTCGTCCTGGCAGGTCACGATGATCGAGTAGAATTCCGCAACCTTCAGATTGCCGACTATTCCCGACCGCCTCTGTCTCCGGACTCCACCGCTGTGAATGTGGCCCCAAAAGGATTCCAGACGATCTTTAACGGATCAGACCTGGCGGGGTGGAAGGGGTTGGCTCACGGAGATGCAAATCAGCGGCGTGCACTTTCCGGAGATGCGCTCGTTCAGGCGCAGATCACTGCCGATGCTCAAATGAATTCTCATTGGTCCGTATCCGATGGTGTCCTGACCTATGATGGCAAGGGTGACAGTCTTTGTACTGAAAAGAACTACGGGGATTTCGATCTCTACGTCGACTGGAAAATCCCAGCAGGAGCAGATTCCGGGATCTATCTGAGAGGAACACCTCAGATTCAGATTTGGGATCCATGGGACCCTCGACTAAAAGAGGGGCAGGCTTTCCCTGCAACTGCCGAAGAGTGGGTTGGACAGTATGGCAATGGGCGAAATCTCGGTTCCGGCGGCCTGTGGAATAATCGCCGCTGGAGAAACGCTCCGACGGTACTGGCGGATCGTAAGCCCGAAGAATGGAATACATTTCTGATTCGAATGGTGGGTGAAAAGGTATCAATCTGGTTGAATGACAAGCAGGTGGTGGATCGTGTCAAACTGGAGAACTACTGGGACAAAACCGGACTTATCCCAATTCCTCGAGCAGATCAGATCGAACTTCAACACCACGGCAGCGCACTCTACTTTAGGAATCTCTACATCCGCGAGTTGCCTTATTGAGTCCCCCAAAGTAGCAGGCAGACTCCGTCTGCCGTCCGCCCGAATCCTGCATTGTTTTTTTGGCATGCCGACGGATCACCGCGAACTGCATGACCAGTGCGGCGCGGACGGCACTCGGAGAGTGCCTGCAACGGTAGCAGGCAGACTCCGTCTGCCGTCCGCCCGATCAATTCGCATCAGCAACAAGCTGAAAACAATCGGAGACGGAAGCCGGGATACGGCAGATTTGATGATCTGAGAATCTTACGAATGCCCAGTTGGTGGACGCCATGATGAGTTTCTTCTGGTCTGACTTTCGGAACATCTCGTAGCGTCGAAGAGAAGTAACGCGTTTCATATCTGCGATCCACGTGCGGACAACGATTTCGTCGTTGAGGTAAGCGGGAGCCAGATATTCGATTGTGTGGGTTCTGACAACCCAGCCATGGCCCAGTTCACGGTAAGCCTTTGGCGGCCATCCCTGAGCACTCGAATGAGCGACTGCAGCGTCCTGCAGCCAGCGGACATATTCGAGGTTATTCACATGACCGACGCCATCGATCGCTTCGGGACCGACCTGCAGATGGTGTTCGAAAATTGCTGGCACGCAGACCTCGACGGAAGAGACTCGGTTTTCTTCAATGCAGACTTCAGTTTTTCTTCGAAAGTCCGCGCTGTTTACTTCATTCGGACAGCAAGCATAGTCGGACAGCCGAACCGTTGAAACGGTGGTCAGAGAGTCTGTTCGCAGTTGCAACTCTCATCGCATCGCCCATGTTGTTAGATAGCGTACCAGGTTGGTGGATAGCGTGCCAGGCAATCATGAGCAAGCCTTGCGTGCTGATTGAATTTCGAAAAGTAGTTTCGTATTTGGAGGACTGAAATGGTGAAGATTCGTCACGCTCTTGTTGCGAGTGCGTTGGTTGCCGGTGTTCTGTCATCCGGGAGTGCGGACGCTGGTGATATTACGAATATACTGAGACGTCCCGTGCAGGCGATCAATCCTTATGTCCCTCTGATCGATATCTCTCAGGCGATTCCTACAACCCGCGATATTATGTCTGTGCCGGTTCCAAGTCGAGGCGGGTTGGTCCGTTATCCGTTTCAGGTTGTTGAATACGGTATGAACGTTGCTCCAACAGCACGAATCGTACGTTCAAACAACCTTTTGCCGATCATTGAGTATTAGAACACCTTCGTATCAAACGCATTTCGCCAGCTTCCGAGGTGCGTTCGATGTCGTTGTAGCGGCTATCTTCAGCGTATCGCAGAGTTTCTGCGGTACGCTGTTTTGTTTCTGTCACTCACGTGTGCCGCAAAAATGTGATTCCTGCGATCATTCCAAAACGCATGCGGAGCGGCTAAATTTCAGGGATGCAAATCAAATTCCGGTGTCAGCACTGCAATCAGCTTTTGGGAATCTCGAGTTCGCGAGCGGGGGCTCGCGTCGACTGTCCGGGATGTGGTCGTTCTATCCATGTTCCCGGCGCGGCCAATCGTACGGCCGAATTGTCTGCGACTGATGCAGCTGTAAGAAACGAAGGCAAACGCGACCAAACACTGGACGACGCATTGGCGGCTCTCGTTCAACTGTCCGACCGAAGTTCCTCGTCATCACTACGTCAGTCAGGTCATCCCGAACACCAGTCAGCTCGTTCGGAAAGCCAATCGCAAATCATTGCTGACATCCCGGATCAGGGTGAGGCTGCCGTTTTGATTCAGGAATTGTCTGAAGAGATGACCTCACTCGCAGACTCAGCACCTCCGCCCCGCAGCCCGTCTCATGGCGATATGTCAGTCGCTGCAGAAACACGGACTCGATCCTGGATCTCCTTTCCAGCGACGATCCTGTTATGTGCGGCATCGTTCACTGCCGGACTTGGCGCGATGCACTTCTGGCATTTGCGTGATTCGGCATCTGACGATAATCAGTCGGCTGGCGACAGTGGTTCGACCCAGTCGGGCCAAAATTCGGCGGACGAGAACTCCGGTGCCCCAACAGGTAATCCGGTTCAGGAATCGGTAGGATCTCAGTCGACAATCGTCGGGACGATCTCATGGATCAACGATCAGGGCATGTCGATACCGGACAGTCAGGCGCTAGTGCTTTTGCTTCCGCGGCGAACCGATCGTGGAATTCGTTTTGACGGTCGTAGTCTGCGTGAACTGGCGCTGACGACAGATCAAAAGGCGTTGAAGGCTGCCCTGCGAGAACTGAATGTATCAGTCACTCGGGCTGACGAGAGCGGGCAGTTTATACTCAATTGGACGTCATCCGCTGAATCAGTGCTGGTTGCTGTATCGCATCATCAATCGCGAGCGGAAGATGCGGAGCTGAGTGCAGATATAGCCGAAGTTCTGTCACAGTATTTTGAATCCACCAACGGGTTTATTGGTCGACTGGCGGTGACTTCAAAAGTCGTGCCACCCGCGAATGCAGATGAAAACCAGATCTCCGTTGCTCTGGTTATTTCGAAGTAACTCAGATGGCGAAGCTCCAGATTTCAGGATCGCCTCAGGTTCTGTGGTAAGATGCTTCAGAGTGGCTTCGCGGCGGCCGACGCGTATCTCTTCGCTATCTTCGCAGCAACAGCGCCGGTTGTGTAATAGCCGATCGACAGTTTGCCGACCTGCGTGAGGAGATCATAGGCGGCCCAGCGGTTCCAGCCAAAATCAGATTCCAGCCAGAGAATCAGGCGCGAGTAGCTTTCGGCGATGGCTCGATCGATCGGTGTGGCAACGGCAACAGCCATAATCTCATCGGGAGATTCAATCCTCGGTCCAGGCAGCTTCGCGTTTTTGATCAGTTCGACCTGAATCGTTGTTCTTGCAGGCATTTCCAACGCGGTGGCAGAGAGTTCTCCGTGTCCCTGAGCAGCATGAACATCACCGAGGTACAGGTATCCTCCCTTCACATACACCGGCAGATAAACGGTATTCCCGGGGCAGACTTCCAAAAGATCCAGATTGCCCCCATAGTTGCCAGCCGGCGCTGTGGAAGGAACACCCCAGTCTGGTGCCGTACCAAGACATCCCAGCATTGGTGCATATGGAATCTGCACAGAATCGCTCCAGTGTACAAAACCGTTCCGGATCGGGCAGATGCGAGTCCCCGGCGGGACATCTGTGCCGAGCCATTCTGACAGCATGCGGGGATGGCCGGTGTATGTGGCACATTGTCCGATGAGTGGTTCGATTGAGAGGATCCGGACAGCGAGAGCATCGCCAGGTTCAGCACCGCGAACAGCGATCGGCCCGTTCACCGGGTTGCTCCATGGCATCCGTGATTTGTCTCGAACATCTTCCGGTCGTCGAAGTTGGCCGGATAGTGCGTCTTCGGAATCGAGGACCAGCACTTGTCCGGAGTCAATGATTGCACGGGGCTCACTGAAGCGACTGAATTCGTACTGTAGTGGTGTGGCTGGGATTGCGGGTGGAAGAGAATTCATACAGAGATTCCTGACAACAGGCGGGACGAATTTTCAGGAGAAGTGTTCTACAGCATCGCTGCTGTTTCAGGTGGCGTTATACTTCGAGAGCGGCGTTTGTGCAGTTCCGGAGCCATGGTCCAGTCTGGTCATAGAACGAACTGCTGAATTGTAGAAGATACCGGAGGTCATGTATGAAGAAGTTCGCCTGGCGAATCCTTGTCACGATTGCCGGTGCAGGACTCTCTGCACTTGCGATCGCTTATTCAGAACAAAGTTTTGCAGATGATCGACTGATTGGCCACTGGCCGCTTTCAAAGGATGCAACGGATCAGTCTCCGAATGGATATCATGGCAAAATTCATGGCGATGTGAAGTTTGGAAAAGCTGCGGAAAGCGATAAGTCGTCGGCTGTCTTCAACGGGCGAGACTCCTGGATCGAGATTCCTGCAGATGTGTCGGAACAGCTCAAGCTTGGCGCGACGATCAGTCTGGACGTTTACGTTTCTCCTGACCGTGGTGATGTCGCCGGTGATTTGCTCAGCATGTATGACGCAACCAGTCGATCGGGGATACAGCTCTCTGTGAAGGACAATGCGATCACGACCAGTCATGCGAATTCAGGTCAGCTGGTATTTGGGATCGATCACAATCGCGCCTCGGACTGGATTGACTGTGGTCGGCCAGGCAACGCATTACTCGCCTTTGGTCTGGCTGTGCACGATGGTTCGCTGTACGCGGGAACGTGCGAACCGGAAGCTGGCAGAACCGGACACGTCTATCGTTATCAGCCAGCAACCGCTTCTCAAGGGAAAGATGAGTGGATCGACGCTGGATCTCCGGATGGTTCAAACAGTGTTACCGCACTCGCTGGATTTGACGGGCACCTGTATGCGGCCACTGGAAAGTACCGAGTTGCAGGTTCGGCGCTTCCGGAATCAGAGAATCACACGCCAGGGGGGCGAGTTTTTCGGTATGGCGGCGGCACGACATGGATTGACTGCGGCCAGCTGCCAAATACGGAAGCTGTCGGAGGTCTGATTGTTTTTCGAGGTCGTCTGTATGCATCATCGCTGTACAAGCCTGCGGGGTTCTTTCGCTATGAAGGTGGGACCACATGGACCAGCTGCGGGACTCCCGGAGAGAAGCGTGTTGTGGCGCTTGGTGTGTACAACGGTTATCTCTACGCAACCAGTTACGACGGCGGGTTCGTGTATCGCTTCGATGGAAGTCAGTGGGAAGACTGTGGTCAGCTTGGCGAGAATACTCAAACATATTCATTCGCCGTCTATCAGGGGAGACTTTACGTTGGCACATGGCCCAGCGGCCGAGTGTATCTATTCGAAGAACCAGGTCGCTGGACAGATACAGGCAGACTTGGTGAAGAGCTTGAAGTCATGGGGATGCTCGTTCAGAACGGACGCCTGATCGCGGGTACGCTGCCCTTAGCAGAAGTGTATTCGTTCGAAGGAGCTGCGGGCTGGACAAAACTGACACGACTCGACCATACACCGGACGTCAAGTATCGTCGGGCATGGACGATGGCGGAGTATTCCGGTCGTGCGTACTGCAGTACTCTGCCGTCAGGTCACATTTATTCGTTTGCCGCTGGAGTGACGGCGCAATCAAATCGCAGTTTGAGTAGTGGATGGCATCATGTTGCGGCAGTACGGGAGCCTGACAGACTCAAGTTGTATGTCGACGGCAGATTGACCAGTGAATCGTCCGTTTTTGAATCGTCCGACTATCCCATGACTGCGGTCGGCCCGCTGCGGATTGGATTTGGCCAGACAGACTACTTTTTGGGAAGTATGCGAGAAGTTCGACTCTATGGATCAAGTCTGTCAGAGTCCGAAATCCTGAAATTGAGTCAGGAGTGATCGTGAAGAAGCGGACTGTGATCGGCATTGCCGGCGGATCCGGGTCGGGTAAATCGACTTTGGTTGGGCAAATCACCGAAAGACTCTCCCCGAAGTTACTTACGGTATTGCGGCACGATGCGTATTACCACGATCTGAGTCGGATGCCTGTTGAACTAAGACGGACAGAGAATTGGGATCATCCCGACGCTCTCGACAATGAGTTGTTTCGACAGCATCTGGAGATGCTGATTCTGGGGGAATCAGTTGATCAGCCAACCTACGATTTCAAGACTCATTCAAGAACTTCAGAAGTTTTGAAGATAGAGTCCGGAGCAGTCATTTTTGTTGAGGGAATTCTGCTGCTCGCTGTTCCGGAAATCCGACGGTTAGTAGATGTTCGAATCTTTGTGGATACGCCTCCGGAAGAACGAATCATGCGGCGAATGATCCGGGATACTCGTGAACGCGGCAGAACACTGGAGAGCGTCGCTCACCAATTTCGATCTACAGTACGGCCGATGCATGACGAGTTTGTCGAACCATCACGCCGACATGCTCATCTGATTGTGCCCTGGGACTGGCAGATGGATACCGAACCGGCAATTCAAGTGATACTTGCAGCGCTGCACGGGTTTTGTCAGTCTGCCGAATGAATGATCAGTCCCGGTTGTTTTTTGATTCTGAATAAGGTGATCAGAATGAGTCAGGGAATCGCTGAAATTCTGCAAAGTGGGTTCGCCGGCATTCTTTCCCTCGTTTTGCTTTTTCCCGGGATGTCTGAAGCAGGAGAATCTGAAGCCAGTCAGATTGTCGGAGTGACTGTGACTCCGCATGTGATTGCGGAAACGATGAAGTATCGACGTCCTCGGGATCCCGATCTGGCTGCGAAGGTTCAGCTGTTTGTTCGAGGTTCTGCAATGCCGGGTCTGATCAATGGCAGGACGCCTGCTGAGTTGCTTGCAGCAGGAGACTGGGCATGGCACGACTTTGAAACGGCGGTCGCCGGGACCTCGGAAAGTCTGAGCGTCTGGACATTCAACGGAAAATCTTCTCGATGGGGAACTGGTCAGTCGTTTGAAATAGAAGGACAGGGGATTGACCAGAAGACGATCACTTTGCAGGCTCCGCTGCACTGGATGTCGGCCGTGACGTTTCTGAGTACAACGGGAACGGTGTATCCCGACAGGGTCGTTATTCACTTCCGGAACGAGAGCGAGATTCCTCTTCAGGTCTCTTCACTTCGTTTCTGGTTGCCGCAGAATACAAAATCCTGGCAGACATTGTTTGCCGACGAACAGTGTCCCGTGGAAACGACAGTTCCGCCGCACGATGCCGGGTTCATCACACTCACTCTGGATCGTCCACTTCCATTGACGTACTGCGCGATCGAGATTGAATCCTCCAATGGTACGATGTGGGAACATCTCCGAATTAAACGTGAGGCCTTTGACATCAGTGGTGGTTGGGTAGGAGATCATCTGACGAGCCCGGAGTACCTCAAACTGCTCTCACAGCTGCATGTCAATGCGGGACAGATTCAGGATGTGGGCGGATATACGGACAACGCGGAACTTTATGCGAAATACCCACTGAAACTGTTCAACCGTCTGATGCCGCTTGAAAAATGGGATTCGGACGAATGGCTGCCCCGGATTCATGCAGTTGAGTTTCTGGGCGAGCCGCAGTACGGCGGTGGGCGGCCGGTTCTGCCACAGGAAGTGTTTCAAGCGTTCATCCCATATCGAGAGAGTCGGCTTGCGACCAGCGTGACCCACTCAGAAGAACGCATCTGGCGAGAATATGCAGGGCTTTCAGACTTTCCTCATTACGATGCATATCGTGTTGTGGCTCCTGCAGCGGATGCCTGGCGCGAGTATGATCGGTGGGGTGGAGAGCGGATTTCGTGGGGCGCTCCACTCGAATCCATCGGTGATCTGTGTCGCTCGTTGAGAGAGCTCAATCGGCCCATGTCGTGTGCCTGCTGGTCGCAGGGCCCGCATGATGGCTGGGGCGGCGGATTTCGGTTGACTGCCGGGCGGAGTCGGCGTTCTCCAACCGTTGATGAACTGAGAGCACAGGCACTGCATGCACTCTCAACCCGAATCACTTCACTGTACTGGTTCAATCTGAGTCTCAAGTCGCTACTGAAATATCCGGATACGTGGAACGAGATAACGCGGATTGGTCGGGAGATTCGAATGCTGGAGCCGTTTTTTCTGGAAGGCAACGCATACGATTTCAGACGTCTGAAAACTCCTGACGGACTACCAGACTGGGACCTCGCATCGATTGCGGCGCCAGAGGGAATGGTGTTGTTCGCACTCGATACCGCATACCATCCGCACCCGGACGAACGTGTATTCGTTTTTGGAGAACCGAGGACCGTTGAATTTCGATACCGGCTTGCTCCATGGCTTCGGAAACCAGCAGATGTGTTTCGGGTTGATGCCGGTGGAGTATCAGAAGTGCAGTGGCGAATCGAAAATGATGACATTGTCATAAACGACCTTCGATCGCGTGACGCGATGTATGTTGCCGGAGGATCGGCAGATGTCAGAAGCGGCATCGAACAAAGACGTCGGCTCGCGATTGAACATGAGAGCCGTAATACGTTTGTCCTCGAGTCACTGCCGGAAGTTTCAGAATAGGCCCGTTTTTTGAAGAGGTTCCGAAAATGCGACCCCTGCTTCTTGTACTGGGAATGTTCATAACAGAGTCAATCTCATACGCAGATCAGATTGAACTCAGCAGCGGGATGATTCTTGAGGGCACAATCACTTCGCGCGAAGGTAGTTCAGTGACTGCCGAAGTGATGGTCGGAAATCGAACGGTCAAACGTACGTTTCCAAAGAATCGCATCAAGTCCATCACGATCGATGGCAGGCGTATGGATCCCAACACTGGAGCGGTGATTGGTGCCCCGTCCGACTCTGGTTCTGGAAAGGTGGACCGGAGTGATGCAGACATCATTCGCGAGATTGATACAAAAGGCAGCGATCCTCCAGCATGGCTGGAAAAAACCACACCCGACTTTCCAAAGTCCCTGGATATGAAATGGCCGCAACCGAACGGAGAAGGTTGGGACAGTTCGAAGAACATCGGTCAGTATGTCTGGGATCGGATACATCCAAACCCTGGCCAATGGCGGAATGGTGTTGTCCTGATGCATCAGGTGATGGCTGTGAACCCGGATCCCGCAGTACAGGAACGTGCGAAGCGTACGCTTGGAAACATGTATCATAACCTCCACGAGGACTATCTTCGTGCGGCCTATTGGTATCGACAGTCCGGGATCGAAAAGAATCCGAGATCAGAACCGCAGGCGATTGTTCATTTGGCCGACTGTTACTGGAAGCTTGGGAGCAGATCACTTGCCTTAAAGACCCTTAATGATTCTCCTGTCAAGCCTTACATTGCCATCAAACTTCTGGGGGATCTTGGTGAAACGGAAGCGGCTCTGAAGATGGCTGAACAATTCAGTCGTACAGGCGAAGCGTCCACGTCCTGTCTCTATGCAGGAGATGCGTGTCGAGTTGCGGGGCGTCTGGATGAGGCAAAGCAGTGGTACAGGAAGGCAATCGATTCGATCAAACCGGATGAGGCCGAAAAGCCGCATCGGATACGAGATCGTGCGCGAGCCGAAGCAAGTCTGCAGGCCATCGATTTTTACATTCTGAAACCAGCTGATGTACAAGATGGTACGTACGAGGCGGAGAGTATCGGGTATGAAGGGCAGGTCCATATCGAGGTGAAAGTGCGATCCGGAAGAATCGAACACGTTCAGGTGACAAAGCACCAGGAAAAACAGTTCTACAGTTCCATCAATGACACGACCACACGAATTGTTCAAAGGCAGTCGATCAACGGGATTGATGCGACAAGCGGAGCGACGATTACATCAGAAGCGATCATCAACGCTACGGCAAAGGCTCTGGCTTCGGGGAAAAAGGAATGAAGCTCAACTGGTTTCTTCCCTTTCTCAGAAAGAAATCGAATCAGACGCCACAACGCTCCAGGGTTCGCGCCATTGCAGAACCTCTGTTGCCACAACTGTTATTCTCCAACCGAGCGACAAAGACACCAGGCCTTGTTCGCAGGACACTCAAGCGGATGGGGCCTGTCTGGTTGTCGTCTCCTGTTCGGAGGACGATTCAGACGTTCTGTTTTCTTCTTTTCGCGTGGTTGTTCGTTTATGTTTGCTGGCCATACGATGCACAGCCGCGAGTACTCTCGGGCAACTGGGTACCTCTGGATGTCAATGTCGATGAATTGATTGTTCAACTGCAGCCGCCGGACGACGGAAATGTGACACTGTTCGATCAGCTCAGATCGGGTGACAGTGTGTTTGTGTTTACAGGAGAGGACGATCCGTTCGGGGAGTATCCTGTTGTTGCCTGCGTCGTGGTCGATGTTCTGGCTGACGGTCTGATCCTGAAGTGTCAGGAAGCTGATGCTGCTACCATGGAGGAACTCTCACTGAGCCCGGAACTTTGGAGCCTTTCATATCAGGACCCTCGTGCGTGGCCGTCACATTATGCGGATCGACTTAAAGAAAAAGAGTTTGCTCCGGCAGAGTTGTTTCTAATGATCGATCCGCTCGTGAGTCTATCAACCGGGATCGCGTCTCGTTCGTGGGTCTGGTCGCTGACCTCAGCGGCCGTGATCCTGCTGATCTGTGTGGTGATCCCGAGAGGATTCTGTGGCTATCTTTGTCCGCTGGGCACATTGATCGACGTCTTTGACTGGTTAGTAGGCTCACGAGTTCAGCGATTTCGGGTCTCCGAGGATGGCTGGTGGGTTCATATTCGGTTCTATTTGCTGGCGGGGATTCTCTTTGCCGCATTTGGAGGAGTTTTACTGAGCGGTTTCTTTGCAGCAATTCCCGTCATCACGCGTGGGCTGCAGTTCTCCATCGCTCCGATTCAGACAGGTTGGGGCAATGGATGGCATCAGGTTCCGCCGTTTACCGCAGGGCAGGGGATATCACTCTTCCTGTTTGCCGCCGTTCTGATGCTCGGTCTGCTGCGACCGCGATTCTGGTGCAAGTATGTCTGCCCAAGTGGAGCTGTACTCTCTGTTGGGAATCTATTTCGAATCAGTGAGAGGAAGGTTGAGTCATCCTGTATACATTGCAACAAGTGTGTGGAAATTTGTCCGTTCGATGCCATCAAACCAGACTTCACGACCAGAACCTCTGATTGTACTTTGTGTCAGTCCTGTGGTGGAGTGTGTCCAGTAGAAGCCATCAAATTTGTTGGCCGCTGGGAGGCTCAGAATCTGAAGCCGGTAAACGAACCACCAACACATGAAACATCCATTGGCCGACGTGGTTTTCTGTCTGCTTTCGTTGGGTCTGCTTCATCAGTGATCGGTGCTGCGGGCGCTGTTGCCGGGATTCGGGCAGATGACGCTCGGCTGAGTTCATCGGTTCTTGACTTGCCTGTCAGGCCACCGGGGAGTGTTCCGGAGCCTGCGTTTCTGCAGATGTGTATTCGATGCGGTGAATGCTTCAAGGCATGTCCCAGCGATGTTCTGCAGCCACTCGGATTTCAACGCGGTCTGAACGGGTTGTGGACACCCTATGTGAATGCCGACTGGGCCGGATGTGCATCCAGTTGCAATGCCTGTGGTCAGGTTTGTCCCACAGGCGCAATTCAGGCACTTCCTCTGGAGGAAAAACGACAGTTTCGTATGGGTCTTGCGGTGATCAATTCGGAGACCTGCCTGCCGATCGCAGGACGCGAGGCCTGTCAGTTGTGTGTGGATGAATGTCATTCGGCCGGCTATCACGCAATCGAGTTTACCGCCGTGCATACCGCTGTTGATGAGCAGGGACAGGCAGTTGAAGGAACCGGCTTCCTTGCCCCGGTCCTGATCCCGGATAAATGCGTTGGTTGTGGACTCTGTCAGACGCGTTGTTTCGGCATCAATGTCGCAGAGAAAGGTCTCCTTGAACGATCAGCAATCATCATCCACCCCCAAATGTAGGATGGGCATTCCTGCCCGTCGCGACCCTGGTGCGTTGCGGACGGCACTTGGAAAGTGCCTGCTACTGTAGGATGGGCATTCCTGCCCGTCACGACCCTGGTGCGTTGCGGACGGCACTTGGAAAGTGCCTGCTACTGTAGGATGGGCATTCCTGCCCGTCCAGTCCCCCCACTCATCCCACAATTGGAGCAATCACCTTTCCTCCAATATCGGTGAGGCGGTAAGGGCGACCCTGGAACTGAAACGTCAGCTCGTCATGCTGAATGCCCAACAGATGCAAAATCGTTGCATGGAAGTCATTCACATGCATAGGGTTTTCAACAATGTGAAAGCCGATTTCATCTGTCTTTCCGTAGACCGTTCCCGGCTTAATTCCTCCACCTGCCATCCAAACCGCAAAGGCTTCCTTATGATGATCGCGTCCGACTCGATCTGATTCACGTCCGGAGTTTTCACCATCCTGCAGCATTGGAGTTCGCCCGAATTCTGAACCCCAGACAACAAGTGTTTCTTCCAGCAGACCACGTTGTTTCAGATCGAGCAGCAGGGCGGCCAATGGTTGGTCAACCTGTTTGCATTTGGCCCGTAATCCACCAAATACCCCGCTGTGATGATCCCAGCCCTCGTCGTACAGCTGGACAAATCGAACGCCGCGTTCCACAAGCCTGCGTGCCAGCAGGCAGTTGTTCGCGAACGAGGGTTTTCCTGGCGCCGTTCCATACATTCGATGAATGTGTTCCGGCTCATGGTCAATGCTCATGAGTTCGGGCACGGCAGACTGCATTCGCCACGCAAGTTCGTATTGCTGAATGCGTGTGGCGATCTCGGGATCTCCAACATCTGCAAGCTGAATGGAATTCAGCTGAGTAATCTCGTCGATGATCCGCTTTCTGGCGTCGGTCGAAAGTCCATCTGGATTTGAAAGAAAGAGGACCGGATCACCGCTGCTGCGGAATTCTACACCCTGATGCACACTGGGCAGGAAGCCACTTCCCCAGAGACTGTTACCAGCACCGGCAATATCACCGGTGATGAGAACTACAAAACCGGGAAGATTCCTGTTTTCGCTTCCGAGTCCATAATGAACCCAGGCTCCCATGGAAGGGCGTCCAAACTGTCCAAAACCGGATTGAAGGAACAGCTGAGCCGGAGCATGATTGAAGTGCTCTGTGTGCAGTGACTTGATCACACAAAGTTCATCGGCCATCTGGCCAAGACTGGGTAACAGCTCAGAAAGTTCGAGCCCTGAATCTCCATGTTGGCGAAATCGAAATCGAGTTCCCAGTAATGCCGGCTGTTTGCGAATGAAGGCAAGTCGCAGACCCTTCCAGAGGTCGTCCGGCATGAGTTGTCCGTCGAGTCGCTGAAGAACGGGTTTGTAGTCGAACAGGTCCAGGTGCGACGGCGCACCGACAAGATGGACAAAGATCACACTCTTTGCTTTGCAGGGATGATGTGGTCGATTCTCGCCAGTCTGTTTATTTGAGAGACGTGATGCAGGGTCAGCGAGAGTACTGCCCCGAGTTTGCGATTGCAACATGCTCGCCAATGCTGCGGAACCAAGTCCGACACTGCCACGACTCAACAGGCTTCGGCGGTTCAACAATTGCATGGCTGAGGCAGTATCAGTCATCGCTTCAGTTCTTTGTAATTGTCTCATCAAGGTTCAAAAGTACATTGCAGACACTGAACCACGCAGCCTGCTCAGCAAGCGGCACTTTCGGGTTCTCAAATGATTCCGGAATCAGTATGGCGGCGTCAGAGGGAGACGCTTCATAACGTTGTTGCTCTGCACGCAGCAGGCTGGCAAGTCGAGTCAATTCCTCGGGGCGCGGTTGTCTGGCACATGTCAGCCGGAACGCGTATTCGAGACGTTCTTCAAGTGAATCTTCCGGACGATCCAGCAGAATGCGACGAGCCATCCCAAAGGCCATTTCAACGTACGCAGGGTCGTTCAGCAAAGTAAGTGCCTGCAGCGGAGTATTACTGCGAGATCTCGACGGCACACAGGAAGCTCGGTCCGGCGCATCGAAGGTAACAAAGCTGGGGTAGGGCGCGCTTCGTCGCCAAACGACATAAATCCCACGCCGGAAACGATCATCATTGGTGCTGGTTTCATACTTTGGCGCATTTCTGCCGACATGACGCCAGATTCCATCCGGTTGAGGAGGATACACGGGTGGCCCCAGCATTTTGGTGGAAAGCAACCCGCTTGCAGCAAGTGCGTTGTCACGTATCGTTTCTGCCGAAAGTCGAAATCGCGGGCCTCTGGAAAGTAGTATGTTGTACGGGTCTTTCGCCAGTTGTTCTTCAGTCATGCTTGAGGATTGCTGATACGTGTCGGACATCACGATCAATCGATGAATGTGCTTCATCGACCACTCGTTCTCCATAAACTCTACAGCCAGCCAGTCCAGCAGTTCCGGATGGCTGGGGGCAGACCCCTGAGTCCCAAAGTCCTCTTGAGTTAACACGATCCCGCGACCGAAGAACGCAGCCCACCATCGATTCACGGTGACTCGCGCAACAAGCGGGTTTTGGTCGGAGACCAGCCACTTTGCGAGGTCCAGCCGAGTATATTCGGCGTTGGGAGGGTTCACGTGATCGCCAGCAGATAGGTTCACGGTACTGCTCGCTTCAAGTGGGTGGAGGACCATCGGTGTCTGAGCGGTGACCTGTGGGCCGGGATTGAGGAAATCGCCGCGAAGGAAAACATGGGTCGATCGACGAGCTGGCATCTCAACCATGACCGCCGTCGTGCTTTCGTGTATCTCACTGGTTCCTGCAGCGACTTGTTCTTTCTGAAACAACTTCAAGACCGGGCCGGCAACTTCATATTGCACGCCTCCGTCTTTCGGAGCCTCAACCTCAAGCGGAGTATTGTTAAAGAATGCAAACAGCTGATAAAAGTCCTGCTGCGTGAACGGATCATATTTGTGGTTGTGACAGCGAGCACATTCCATCGTTGTCCCAAGCCAAATGGTCGCTGTTGTCGTAACTCGATCAGCCACCTGATTCACGCGATTCTCTTCCGGGTCAACCCCCGCTTCCACATTGCAGGTTGTGCACCGATGAAAGCCCGTCGCAATACGGTTTGACTCTGAGCTGTTCGGCAGCAGATCTCCGGCGATCTGTTCAATTGTCATTTGGTTGAATGGCATGTCCTGATTCATTGCCTGAATCACCCAGTCACGATATGGCCAGATCGAACGAAACTGATCCGCCTGATACCCGTTTGAGTCTGCATAACGTGCCAGATCAAGCCACTGCTGCGCCCACTTTTCTCCATAATGCGGCGAAGCAAGAAGTTCGTCCACAATTCCTGCATAGTGTTCCGGAGACGGTTCCGCTTCAAATGCGATCACCTGCTCGGGTGTCGGGGGAAGGCCTATAAGATCCAGAAACACTCGTCTCAGTAGCCTTGCCGGGATCTCTTTTCCGGATGGAGAAAGTTCTGCCGGAGACTGCTCCAGTGTCTTTCGGACGAAGGCGTCAATTGGGTTCTGTTTGCCGGGTTCGATTCGATCCGGATCAGCGACTGTTGAACCACCACTTGCTTCCTGTTGGGAGATCTTCGGAACATGCGGTCGCTGCGGGACACGATATGCCCAGTGCTGGAGTTGAGTCCTGTCTGATTCCGGCCACGGAGCTCCATGGTTAATCCACTTTCGGAGAACCTCAATTTGCTCCGCCGTCAGCGGATCTCCTTCTGGCGGCATTCGTTCATCCGGATTCGAAGCGGTGACTCGCTGAATCAGTCGGCTCTTCAGAGAATCTCCAGGGACGATGGCCGACGTTCCTGAATCATTGGTTAGCAACAGGTCACTTCTGCTGAGAAGTCGAAGTCCCCCTTCTCGAGTCGTCGAGTCATGGCATTGCAGGCACCGAGACCTTAGCAGAGGACCAACCTGCGAATCAAAGTTGAGGTCATCTGCGATCAGGGATGATGTTGCAGATGGACTGATGGAGGCAACTGCGATTGAAAGCAGAGCGGCAATTGCGGAAATCCATGTTTTTCTGGAACAGTGCCGGCTCTGAGTCATATCAATTCCCTGCCGGAGGAATCACAAACTGCCCGCAAATTTCGCGACTGGAAAGTTTCAGATCATGTCAAGTTTTCGATGTCGTCGTTCCGGTGGTCGCGCACATTCAGAGCAAATCCCGTTAACTTCGAGCCGATGTCCGCTCATCCGAAATCCGAATTCTGAAGCGACCCGGCCAAGTATGGCGGAGATCTCTTCGTTGCGAAATTCCACGAGCTTACTGCACTTCTCGCAAATGAAATGATCATGCTGAGGATAGCCGTAGTCGTGTTCGTAGACTTCACGGTCGTTGGCTCGAGCAACTTTGCGAATCAGGCCGGCTTCTTCAAGAGAACTGATCGTGCGATAAATCGTTGCTCGACTGACACGAGTCCCATTGATGCGGGGCTTAGAGAGACGAGCAACAATCTGATCGGAATCAAAATGGTCGTGCTCGGCAAAAATCTCCCGCACGATGGTTTCCCGTTCCTGAGTCAATCGCTTGCCGCGCGTAGCCAGAAACTCCCGAAATTTCTCAACGGGAGAAACGGCAACATCCTGAGGGACTAACGCATCCTGAGGAACAACACTGCTCACAATCAACCTCTGTCAATCGATCTGTTCAGCCTATCGGTCTACTCATAATCCGACTCCATCCGATTCATCTTCGATCCGTTCAATCATCTTTCGCATTGCTTTCTCAAGCAATTCATCCGAATCATAGGCACCAGCCGCGATGGCTTTCTGAATTGCTGCCAGTTTCTCATTTCGCAGTTGGGCCAGTTCTTCCGCAGTCACAGCATCCACAGCTTCCTGCTCGATCGCGTCCTGATGGTCATTGTTTTGATCGTCAGCATTCTGGTCGTCAGTACTCTGTTCGTCTGTCTCCGGCTGGCCTGGCTTTCGGGCGACTGTCACCTGACCAGCGATCGCATTTCCGGAAGCGACAGGCAGATTCTGAGTGTCACTGTCCAGTCGTCCCTTTGAGTGAAGTCGTCCCGTCGAGTTGTTCATAGATTTTTTCATCGCAGCTCCATCCATACCGCCATGGATGCCCTGATGGCAGCGACGGTAGTTTATCTGCAATCGGATTCTTCTGCAGCTCAGGTCCTGTGAATCACCAGATGATTCCCTGTTCCGGAAGCTGATTCCGAGTCCCTCCGTGGTGCTATCATCGTAGACGCTGCTACCCGCAGGGTCCAGCGCCTTCTCAGGACCATCAAAAACCGAGCAAAATACTTTGATTCCGAAGGGTTTCTAAGTCTGTCTCAATCCCTGGAATTGCCTGAAGGCTGCATTTTCCCAAACCAGAACGGGATTTCAAATCGGTCTGAGTTTTCCGACAGCTTCTCGTTGATTTTCTCGGCAATTCGGCTGTTTTCGCGACGAATCCGGCTGCGAATTAAGCCTTCAAACCAGCTTCCTGCTTCGCGGATCGCAGACCCTTTCATGTGGCTGATTCGCTTGAGTCGGAAACGATCGAGGTGAACTTCAGCGCTGGTCACCTTCGGCTCGAAGCGAAGTTTTGTAGCTCCGTTGTCCGAAGTGACGGATTGGCGGACCTCGAAACGGCAATCAAAACGAAGGTCCGCCTCGGCGTCAGCAGATATGCTCCAAAGGCGTACGCCATGGTTCCACTGTTGTTGCTGAGCAGTCCCAAAGATGCGGGCTGTCACAAGGATTTCGTATCGAGAAATCCCGTCAGCGGTCGTTGGCGAATTGCGAAGGTCAAGTTTCAGAGTATTCTCGGGATCAATGAGAAACCCGCTGGCGCGGCTCCACGAACCGTGGTTCACCTTGTTCCATTTTCGTTTGGTGCGGACTTCAAGACCATCCATCTTCATATGAAGTCCGGATTGTATCCGCTTCTCATCTCCCCAGCCGTTCTCGTCCTCAAAACGATGAGGAAGCAGTAACAGCACGACTCCCCGCACAAACTCAACCGCCTCCCGACTGGCAGGCCGCATCTCCGCCTGTTCGTCCGGTACCGCCGGCTCGCTGGACACGGCCGGCTCGCTGGACACGGCCGGCTCGCTGGACACGGCCGGCTCGCTGGACACGGCCGGCTCGCTGAAAACCGCCGGCTGGCTGAAAACCGCCGGCACATTCGGGACGAGCTCCTGGAAGTGTGCTGCCTGTGTCAGGCATTCATCAGTAAGCAGGCTGATCAGGACAATCAGAAGTTGTCGAAAAGTCATTCCGTGGGGAAACAACCGGAATCTGTAAAATCGTGACCGCTGCATCCGTGCGATTCCATGTCATTGAGGTTCCAGCGAAGAAGCATCACCTTGAGTATGGCCCGCTGCCTGTTAAAGGTCGATCTGCAAATCCGGCTTTGAAGCAGTTTTTTACAACTTCGACAACAGTGTCAATATCCTGTCGAGAAATGTCGAGGTGAGTGACGGCTCTCATTCGTTGTCCCCCCATTGGTCCGATTTGAACATCATGGTCTCGGAGTGCCGACGCCAGCTGCACTGCGGTTCCTCGTCCGTGTTCGATTTCGAAATAGATCAGATTGGTTTCGACACTTTCGGAGTCAATGCGAATTCCATCGATCGACGCCAGTCCGTGGGCAAGAAGTCTGGCGTGTTCATGATCGATCGCCAAACGCTGAACGTGATGATCGAGTGCATAGAGTGCAGTTACTGCGACGATGCCTGTTTGGCGAAGAGTCCCCCCGAACATCTTTCGAGCTCGACGCGCTCGCAGAATTTCATCTTTGGACCCCACAAGAGCGGAGCCCATTGGGCAGCCAAGGCCTTTGGAGAAGCAAATTGAGATCGTATCAAAACAGCTTCCAACATCGGCTGCGGAATATCCGTGGGCGATGATCGCGTTGAAGATGCGGGCTCCATCAAGATGAAGTTTGAGATCGTTTTCGCGTGCCCAGCCAGCCACTCGCTGCATGTGTTCGAGTGAGTAACAGCGACCTCCGCCAAGATTGGTTGTGTTTTCGAGGCAAATCAGTTTCGTTCGCGGGAAATGCTGATCGAACGGGCGAAGCTGGCTGCTCAGAACGTCGACATCCAGTTTTCCGAGTGGTCCGGGGAGGGTCCGAACTGTGACACCGCTGAGCGCAGCCGGGGCGCCTCCTTCGAACACCGCAATATGGCCGGTTTCGTGAATCAGTAGTTCATCACCCGGGATACAGTGAGCTCGGACGCCCAACTGGTTCCCCTGAGTTCCTGAGCAGGCGTAGAGGGCGGCTTCCTTGCCGAACATCGCTGCGATTCGCTCTTCAAGCTCTCGAACCGTGGGGTCTTCGCCCATCGTATCATCCCCAACTTCCGCAGTTAACATTGCCTGACGCATTGCGGCTGAGGGCTTCGTAACGGTGTCGCTGCGAAGGTCAATCATCGATTTCAAATCACTGGCTCCGAGAATGATCGGGAAAAGTCGCGAAAAACGGGGCCGCGGGACTGTACTTCGCTCGCCGCGGCGGTTCAATCCGACACAATTCGTCGAGTACGAGAAGAGGTGGGAATCGAGATTTATGAGTTCTGCAAAACCATTGAATATCCAGACAATTGACTGTCGACGCGACCAGGCTTCGGAGTTGTTCCGAAATCTGAGGGATAAGCTCAGTCCGCGCGGCGATGTTGTTTCCGAGGCGGGCCGGCAGCGAACAATTGAACTGTTTGGGGAGGCTCTGTCTCCCCGTGCAGTCGTGCAGCGGATCTGTGAAGATGTCCGTCGCCGGGGACTCGAGGCCGTCCTGAATTATACGGCTCGACTGGATCGCAAAGAGCTCACCCCCCAGACGCTGCGAGTCACGGCCGAAGAGTTGTCAGAGGCTGCTGCTCAGGCGTCACCAAAGCTGATCGAGACGATTCGCCACATTCGGGACCACGTTGCCGAGTTTCAGCGGGCTGTCCTTCCATCGGATGCTGAAGTTCGACGACGGGTCGGTGAGGGGAATGTCTTACTGCGACAGCGTCACCTGCCCATGAAGCGAATCGGAATTTGCGTACCCGGTGGTGCAGCCGCTTACCCATCAACCGTGATGATGACGGCAGTTCCCGCTATGACGGCCGGTGTACGGGAGATCGCTGTTGTTGTTCCTCCGACTCCCTTCGGCGGATACAACGTCGACTTGCTGGCGACATGCCATACCATTGGAGTGACAGAAGTCTATCGTGTTGGAGGAGCTCAGGCGGTAGCTGCTCTCGCATATGGAGTTGAAGGGATTCCTCGAGTAGACAAAATTGTTGGCCCTGGAAACCTCTTCGTGGCACTCGCCAAACAGCACGTTTTCGGGGATGTCGATATCGACAGCATCGCTGGACCCAGTGAGGTTATCGTTCTCGCAGATGAAACTGCAAAACCACACTTCGTCGCGGCAGACCTGATCTCTCAGGCGGAACATAGCCCGGGCTCCGGCGTATTGATTACATGGCACGAACCACTCATTGCCGCAGTGCGAATTGAGCTCGAGAAGCAACTCTCTCTTCTGCCTCGCGGAGATCTCGCCCGACAGTCCCTCGAAGATTACGGTGCGTTGATCCTGACTCGAGACGAAGACGAAGCGGCTCGATTGACTGACGAACTGGCTCCGGAACATCTGCACATTTCCATGGATCATCCGGACACAATGCTGAATCGCGTCCAGAATGCAGGAGCGATATTCCTGGGCCACTACACACCAGTTGCACTGGGCGACTATATTGCCGGCCCGTCTCACGTCTTACCCACCGGCGGGACAGCTCGTTTTGCGAATGGACTTGCCGCGACAGACTTTCTAAAACGCAGCTCGGTCATCCACTATGATCAAAACGCGCTCAGAGCGGAGGCGGATGATGTACGCCGCATCGCGGAGAAAGAAGGTCTGACTGCTCATAGTGCAAGCGTCGATATTCGTCTGAAGGATGCATGACTGATTCCGTCAGGGCTTCTCAACGTTTTCCTCAGTTGAATGCAGGTTCATCATGATTCGATCAGCGGTTACGGTCAGCATCGTCGAACAGGCCCGCAAAGGTCCGTTTGTGTTTCACGAAGATGTGGAAGGCGCCTGTCGACTGGCTTCGGAGCTTGGGTATGACGCGGTTGAGCTCTTTGCACCTTCAGGAGACGCGATTCGCTCGTTGCCCATAAAGAACCTGCTATCCAGCTTTAACCTGAAGCTTGCCGCTGTGGGAACCGGAGCTGGTATGGTCATTCATCAATTGGCTCTCAGCAGTCCGGATGCAGATCGAAGGACGAAAGCGAGGGAATTTGTAAAGTCGATCATCGCCGCAGGCGCCGAATTTGGTGCTCCGGCAATCATCGGTTCGATGCAGGGCCGCTGGGATGAAGCTGCAGGCAAAGAGGCGGGAGTTCAACTCTTACGGGATGCACTGGATGAACTGGGCTCCTATGCCGCGACGTGCGGTGTTCCTCTTATCTACGAACCCCTGAATCGATACGAAACAAACATGGCAATGACCATGGAGCAGGGCATTGAATTGCTCAAACCTCTGAGCTGTGGCAACATAAAGCTGCTCGCAGACCTGTTCCATATGAACATCGAAGAACGGAACATCGCCGACGCTTTGAGGGATTCCGGCAACTGGATTGGCCATGTACATTTCGTGGATTCAAATCGGCAGGCCGCGGGTCGAGGTCATATGGACTATACTCCCATCGCAGTTGCACTTCACAACATCGGATATTCCGGATATGCCTCAGCGGAAGCATTTCCAATTCCGGACTCAACTGAAGCCGCACGTCAGACAATTGAAACGTTTCGTCGTATCTTCCGCTGAATCGAAAGGGACTTAGATGCTCTATTCAGAATTGATTCATCCGAAAATCTCAGAAGTCCTGGCTCGCGCTGGACACAGTTCAAAGGTACTGATTGCTGACGGGAATTATCCTGCATCATCAGCGATGGGACCAAAGGCGGAACTTGTCAGCCTGAATCTCGCGCCTGGTCTGGTAACTGTTGCTCAGGTTCTGAAAGTCCTTCTCACGGCGATTCCGATTGAAGCCGTCAACACAATGGGAATGCCGGATGACGATCCTTACAAACTTCCCCACGATCCTCCAGTTTGGAACGAATATCGTTCGATTCTGAACGCCGCAGGCAGGGACCTGACGCTTTCGCCAATCTCTCGCTGGGATTTCTATGACGCCGTGGATTCTCGTGACCACGTCCTGACAATCCAGACCGGTGATCAGGCCCTCTGGGCAAATCTCCTGCTCACCGTCGGAGTTCGAAAGCCGCAATAAAAAAAATCGTAGCTTGGGCATTCCTGCCTGAGCCATCCTGCGCCGCGGCAGTACTCGAACCAGTGCGTGACAAGTCGTAGCTTGGGCATTCCTGCCCGAGCACATCCCTGCGACGCAGCAATACTCGAACCAGCGCGTGGACGG
>JAEUIH010000053.1:0-6976 GCA_016795105.1 Planctomyces sp.
GACGGGCAGGAATGCCCATCCTACATTTGGTGACGGGCAGGAATGCCCATCCTACATTTGGCGACGGGCAGGAATGCCCATCCTACGATTTTGAATCGGTGTGACCACTGACGAATGTGTGGGTCGCTGCTATCCTGATGCGGGAGACTTGTCTCCCGCATTTTTTGTTCCTAAGCCCTTACAGGAAGCAGTTATGAACAGATGGGTTTGCATGTGTCTTCACAGCCTGATTGTGCTGATCACAGTTTCCAGTTCAGTTGCTGTTGCCGAGTGGAAAGCAGGAGCGGCAAAGGTTGCCATCACTCCACAGGAACCAATGTGGATGTCAGGGTATGCATCTCGAGATCGTCCGGCCGATGGAACCAGTCACGATCTTTGGGCGAAGGCACTTGTACTGGAGGATGAGTCGGGGACTCGCGTCGTGCTGGTGACGCTCGATCTTGTTGGTATCGACCGACAGACATCAATGACGATCTGTAAGAGCATTGAAGCAAAGCATGGCTTTCCGAGAGCTCACATCGGGATTTGTACCTCACACACACACAGTGGCCCGGTTGTTGGACAGAACCTGAAATCAATGTATGAGTTTGATGCTCGGAACGAGGAACTGATTCAAAACTACACGTTATGGCTGACTGAGCAGGTAACGAGCGTCGTTGGTCAGGCGGTGGCAAACGTCGAGCCATCAGTCGTGCGTTATGGCGAAGGGCAGTCATCTGTTGCAGTCAACCGCCGCAACAATCGTGAAGCGGATGTTCCCGCCCTTCGTGAAGCCGGGAAACTTGTGGGGCCAGTGGATCATGCACTGCCGGTACTCGCAGTTCGAACCCCTGACGGAAAACTCAAATCTGTTGTCTTCGGATATGCGTGCCACGCAACGGTGCTGAGCCTGTTTCAGTGGAGCGGAGACTGGCCAGGGTTTGCTCAGATTGAAATTGAGCAGCAGCATCCCGGGACAATCGCTCTGTTCTGGGCGGGCTGCGGAGCAGACCAGAATCCCCTACCCCGTCGCACGGTTGAACTGGCTCAGCAATACGGTCGACAAATTGCGGGCGATGTTAATGACGTGCTGAATAGTCCGATGAATGAGGTTCAGGGGAAGCTTCGAGCCGCATATCGCGAGATTGATCTGGCTCTGGGGACGCTTCCGACAAAAGTGCAAATCGAGGAAGAGACAACGTCAACGGACGTCTATCGAGTCCGTCGAGCTCGGCGGCTGCTTCAGGAAATTGAACGTGACGGACAACTTTCGCCAACATACCCCTACCCTGTTCAGGAATGGCTGATTGGTGATGACGTGTCCTTTGTGCTGTTGGGCGGTGAAGTTGTTGTGGAATATAGCCTGCGGCTGAAGGCGGAACTGAAGAGTCCGGCCACATGGGTCGCCGGGTACTCCAATGATGTCATGGCCTATATTCCTTCGGCTCGAGTGCTGATGGAGGGGGGCTACGAAGGTGCAACTTCAATGATTTATTATGGGTTGCCAACAGTTTGGTCGACAGATGTGGAAGAACACATTTCTCGCGCCGTCCGGGAACTGGATACCCTGAACCGAACGGGATCTTCACAAGTTTCTCAGTAACTTCCGGAGGCGATGCGGCAAAACCCGTTCATCGTAAGAGCGATTTGGAACTGAGATATCTGCCCGAGATGCCGGTGGAGTCCTGCGGAAATGCAGATTCCCGACCGGCATTTTCTCGGTTTTGTCTCAATCCCTGCGTAAGATTCCCCTCTGTTCGCGTCTGATCGCGATTCCTGATGCTCGAACTCCGGAAATCCTGTCATGAAGAAGACTCAGGCTGTCGGTATCGACCTGGGGACAACGTACTCCTGCATTGCGTGGCTAAACGAACACGGTCAGCCGGTTACAATTCCCAATCAGGAGGGAGAGCTGGCAACTCCATCAACCGTGTTCTTCGACGACGATCACTACGTGGTTGGAACGGAAGCACTGCGAAACTCAATCTCTCATCCGGACCGAGTGGTCATGCATGCCAAGCGGTTCATGGGGGATTCGCAAAAGTTCTGGAAGATCGGGAACGCTCGTTATTCCCCTGTACATATTTCGGGAATGATTCTGAGGAAGCTGATTGCCGCGGCACAGGAACGTATTGGACCGATTGAAGAGGCGGTCATTACCGTCCCGGCTCAATTCAGTGATGCGCAGCGACACGCAACGCTTCTCGCCGGTCATTCGGCGGGACTCGATCGCATTGAAATGATTAATGAGCCCGTGGCAGCAGCTCTGTGTCATGTCCTTGGCAATGAGGGACTCGCGTTTCGTGAACTCGCCATTGATCAGACTCTGCTGGTGTACGACCTTGGAGGTGGTACTCTGGACCTGGCAGTGGTCAGGTATACGAACGATGAAGTGCGAGTGATTGCCTCTGACGGAGATTTGCAGCTTGGAGGCCTCGACTGGACACGAGTGCTGGTCGATGCGGCGGCAGAAAAATTCATCGCGGATTTTGGCGATGATCCGAGGACAGATCCGGAAAGTCATCAATCCCTGTTTCTTGAGGCCGAGCAGGCGAAACGAAGTCTGTCGGTCAGGCCGCGAGCTGCAATCAACGTTGTTCATGGCGGTCGACGCCGTTCATATCAGATCGAGCTTCAGGAGTTTGAGCATCTCAGTCGAAATCTGCTGGCTCGCTGTGAGTCCGTCACACGCCGAATTCTCAAAGACAATCGAATGGGCTGGGCTCATATCGATGTCGTACTCACCACTGGCGGGGCGTCCCGGATGCCGATGGTGAAGGAGAGTCTCAAGAAGCTGAGTGGCCGAACTCTCAACACGTCACTCTCTCCGGATCAGTCCATTGCACATGGTGCAGCCTACTATGCGGGTATGCTGCTGTCTGATCGCGATGTCACTCGAACGATTTTCAGCAGTCAGGCATCGGCAAGGCTCGCAAAAGTCCGCCAGCAAAGTGTCTGCGCTCGTTCATTGGGGATTCTGATTCGGGATGAAGAAAGCGGGAAACGAATCCCTCATTATTTGATCCCGGCAAATTCGTCACTTCCGGTTGCATGCACGCATGTCTTTGGGACAGTTGTGGCCAATCAAACCAGAGTGCACGTTCGAATTGTGGAAAGCGGTGCCGGAGCCGATTTGCCTCCCACAGTACTTGGAGATTGTGTGATTACTGAACTGCCAAAGAATCTTCCGGAGGGCAGTGAAGTTGAAGTGACCATCAGCTATGACCACCTTGCTCGAGTGCATGTGTCGGCACGCGAACTGAAAAGCGGGATTGCTGCGGAAACTGAAATCATTCGACAGGAGAACATTTCAGCTCAGCTTGAGCAGTCATCAGCTAACGATGTTGAGTTCGATTATGTGCAGCCTGTGGAGCCGCCGACCGTTGTTGCCGTTAAACCGACGCAGCTAACCGAACCGAACGGGCACCCCGTAACGAGCCCGCAAAGCACCGATGACGCAGACCCACTCTCCACTCTGGCAAAGTACATGGATGAATTTGACTTTGAGCAGGTGGCTGAGGACGCTGATATTCCCATCCTGTTGTGTGATCAGTGCGGCAAGCCACTTGGAAATCGAGGAGAATGTCCACGCTGTTTGCCGCAATCGAAGAACGCTCGGCGACCGGCAAAACCACCGCAACAAGCGACTCGAAAAACCAGGACTCCTGAGAAGCCGGGAATAACGGGAACACACGGAAAACCGGCCGCCGGTGGAAAACCAACGGCAGGTGGAAAACCGCCCATGGGTGGAAAGACGGGTGGAAAAGCACGTCCTGGCAGCAGCGAACGCCCGAAAAACAACAAGCCTCAGAAGCCTCCGCGGAAGAGCGAAGACCCTGAGGCTGAAGAGTTTTGGGATCTGGTTGACGGCAACGAGTGAGAGTTACGACGACTTAGAGAACGTTTCGAATCTTCGTCAGAAACTCTGTATTCGTCGGGAACTTTTCCATCGTCTTTGTCAACTGCTCCATAGCTTCGACGGGGCTGAGAGTAATCAGGCTTCGACGCAGGCGTGTTGTACCTTCGAGAACATCTGGTGACAGAATCTTCTCTTCGCGACGGGTCCCTGATTTAGTGACATCGATCGATGGCCAGATTCGCCGATCGGCAAGATCGCGACTCAGCACCATTTCCATATTCCCGGTGCCTTTGAACTCCTGGAAGATGGCTTCATCCATGCGACTGCCCGTATCAATCAGAGCAGTTCCGCAGACGGTCAACGAGCCACCTTCATCGAAGCGTCGAGCCGTACCGAAGAGCTTCTTTGGAATATCGAGGGCTCGTATATCAAGTCCACCGGTTGCAGTACGGCCGGAGTTGCTCCATTTGTTAAAGGCACGTGCAAGTCGGGTGATGCTGTCCAGCAGGATAAAGACATCCTTGCCTTCTTCAGCCAGACGTTTGCCTCGTTCAATAATCAGCTGACTGATTCTGATATGACTTTCGACTTCATTGTCGAGCGAAGAAGCGATGACTTCTCCGTTAACAAGTCGTTTCATTTCGGTCACTTCTTCCGGGCGTTCATCGATTAGCAGAACCATCAGGTGGATTTCCGGATGGTTAAAGCTCACTGAGTTGGCGATGTCCTGCAGAAGCATCGTTTTGCCGGTGCGAGGTGGTGCGACCAGCAGAGCTCGCTGACCTTTTCCGATCGGACAAAGAAGGTCCATAACTCGCATTGTGAGTGGTCGGGGGCCCACTTCAAGGCGAATCTGTTCGAAGGGGTTGATGGGAGTCAGTTGGTCAAAATGTTTGACGTTTGCATATTCGTCCGGAGTGAATCCATCGATGAGTTCAACTTCGAGCAGTCGAGGCCCCTGATGTCGAGTCCCCTGCCCTACTTCACCTCGGATCAGCACACCTTCGCGAAGATGGTATTTCTCCACGAGCGAGCTTGAAACAAAAGGATTTGAGTCTTCTGCGGCGTAGTTCTTGCGGGGATCTCTCAGGAACCCATAGCCCTTCGGATGAAGTTCAAGGACTCCATCGAAAGTGCCTTCAATTGGCTCAGTGCTGGCCTGAATTGGACGGCCGCGTCTGGGGAGATTTCGGCTACGATCGCGATCGCGGCTGCCACCCATTGGTCCGCTGCCGCCGAGTTCTCGACCGCCGCCTCCACCGCTTCCTCGACGGTTTCTTCCACGTCCTCTTCCGCGAGAACGCTGCCCATCATTTCTTTGCGAATCGGAACTGCCTTCAAAACGCCCATCGGAGCGACCTTCGAATCGACCCTCAGGACGAATCTCTGATCGACCTTCACCGCGTCCTTCGGGTCGAATGTCTGAACGTCCTTCGGTTCGTCCTTCAGCACCACCGCCTGAAGCTCCGCCGCCGCTGCCGCCGCGACGTCGGCGACGTCGGCGACGTCGTGGTCTGCGATCCCCTTCGCCACCTTCGCGTGGTGCTTCATCGCCATCTTCACCGGTGTCAGAGATCGAAAAGTCATCGTCTCCGAAATCGGCGTCGGTTGTGTAGAATTCGAGTTGTCGAGGAGGATTTGACGAGCGGGTTTCCCGGTCATCGCTGTCTGCTCGTGGTGCCGGAGCGGGCCGTGATTCCGGCTCAGCACTGGCTGAATCAGACAATCCAGCATTCGATTCCGAAGACCGTCGTCGACGTTCACCACGAACGGAAGGACGTTCGCTGCCACCACGAACGGACGACCGTTCGCTTTCCCCTCGAACAGGGGGCCGTTCGCTTTCAACAGGGCGAAGTTCAGCCCCAATCTCTCGTCGGACCGGGCGTTCTGCCCGAGGTCGGCGAGTACGAGGTTCGGCAGTCGTTTCGGCACCGGTATCTTCCACCGAACGTTCTCGGCGAGCCGAGCTGCGTTCCGCCGGAGCACGTGACTCTGAAGCAGATGCTTCGGATGTGGAAGACGATCGGCGCGATTCTGAACGACGGGCAGGCCGTTCTTCCGCGACCACCCCATCACCAAAGTCATCGTCTGCCGAAGATGTTACTCGCTCAGCGGATTCGGTTGTCTCACTGGGTGTCCGGCGAGTACGTGAGGTTCGGGTCCGGGGGGACGACGCACGCGGCGCCGTTCGGCGTCGAGGTGAGCGTTCTTCTGTTCCTTCGGATGAATCGGAACCACGTGTCGGCATAATCTACCTAACTGTGAAAAGCAGAATTCGGGCGAAAAGGCATTTGTTCAGAGCGATCCTGGTCGCTCGCGAACGAGGATGAAAAAGCGCACAAGCACAAATCCTGAGTAGCAGTTTCTCGCCGCTTCGCTCTCTTCTGTCTGCAATCAGGCAAGACCCGTATGCCCAAAGACGATGGTCCCAAATGGTGGGAAACACCATGACAGAAAATTATTTTCAGAGCGACCCAACATTGTGTTGGCACGACCCAACAGAGTGTTGGCTGGGCAATCCACATTCATTCACAAAGGCAGAGTAAGTATCTGTTGAAAAAACTGCCTTGGCGTCATCGAGGTGCCCAGAAACGGTTTGGAACCTTTCGAGAAACAGCTCCACCGTGCAACTTAGATAACCCGGTTGCCCAAAAAGCGGCAACTTTCGTCAGAGCGAAACGCTGTGTGACGAGCAACTAGTATTAACTGATCAGAATTCCCTGTCAATTGAACTCTCGGGTTATAAGCCAAACATTTTCGCTCCACTCGCGAAAAATCCTGTTCTGCAGCCCAAATGGGGGGTGTTCAGCGAATCCGAGTCCCTTCAACATCCTGAATTCGGATGGCATGTCGGATTTTTGTGAATTTCAGGGGGTTCTTCTTGAATTCCGTACGATTCTCGGCCGTCTCAAACAGGAAGAGCTGGTTATCGAAAAACGCACCATACTGAATCTTGCCAGTGATTGCTCGATTCGAGTCCACCAGAACCACCGGGTCGCATCCAAAGTTCCTCGGTGCAAATCGACCAGGGTCCTTTTGGAACGCTTTCAGACTCTCCGAATTCGAAAAATAGTACTTCACGCCTCGGTAGGAATCACTCAACTCGTCCTGTCCCCGGACCCACTGGCGGTCATTGTG
>JAEUIH010000053.1:7072-23620 GCA_016795105.1 Planctomyces sp.
GTGAAGCCGTACCGGGCAAAAACCATCGAGCCCAAGGAATAGGGGCTCTTCGGTCTCGCCTGTGCTTTCTGTCACCTCTTCAGAGTCCGTGGAATTGGTGCCGGCCGGTTGATTTGCTGCCGAATCTTCAGACGTGGCGCCGTCGGACGGCTCAGTCGTCGGTGCCGGCTTTGAAGGAAGTTCCAGTCGGATACGATCTCCTTCACTGCGAATTCGATTGAGCATGGCAATGTACGATGCTCTCGGCACGAATCCAATCTGAAGAGTCTCCGTCTTGCCATTCGGATAGACCACCACGTCTCTCGGAACGGTGGAAGCATTAAAGTCGCCTGCGAGGTCCGGATGCTGAGTCACGTCAATCTGGACTGCAACCAATCCTCGTCCCAATTCTGTCTGAACGTCCGACGATGAAAACACCTGCGAGTCCATCTGTCGACAAGGCCCGCAATAGAAGGCCTGAAAGTGAATCAACAGCGGCAGTTGAAAGGAAGCTGCTCGTTCCTTTGCGGATTCATAAGATTGCTCGAAACCATTCTGAGGCATGCTGCCGGGATCGGCAAAACACGAATGAAGCGAGATCACAGAGCAGAATGCGAACAACAGCATTTGGCGCAGCATGACAACCCTTTCGGAGGGCGGCTCAGATGTGTCTGGTTGAGTTGCAGAACTTTCGAACAACTGGTCCGGCAAGCACCGCACCAGCGCGAATTTCAGCAGGCAGTGCTGATGTTCATCGGCAACTTTTGCGACGTCCTCGCTGACTTCGGCGATAACTGCCGTCCAATCAGGCGTTGTTCAGATCGGAAACACCATCAAAAACGATTTTTATGATTCTGCGGAAAACAAAAAGAGCCATCCCGGCATTCACCGGAATGGCTCTCTGATTTCAATCTGACGTCAATCGACAGACGTCGAAACGACTACATATTTGGGCTTGATGCCTTGTCGTTGTCGTCCGCAATTGCCGCACCAATGGCAGCGCCCGCACCTGCTCCAAGCAGTGTGCCAAGAAGGCCGCTACCGCCACCGCCACCTGCACCACCGCCAGAACCGCCACCTGAGCCACCGCCTGGAGCCCCACCCGCTGGAGCCGCACCTGCAGGAGGAGCCTGATTGGCCTGGGCACCACCACCACCACCGCCAAATGCGCCTGGACCAACAGGTGAACCTGCCACAACGCCAGCTCGCATCAGGGCTACTGGACGATATTCTGTTGTCTGAACAGCACCGGCGTCAGCAACCAGTTCGAGAGCGATGGCGAAGACACCATCCTGCCCAACACCCACAAGCCCGTAAACACCGGGAGTCAGTGATGTTGCCTCAAAAGTAGCGTCCGGCTGCACTTTTGCTGAGCTGACAATGACATTGTCCTTAACAAAGTGAACAGTCAAGTCACTGACAGGTCGTGGTGGCAACATTGCCAATTCGCCCTGCACTGTTCCATCAGCCCCGATTGTTACGGTCTGGTGAGAAATAGCTGCTGAAAAGCCATAGGCTTCTCCCTCGCCGGGAAGTGACAACTGGACTGGTGCTGCTGGCTCTTCGCTGGCTGCAGAACTTTCATACTTTTCGATAACGCCGGTAATCAATTGCTTAACAGTGACGAAGTTTTCAGGCGTAATGACCGGACAATCAATCTTGGAAACTCGTCCAGGCTGTGCCGGAAGTACGTTGACCGAAAACGCTGAATATCCCTCTGTCCCGGAAGCTACTACTCCATAGATTCCCGGTGGCAGGTTTGAGACAGAAAAGCTGCCATCCTGTTCGGTAGTCGCTCGAGCAACAGTTTGCCCCGCGGCAAGAAATACAACACTCAGTCCTGATACACCAATGGTGGCGCCACCTTCAGCTGAGATGCGGCCAAAATGACCTGACAATGTTCCGTCCGCAGCCAGATAGACGTCTGATGCATGTGACGTTGCCACGACTGCCTCAGTGGCTTCTGCTGCAACGACAGTCTCGACAGTCTCTTCGACCGGCATGACCGCAAAGGCCTGAACGTTGGCAGAGCCGATGGTCATGATTCCTCCGACGGAATATGCTACGACCCTTGAGAATTTTGAGCTTATCTTCATTGATCCAAGCCTCTCAAACAGACAACTGAAGGCGATTCTCTCGATGTGCGGACACAAGAAGCGATTGCCGACTGGAAATCGCCGTTGAACAACCCAAAATTATCTGACCCAAAGGAACCCTAAAGCAACCACAAAGCCCTCAAAATGACGAAATCTCAGAAACATTGCAAAGCGCCTCAATTGACATGGTGGAGCGATGCTGGAGAACCGAGAGTCTGCCGCAAGGGTTTTCGCTGCTTGTTCAGTAAGGAGTATTGGCTCGTTGAGAATTACAACATGGAATGTTAATGGGCTGAGGGCTGCTCTCAGAAAGGGCTTCTCTCAGCATCTCCAGGTCATTGCCCCCGACGTCTTATTGCTCCAGGAAATACGTTGTCGACCGGAACAACTGCCTACAGACTGGCAAAGCCCAGAGGGATGGCACGTTGCATGGAATCCAGCGGTCCGCCCCGGGTATTCTGGTACCGCGATTTTCTCCCGGCTTCCTTTACAAAACCTCCGAGTTGGCGTTCGCGGTGACGGAGTCGATCCCGAAGGCCGTTTCATTTCCGCAGACATCGCTGGTGTTCAGATTGTCAGTGTTTATCTGCCTTCCGGATCATCCGGCCCTGAACGACAAACGGAGAAGGAGAAATGGATGAAGACATTTCGATCCTGGGCCGGCCGAAATCAGGCGTCTGAACCTCTGATACTCGGTGGTGATCTTAATATCGCTCATACGGAACGCGACATTTTCTACGCGCGTTCCAATGAACAGACTTCCGGGTTTCTCCCTCACGAGCGTGCGTGGTTTGGGCGACTACTGGAGTCCGGATGGCACGATCTTGTTCGAGAGCATTTTGGCGAAATGCAGGGGCCATATTCGTGGTGGTCAAACCGTGGACGTGCACGAGAACTCGATCGCGGCTGGCGAATTGACTACCTGCTGGCAAATCCCGCGGCGAGAACTCTGTTTCGGTCGGCCACGATTCATCGAGAGGCGGCTCTGGAGGTCAGTGACCACGCACCCGTCACCATTGATCTGAGTTGATCTGAATTAATCTGACTCAGAACTCAGGGATCACCTGACCATCATCGGGATCTGCAAGGCCAGACAGAACATTCGGATTGATTGAGTATGAGATGGACCTTACAGATCCATCGCCCAGGAGGATGTCCATTCCTGTTGCACCTCGTTCAGGGGACCCGAATTGGTCTGGCCCGTTTCCAATGCCGGCAGTTGGGTCACGGCGGTTTCCGGGGTCGCCCCACGCCATGAAGCTGCCAGCCACTTCGCCAGCCATGATGACGTTACTCAGGCCATCTGTGACGTTCTGAAACTTTGTGCCCTGATTGTCGAGAAGCAACTGGGAATTTCCGGCGTAATGAGCTGCTCCCAGTTTACCGATGGAACCGCTTCCCGGAGGAGCTCCCGGGTGAATGTAAATCAATACCTGGGTTTGAAACGCAGTCTGGTTCTGGGCTGCTGTCCAGGGCTGACTGAAGTCAATCTGATTGTATGTCGACGCGTAGTTGACATATGGCAACAGAGAAGTCATCCAACTGTTGTAAGGGACCTTGTCAGTCGTGTAGATGCCGCCCGGCGGCAACATGTTGTGGGTGTCATGATAGTTGTGGAAAGCGAGCCCAATTTGTTTCAGGTTGTTTTTGGACTGTACTCGAACTGCCGCGGCACGTGCAGTTGTCTGTGCCTGTCGAATCGCGGGAATCGCCAGTGCCAGCACAACTGCCAGCAGGACGATGCCAACCAAAAAACAAATTCCAAGAATCATGAACACGATCGCTGTCGTGCTAAGCTGTCCTCGACGTTTGATGAGGCTGGAGATCGCTGACTGGTGATGCCGCTTCACTGAACCAACCTTTCAACGTCTGCCAGATTTTCTCAAGCGGGCGACTCTCTCTCTAAAACTCACCAACAACCTGTCCATCCGCTGGATCGGCCAGCCTGGACATAACATCGGGACTCACTTCCACAGAGATAAACCGAACGGAACCGTCTGCCATCAGAATATTGGCTCCGTTTTGCCCGGATGTGAGAGAGCCAAACTGGCCAGGGCCACTTCCAATTCCGGCGCTCGGGTCGCGGCGATTGGCAGGGTCTCCCCAAGCCATGAAATTGCTGTTGACTTCGCCGGCGGCAATCACGTTGCTCGTGCCATCAGTGATTTCGCGAAACTTGAATCCCTTATTATCGAGCAACAGTTTTGAATTTGCTGCATAGTGAGCTGCTGCGAGCTGGCCGACACTGAGGCTTTGCGCAGGTGCGGCAGGCTGCAGATAATTCATGATCGGGGTCGTGAATATGGCCTGATTCCGTGGCGAGGACCATGGTTCATTGAAATCGATCTGATTGTAGGTCTGTGATTGCTCGATGTAGGGCAGCAGCGAGGTCATCCAGCTGTTGTAAGGTGTGTTGTCGGCCGTATAGATGCCGCCGGGAGGCGCCATGTTGTATACATCGTGATAGTTGTGGAGTGCCAGTCCAATCTGCTTCAGGTTGTTCGTTGACTGCGCACGCTGGGCCGCAGCACGTGCCTGCTGCACGGCTGGAAGCATCAATGCAACCACCAACGCCAGCAGAACAATGCCAACGACGAAACAGATCCCCAAAATAATGAATACGATTGCCGTTGTGCTCATTTGACCTCGACGATTCAGGAGGCTGAAGAGTGCGGACTGGTGATGTCGTTTCATCAAATGGACCTCTCAACTTCTGGTTAACCATACCCCGTAGGTGTGAGAGCATAACATCAGGAATTCAGGATCGCAAACGGACGGACGAATGTTATCCATGCAGGGAGAATCAGTCGGCTGATTGACGGATCGATTCGACCTGAGCAAACGCTTCGCTACAATCCCGTCCCCGAGCCTGTTGTTGGCAGGCCGGCGGTGATGGGCACCGTCCGGCTCCTGGAAGAATCGTTCACTCGCGCGTTTCCGACTGATCACTCCTATGTTTCAACCTGTTTCCGACAGTAGTTTTGTTCCGGGCGAACACACCGTCCTCCATTTCTGGAATCGTGGCCAGGTCTTCCAGAGACTTCGAAAGAAGAATGCGGGCAGGAAACGCTGGAGTTTTCTGGATGGCCCGATTACCGCCAATAACCCCATGGGAGTGCACCATGCATGGGGGCGAACATACAAAGACACCTTTCAGCGGTTCTTCGCTATGAAGGGGTTTGATCAGCGGTTTCAGAACGGTTTCGACTGTCAGGGTCTGTGGGTCGAAGTTGAAGTCGAGAAGCAGTTGGGGCTTGGAACAAAGACTGCAGTTCATGAATATGGGATTGATCAGTTTGTGAATGAGTGTAAGCGCCGAGTACTGCGGTTTGCTGCTCGGCAGACGGAACAATCCATGCGTCTGGGCTACTGGATGGATTGGGATCATCCGGATCAGTTGCGTTCACTGGCGGATGCTCTCGGGTCCGATGTCCCGGTGACTCTCACAACTCCTAAAGGAAACCAGGAGACGGGTGTTGCTCATCGCCTGGTCGAACGGCTCGGAAATCCGAACTGGGGAGGCAGCTACTTTACGTTCAGTACAGAGAACAATGAGACGATCTGGACATTTTTGAAGAAGTGTTTTGAACGAGGAAAGATCTATCAGGGGCACGACGTGATGCCCTGGTCGGGGCGTGGCGGGAGTGCATACAGCCAGATGGAAATCGCTGAAGGCCGCCGACTGACCACACACAAGAGCGTGTTTGCAAGATTCCCTCTGCTTTCAGAGGATGAGAAGACGCCATCCGGTGAATATCTGCTGGTCTGGACCACGACTCCATGGACACTGACAAGTAATGTCGCGTGTGCCGTGAATCCGGATCTTGAATATGTGCGGCTCCAGGCAAAACGCGATGGTGCAATCTATTACTTTGCGAAAGACAACCTGAATTTTCAGCGGCTCTCAACAGAGTTCCGCGATGGCTTTGGTCGTCCGGAATGGAAGTGGCCCGATGGTGTTCCGAAACTAAAGACCATCGCTCAGATCTTTAAGGAACAGGGAGGCTTTGAAGAGCTCGGATCCATCAAAGGCTCTGAACTGGTTGGTAAACGCTATGCGGGTCCGTTTGATGATCTGCCCGCTCAGCAGCAGCTCGGCGGTGTTCCGGTTGATGAAAGCAATCTCCATGTTTCCGGAGTCAACAGTCACCGAGTGATTGATGGTGGTCGAGATTCTCGTGGCAACGCAAATGTGGTTGCCGGCGAGGGAACCGGGATCGTACATATCGCGCCAGGTTGTGGAGATATTGACCATAAGATGGGTGTTGCCATGGGCCTTCCGGTCATTGCACCACTGCTCGACGATGGAACCTACTCTTCAGAATTCGGGGAATTCGCCGGGCGTGAGGCAATTTCGTCCCAGACGGCTGAACTTGTCTTTGAAAAACTGAAGGCCAAAGGTCTGCTGGTTGCCGTTGAAGTTTATCCACACATCTACCCTCACTGCTGGCGAACGGGCGATGAACTCGTGTTTCGGCTTGTTGACGAGTGGTTCATCAATATGGATTGGCGAGACGAAATTAAGGACGTCACACGGCAGATTCGCTGGCTTCCGGACAGTATTGATGGTCAGGATCGGGAGATTGAATGGCTGTCGAATATGGGCGACTGGATGATCAGCAAGAAACGGTTCTGGGGACTTGCTTTGCCGATCTGGGTCGATGAAGTCACCGGGGAGTTCGACGTTATTGGTTCACTTGCTGAATTGAAGGAACGAGCGGTTGAAGGCTGGGAGCAACTGGAAGGAAACACGCCCCATCGTCCATGGATTGACCATGTTCGGATTCGAAACCCTCGAACCGGCAATCTGATGTCCAGAATTCCGGATGTCGGAAATCCGTGGCTGGATGCCGGCATCGTGCCATTCAGCACCATGGGCTACAACCACAATCGCGAGGAATGGAAGAAATGGTATCCGGCGGATCTTGTCACCGAGTGCTTCCCTGGACAGTTCCGTAACTGGTTCTATTCCATGCTGTCTCTCTCCACGATGATGAGATACGACGAAGCGTCAACAGCGGAAGAAAAGAAGCCGTTTCGAACCCTGCTTGGACATCGACTTGTTCAAAATGAACAGGGTAAGCCAATGCACAAATCTGATGGTACCGCGATCTGGTTTGAAGAGGCCGCCGAGCAGTTGGGTGTTGATACGATGCGGTGGATGTACCTGGCTCAGAATCCGGCTGTCGACCTCCGCTTCGGAACGCGACATAAGGATCAGCCGGTCACACTGCAAACCATGGATGGTCCCGTTGATCAGACACGCGAAGGCGTCCCGACCTGTCTGGTCACGAGCGGTCCCGCTGATGAAACTCGACGTCAAATCCTGATTCCGCTTTGGAACTGCTACAAGTTCTTTGTGGACTATGCAATTGCTGACGGATTTGTTCCGTCGGCCGAACTGCGTTCTCGGGTATCCGGAGCAGGACAGGCTGCTCAACCAGGAACGATGGCCGATCGACCGGAAATTGATCGCTGGATCCTGTCAAATCTGCAGCATCTGATTCAGGTGGCGGATTCGGAGTTGAGTAACTTCAATACACCAGGCTTCTGTGCCGCTGCTGCGGCATTCATCGACGATCTTTCCAACTGGTACATTCGCAGAAATCGACGTCGGTTCTGGCGTTCAAAAGATGCTGGCGACGCTGATAAAACCGCGGCGTATGAAACACTGTACGAAGTGCTGGTGACGCTGTGCCGGCTGCTGGCTCCCTGCATCCCGTTCCTCACGGAGCGAATGTATCAGAATCTTGTGCTCGGATCAGAGCCGGACAAGACCCGGACTGACGACAACTCAGGCGGACTGCCCTGCTCTGTTCATCTCTGCGATTATCCGACCGCCAGTCCAGCCCTGCTGGATGAAGCGCTCAATCTCCGCATGGCGGCCGCTCAGAAGGTCGTTCGGCTGGGACACAAGCTGAGAGAGGAATCCAATCTTCGAGTTCGCCAGCCACTGGCTCAGCTTCGATTCGCGGCGGCCGTAACCGAAACGGGGGAGGCCATTGAAAAACTGGCCGACGTGATCGGCGAAGAACTCAATATCCAGTCGGTGCAGCGGGAACAGAACCTCGATGCACTGGTCGGCTACTCTTATAAGCCAAATCTCAAAACCCTCGGCCCCAAGTATGGAAAGCTGCTCAATTTGCTGAGGACAAAGCTTCCCGAGCTTGGAGATTCGGTCCTTGGGCCGCTCAGACGTGGCGAGAATCTGAGTATCACGCTGGACGGTCAACAGCTCGATCTGACTCCGGAGGATGTACTGATCAGCACCGAACAGGCTGCCGACTGGGTGTGCGCGGATGATTCCGGTATTCAGGTTGCAATCAGCACCGTGCTGACACCGAACCTTCTTCGAGAAGGGATGTCGAGAGACTTTGTTAGACAGGTTCAGCAGCTGCGTAAGGACGCAAATCTCAACATTCAGGATCGAATTCAGATTGCTTACCACTCCGCGGAACCCGTCCTGCAGTCAATGGTTGCTGAGTGGGGCGATTATATCAAAGCGGAGACACTGGCGGATCTGATCACATTTGAGATGAGTTCCGGTCCCGGTGTTCGAAGTGTTTCGGTGGGAGATGCAACGGTCTATATCTGGATCACGGCCAGAAAGTAATGTCGGTGAATTGATTCCGACAGCATTCAGTGCGTAGCCAGCGTGATTGGCGACCACGGAATTCTTCTGCCAATAAATCAACACGCCGGTCGAAGAACTCGTTCCATTCTGCAAACTCAACTTGGTTGCGGCTGAGCGAAGCGAAGCCGCGTTGGGTTTTCCGTACTACGAACAGTTGAATTCTTTTCGAGCCGCAAAGATATTCTACGGCAAGTTGTGTAAGTTCATTGGTGTCGGCGTTTTGTGCAGCGAGGATTTCAGTGAGTTGATTCCGACGGCATCTGGTTCGTATCTTTCGTGGTTCAACCGCCGCCCCTGCCTGCGGTTCGAATCCTCTCGGGTCTTCTCTGCGTCCTTGCGCCTCCGCGTCTCTGCGATATCTTTCCCGATAAGCCCGTTCGGATCTTATGACCGCCGGCCGGTGCGTGTACCAGAGCCTTTTTCGAGTACGAGTACCGTTTCACTGAGTACGAGGCGAAGACAACGGGAAGACTTCAATCACAGAACGACACGGTTCTGTGGGCGGCGGGAGTTGGTTCTTCATTCGAACGGCCCCGTTTCCGCCGCTCCACTGCAACGGCTTGTTCGCTCACTGGACAATTCACGGAACGTCAGCCTTCATCTAAATCTCATTCTCATCAAACTCCGTGACGCTTTGCCTCCGTGAGATCCTCTGTCAGGAAGCGAACAGAATGATCACGCTGCAAAGGCAGAAGATTCGTTGACGACCAGTTGAGAATATGGTTCTGCCTGATGAACAAAGACGTCTCGCGATGGGAATGGAATTGTAAATCCACGCTCATCAAATCCGAGTTTAATCGCTTCGGTCAGTGCAAATCGAACGTCCCAATAGTCTCGTCCTGCCACCCATGGTCGAACAACCATGTTGACTCCACTGTCGGCAAGTTCTGAAACTGCAACAACCGGAGCCGGGTCACTCAGGATCCTGCTGTCCGACAACATCAGTTGCTGAAGGAACAACTTGACGGCTCGAAGATCGTCGTGGTATCCGCAACTGACAATCAAATCGATGCGTCTCTTTTGTTCCGCTGAGAAATTCTGAATCGTTCCGTTTGTGATGCTTGCGTTCGGAACGATCATTCGAACGTTGTCGGCGGTGACAAGAATCGTGCTGAAGATCTGAATTTCGACGACCTTGCCGCGAATCCCGCCAAGCTCAACAAAGTCTCCGACTCGAAATGGTTTGAAGAAAACCAGTAACACACCCGAAGCGATGTTCCCAAGCGATGCCTGCAGAGCCATACCAATGGCAAACCCAGCCGCGGCCAGCACGGCGCTCAGCGATGTTGTGTCAACACCCAGACAGCCAAGTGCGGCGATCGAGACGGTGGTCAACAGCAAAATGTAAACAACGTTTGATGCGAATCGACTGAGCGTTTCGTCAAGCTTAGCGCGAGTTGCTCCTCGCATCAGCATGGATGTCAACAGCTTTGCGCAGATTCGTCCGATAACAAACACGGCTAGCGCAGACAGAATCCTTGGTCCCCACGCCTGAAGTCGCGCCATCACAGCATCGATGGTGACCAGTTGCTGAAGATCGCTCCAAAGTGCATCGAGAAATGCGGGCGCTGTCGTTGTTTCCGTTGGCATGGTTCCGTCCCTGAATCCACTGATTTCGAGTTCCATTCGAAGGCCAAATTGTAGCAATCGACTGAGATTGGTGCCAGATTCGTTTCTCGTAGGATGGGCATTCCTGCCCGTCCCATCCCCTGACTGCGCCTGCCCGTCCCATCCCCTGGCTGCGATTCGAAACGTGGCAGTGCGAATTCAGCAACCGAACCATCAAGAGTGGAGCCAGCACGGAGCGGGGGTGGGCTCGGGCAGGAATGCCCAAGCTACGGAGGGTTGGGAGTTTCGGCGGCCTGAGCTCGGCGGCAGGATTCTGCGGCTGCTCTCCACATAGCAGCAAGTTCCGGTTTGTGCAGCTTTTCACAGATGTCTGCCAGCTGATCACGGAGCGATGCATCGCGTGTATCGGCGACCGCTTTCAGATTCAGTTGGGTTAGCTGGGTGCTGAGGTCGCGGTAACCTTCCCATTCCTTCATTTTGGCCGTGGCTTCTTCGGTACGGCCGAGCTTTTGCAGAATCAGGCCCAGCTGATAGTAGAGTTCTGCTTCAGCGGGAAACTCAGAGATCGCCTGCTGCAGGAGTTCTGCGGCTTTCGTGGAGTCATTTCGCTGATCGAGCATTTCCGCTTCGAGAAGTGCCAGCGCGGCCGATTTCTCTCCGAGTGACCGAGCGTCATCGGCTGCTTTCTGCGCTTCTTCGAGTCTGCCTGTGTTGAGAAGGCAGGTTGCCAGTAATCGTTGAGAACGGCCTGTACGAGGTGCAAGTTTCAGCTGTTGAAGTGCTTTGTCATATTCATGGAGTGCGACGTGTGCCTGTGCGAGATCGACATGAATCTGTTCTGCGATTTCGGGAAATGGCTTCAATTCAAGTGCTGTTGTGAACTCACGAATTGCATCTCCGTGTTGTTCAAAGTCCGCGTACATCACACCGAGAAGGTGATGAGGTCTAAAGTCCTGAGGTGCGAGTTTGACGACGATGGACAATTCCGCGATGGCCCCATCAAATGCGCCCAGATCGTAGTAGGTGGCTCCGAGCCATCGATGAGCATCGACGTTGTCGGGTTGCTCCTGAACGAGAACTGTGAGTGCTCGTTCGGCTTCGCCAAATCGCTGCAGGCGGTTCAGAGCTTCGCCGGCTGCAAGCAGGATTTGATGGCGCAGAGGTCCTTCCTGATCAAGTTCTGCAAGGACGCTCAATGAAGATTCAACTCGATTGCCCCGCAGAAACAAAATGGCTTCGAGGAGTTTTGCAGAATCGACGTAAGCCGGGTTTTCCCTGAGGGCAGCAATCGTGCTTGAAACACTGTCGGCACGTCCGGAATTGAGCGAAGCCAGCGCGAGTTGAAAACGTTCCTCGAGTGAGGCTGGCTGCGATGGCTTACCAAAAAAGAAAACGGCTGTAATTGCGGTTAAAACAACCAGCAACACAGCCGCGATCGTTATGCGTTTTCGGGACAAGCCCATATTTCCGACGATCAATCAATAAGAACAAATCAGTCAGTGAGGGTAAATGGGAATGAGTTGTTGTCCTCAGACACCGTTTCCTTCAGTGGGGTCAGGTTTCGCTTTGTATACTTCTCAGGAACCAATGACTTCGGGCCGACTGGGCCATTTGCATTTGCCATATCCTGGCCGGACATCTTTGCCATGGCTGCAGGATCGTTCATCATCTGTTCTGGAGAGGTCACTGGCTTCACCGAGGATGGATCGAGCTTTACGATCGTGATAACGTTTTCACCGGCCAGACATCCGTCTCCGGATTCAAACATTGAAAGGGTAAATTTCCCTTCTGCATCTGTCACACCGCTTGCTGCACGTGGAGCATTCGTTCCCCAGAAATTAACTTCAGCACCCTCAACTGGCTGACCTTTGTAGGTTACAGATCCAGTTACCTTGACCGTCTCCGGCCGAGTCACACCACCACAACCGGCAATGGTGAGCAGAGCCAGGCTGCAAACAAAAGCGGGAAGAAGTTGTTTTAACATATTTACATCATCCAGAAATTTCGGTGAACATGAACATAAGACAGGCCTGAACAACATCGTCACTCTGAGGTGGCACTTTGTCAATGGCCTGCGAAAAATCATTCTCGAAAAAAAACCGCTGCGGCATAGCCACAGCGGTCATTTTCAGCAGTCTGATACTCGTTCTTTCAACGAGTAGAATCAGAATTCGCCAACAACTTCACCGTCTCGGCGATCGCCCAGACGCTGATAGATGCGGTAGTCGATGTTTTCGCTCAGGAACTTCGTTGCACCGTCGCACATTACGAAGTTTGCACCACCAGTGTGCTTGGACTTGAAGCCCTGGCTGGTCTGCCAGTTTTGCCAGTGGTTACAAGCATTCAATGGGCCAGGTGAACCTGAATCCCATGAAACGCCTTTCAGACTTTCACGAACGCATGCGATCGGGAAGTTGATTGGAGCTGTTGTGGCAATCCATGGTGCGTTGAAGTGGAACCAACCGTTACGGCTGTGGTCGCCGCACTGGCCGAGGATTTCGCCAGCTGCGATTGTGTTTGAAGTGCCGTCAGTAATGTCACGGAAGTTAGCCGCCCAGTTCAGACGAGACAGAACACCTGAAACGTAGCTTGGGTTTTCTGTGTTACCGTGGCCTGGAACATAGAGACCAAACACGTTGCGGTCGCCAGGAGAATTGTACTGTGAGCAAGTTCCCCATGCAGTTCCGCCGCCCGGCATAGACTGATTACCCATGCTCATCGCATAGTTGGTCTTTGCTGAGTGACCGTCCAGGATCGGCTGTGGGTCACTTGGGCACATGTAAGCGGGAATGACATAGTTTCGGTACAACTTACCGCTTGGGTCAACCTGACCTTCGAAGTTTGTTGCACCCCATGCCGGGCCTGACAGTGAAAAGTTCAGCGCATTAAAAAGATTGGACTGTTCAATGTATGGCAGGAGTCGAACAAGATGTGATCCACGGCTTGAGTCACTCCAGTTGTATCCCGGAGCTGCTGTGTTGAACACAGTCAGAGGGAACTGGTTGTAGACGTCATGATAGTTGTGGATAGCAATGCCCAGCTGGTGCAGGTTGTTTTTGCACTGGGTACGACGAGCAGCTTCACGAGCCTGCTGCACAGCTGGCAGCAGCAGGGCGATGAGGATTGCGATAATCGCAATCACCACCAGAAGCTCGATCAGCGTAAACGCCGATCGACGGACAGTTGACTTCATCACGACAGACTCCTTGGAATAGGGAACCGAAGAGAGGACGAGTAAGCGGAGAACCCGCTGAAAACACTATTGAAGAGAAAAGGCATAGATTCTTAATCGAATGCCCGCATATTTCCAAGTTTAAGAAATCGCTCAAGGAGTTGTCAAACATGAACCTTTTTTTTGCAGACATTTCACTCCGGAAGAGCTAAACGCGTAAACACCGGGCACTTCGGTATGTTTTTCAGGATTTTATGCCGTTGCAGCAATTCTCAGTAATGGTTTTGTACAGGTCGGTCACTTTTTGCGGAAGATCGCTGACTGGCAAAGATGAAGCCGATTGCACCAAAACTGAAATAGAACCCAAAGTGTCAGCAACCCATAACGAGTACTGCGACGAAAATTGATACTGGAGGCTTCAGCGAAGTACCTTACCGGAACTGGAATGTCGCCAAGTCGGTATCCATAAAACACCGCCTGGGCCAAAAATTGTGTATCAAAAACAAAGTCATCGGAATTTTCCCGCCAGGGAATCGTCTCCAGCACTTCTCGACGATATGCCCGAAATCCACTGTGGAAGTCACCGAGGTTTTGCCCGAGGATCACGTTTTCCGTGATCGTGAGGAGCCGATTGGCGACGTATTTCCATGCCGGCATGCCACCGGCCAGCGCTTCGGCTCGGGTTCGAATTCGCGAACCGAGGATCACATCGCAGTTTCCGAGGCGAATCAGCTCCGCAGCAACCGGGATCACTCGACTGTCATATTGATAGTCAGGGTGAATCATCACCACAATATCTGCACCATGCTCCAGCGCGGTCGTATAGCAGGTCTTTTGATTACCTCCGTATCCGGTATTCCGTTGGTGGCGGATGACGGTCAGGCCCAGCTTTTCGGCGAGTTCAACAGTGTTGTCGCGGCTGCAGTCGTCGACCAATATGATTTCATCAACGCTGCCCGGAGGAATGTCGCAAAGGGTCCGCTCAAGCGTTGGTGCAGCATTATACGCCGGCATCACAGCAATGATCTTCGGTTTCTTCGCGTCTGACACCATTCGTTCACTTTCTTCAGCATCCTCGCGATGCCGACAGTTTCCTCAATATTCCCAGCAGTCGGTCGATCTCTTCAGATGTGTTGTAGTGCAACGCACCCACTCGAATTGTTCCGAGTGGTTCGAGTCCTGCGGTTTCTGTAAACGGCAGCGCGTAATGATTGCCGTTCCAGATATAGACCCCCTGCTCTGCTGCATATTCGGCAACTTCCCTCGGCGTTTTCCCCTTCCACGTAATCGAAACCGTGGGTACGCGCCGAGCAAGCTGCCCCAAATCCCGGATTCCGTGAATCGTCACTTCGGGAATCTCCTGCAGTCCCTCAAGCAACTGTCGTGAGAGATCTTCCTCATAGACTCTCATTCGGCCAAATACTCGGTCAAGTTTGGCTGATCTCGAATCACCGCCCGTTTCAGTGCCCGTTTGATCCAGCGATGCCAGATACTCCACGGCCGCCGCCGCTCCCGCAATGCACTCATGGCTTTGGGTTCCGGTCATCCAGCGGCCCGGCAACTGCTCCGGTGCCGGGCGCAGCTTATAAGGACGGATTCGCTCCAGGTGCTCGCGTCTCCCCCACAGAATTCCCACGTGCGGCCCAAAGAACTTGTAGGCCGAACATGCCAAAAAGTCACAGTTGAGTCGCTCTACGTTGATCCGGCCATGCGGTGCGTAGTGCACGGCATCGACATAAACCAGCGCTTCCGCAGCATGACTGGCGGCAATGATCTCCGTCAGCGGATTGATTGTTCCAGTTGCGTTCGACGCGTAACCAACTGCGACCAAACGAGTTCGTTCGTTGAGCAGACTTTTGAACTGGTCCAGATTCAGGGTCCAGTCGTCCCGGTTGAGCTCAATCCTGCGAATCACAGCTCCGCGGTCTGCTGCGGCTAATTCCCAGGGAGTCACGTTCGCGTCATGATCCAGCCGAGTCACAATCACTTCGTCACCCGGTTGCCACTCACGGCTGATCGCTCGGCTGGCGGCCAGCGTCAATGTGGTCATGTTGGCCCCGAAAATCACCTCTCCGGAGTCTTTGGTTCCCAGAAAATCAGCCAAAACACGGTGAGCGTTCTCCAGAATCTCGTCCGATTCCCGCGCCGTGGCAAATGCGGCCCCGCGATTGCAGTTGTAGTCGGACAGATACCGACTCACGGCCTGAATGACTGTTTCCGGGACCTGACTCCCCGCAGGACCGTCAAAAAGTGCGACAGCTCGCCCATCCTGGAGTCGCCTCAGCCCAGGAAACTGTCGCCGTAGATTCTCAACTGGCCAGCCCGCCATTCCCGATCGCTCCTTTGAAAAAGACGGACTCCCGTGGAAACGAATTCGCCTGTAGCAAAAATCAGTGAGCCCATAAAAAAAGCGAGACCGTTCGAAACGGACTCGCTTGCTATACGCTGCGGCAGATTGATCATTCCAGCCCTACCGATACGCCAATTGTTCAGGAGTACCAGCCTGCATAAGTGTTTAGCATGCAGAGCTGAAAAGTGTTTACGTTGCGGCTGGAGCAGCAGCTTCCGGAGCTGGCTTAGCAACAATCTGAAGCCCCGGGACGGTGATCGTCTTGATGCGAACACGAGTATATTTCTGGCGATGACCTGTATGTCGGCGAGAATTCTTGCGGCGGCGAAGCTTCTGGATCTCCAGCTTTTCACCCAACTCACGAGAAATGACGACTTCTGCGACAACCTGTGCGCCCGCAATCACTGGCATTCCAATGATGCTTGGACCACCACCATTTGCCAGCAACACTCGGTCAAATGTCACCGATGCACCATCCTGAAGGTCTTCACGATAGTCCATCGAAAGGAAGTCGCCTTCCTGAACTCGATGCTGACGGCTTCCGTTTTCAATCACAGCGAACATCGAAACACTACCTCAATTGCCTGTACAAAAAAACAGTATGTTGCGGCTGGAACCGTTTGAGAATCGCGAAGTGTAGCGTTGAGATTCGGATTCTACGAGTCGGAAATCCAAGTTGTTTTGCAGAACGAGGCGAGAATTCGTGCGTTTGCACGAATTCTCGCTCTGTTTCTGGTGTGGTCCTCAA
>JAEUIH010000053.1:23719-51112 GCA_016795105.1 Planctomyces sp.
TGGTCTCTATTCCGGGATCACTTCTCGCCCATTGTCATCTTCACAGCGAAACGTCAGATGTTCAAAACTGACATCAGATCGAGCTACAATGCTGATCGTCAGTTCGTTTTCGTCCTCAATTCGCGTGAGTTCTTTGCGTTTTCGGTTATTGAGGTCATTTGCGACTCGGTCATGGACCTCAACCACAATGCGAGAGACGCCCGAATGTCCTGATGCGGCGAGTACCTGTCGCATCACTTCGATGGACAGACTTTCAGCGGTCTTCACCTGCCCAACCCCATTGCAGGATGGGCAGTTTTCGTAAACGCTTCTGCGGAGCGACGGTCGAATTCTTTGTCGAGTCATTTCAATCAGTCCGAATGGGCTGATCCGAAGAACTCGTGTGCGAGCTCGGTCTCGCTGTACCGCTTCTCTCATCGCGCGTTCAACGCCTCGGCGATGACGTTCCTGACGCATGTCAATAAAGTCATTCACGATGACCCCGCCAAGGTCGCGCAGCCGGATTTGTCTTGCAATGGCTTCAGCGGCCTTCAGATTCATCTGGTAGGCACTTTCCTCCGGATCATTGTCTGCGCGGAAGCTGCCGCTGTTCACATCGATCGCCACAAGTGCCTCTGTCTGATCAATGACCAGAGAGCCGCCGCCCGGAAGCGGTACATGGCGGTCCTGAATGCGGACGATTTCTTCTTCGATCCCATACTTATTGAAGATAGGCTCGTTGCCTTCGTATCGCTGAATTCGGGTCACATGACTGGGCATCACGATCTTCATGAATTCGCGTGCTCGTTCGAATGCTCCATCTTCATCGATCAGAACGCTGTCGATTTCCCCCGTGTAGATATCCCGAATTGTGCGAATAATCATATCGCTCTCTTCGTAGACATCAGTCGGGGCCGTGGTGCTCTTGAGACGACGAACGATTGTGCCCCAGAGTCGCAGCAAATAGTTCAGGTCGCGACGCAGGTCAGCTTCTTCACGATCAATACCGGCCGTTCTGATGATGAAGCCAAGACCTTCGGGGGGCTGAAGGTTTTTCATCGTTTGGCGGAGTTGCCTGCGAGCCTTTTCGTCACCAATCTTGCGGCTAACCCCGACTCTCTGAAGTCCGGGCATCAAGACGAGATATCGTCCCGGAATTGAAATATAGGTTGAAAGCGTTGGGCCCTTGTTACCAATCCCCTCTTTGATGACCTGAACGAGTACTTCACTGCCTCGCTGAAAGATCTTTTGGATGGGAGGCTTATTCCGGGCATTGCGTTCGTTCATATGCTTTGCCGGACGTTTTGGTGCTCGAGGATCATCCTCGTCGTCATCAGTCGTTCGCTGATGACCTTCTCCATCTTTCATGAGATGTTTGTAGTATTGGTATTCGACGTCACTGACGTGCAGAAACCCGTTTCGTCCGACACCGAAATCCACAAAGGCGGCCTGGATACTGGGTTCAATGTTGACCACTTTACCCTTGTAGATGTTCCCAACATAATTCTCCGCGCTGCTGCGTTCGACGTACAGTTCTTCAAGAACACCGTCTTCAACAATTGCAATCCGACTTTCTTCGGGCTGCAGCACGTTGATCAGCATTTCCTTTTTCATGTTCCGCTTTCGTTTGTCTTGATTCCGTATATTCAGTGAACCACACAGCAGTTTGTTCCGCTGTTATGGATTTAAACCACCAGATCCGGGCAAAGCCGAGACAGCTCGCCCAGAAGAAAATGTTCTACATCGCGAGCCAGATCGAGTTCGCATGCATGACGCGAGATTCGTTCTGCTTCGCTGATTGAAACGTTTCGCACAACCTCTTTGAGTCGAGGAATCGCGTGCGGAGTCACGCTCAGGTGTCTCAGTCCGAGTCCCAGCAGAAGTGGAATGAACCGCGGATCGGAACTCATCTGCCCGCAGACCGTGACCTGTTTTTTGTACTTGTCGGCTGCCTTCATCACCATCTGAATCAGTCTCAGGATCGAAGGATCGCCGGAACGATACAGGTTTGCTACAGATGGATCAGATCGATCACAGGCCAGTGTGTACTGAATCAGGTCGTTCGTACCGATCGAGAAGAAATCAACTTCCCGAGCGAACTCTTCTGCGAGCAGCACCGCCGAGGGAACTTCTACCATCATTCCGATTGGCAGGTTCCTCTGGAATGGAATGCCTTCATCTTCGAGGTCTTCCATAACGTCCATCAGGATCATGCGAGCCTGACGGAATTCAAGGAGCGACGACACCAGTGGGAACATGACCTTCACGTTGCCATGTACAGATGCTCGAAGAATTGCTCGAAGCTGCGTCTTAAACAACGGTGTATTCTGGAGGCTCAGTCGAATGCTGCGGAGTCCGAGCATAGGATTCTGGCTGTCGGCAAACTGCTTCTGCATGATTCCCGGAACCTTGTCGGCCCCGATATCCAAAGTTCGAATGACGACCGGCAGGTCACCGCATGCCTCGAGAACTCGACAATATGCTTCGTAGTGGTCAGCTTCTGAAGGTTCGCGGTTCCCGCTGAGAAACAGGAATTCCGTTCGATACAGGCCAATTCCGTCTGCACCTCGTCGAATGCACTGCTGAACTTCTTCCGGGAACTCAATATTCCCGTAGATCCGAACTCGCTGGCCATCCTGCGTCTCTGCAGGAAGACTCTCCAGCTGCTCAAGCCGTTCGATGACTCGCAGGTTTCTAGCCTGAGAGGCTTCGAAGCGTGCGAGCGTTGCGGCATCCGGATCGATAATGACCTGTCCGTGGTCACCGTCCAGAATGACGGTCTCTCCTCCGGAGACTCCCCCAAAACAGCGTCCGAGGCCGACAATTGCCGGTATTTCGAGTGCCCCGGCGAGGATTGCGGTATGGCTGGTATGTCCGCCCACTTCTGTGGCAAATCCCAGTACATACTTAGTATTGAGTGTTGCTGTTTCGCCTGGAGTCAGGTCGTGGGCCAGGATAATCACCGGCTCAGTCAGATTCGACAGTTCTTCTCGACTTTCGCCCAGCAATTTCCCGAGCAGACGCTTTTCGAGGTCATAAATATCGAGAGCGCGTTCGGACAGATATTGGTCACCAAGTGCCTGCATCTGTTCCGCAAATTTTCGCAGAACACGACTGACCGCGTATTCCGGCGAATGCGACTGATCCCGAATCAGACTTTCCACTTCCCGAATCAGCCTTGGATCCTGCGCCATTTGAAGATGGGCAGAAAAAATGGCCGCGTATTCCGCGCCCAGTTGTGCAGAAACGAGCTGTTCGTTGGCTTTGATGTCTCTGCAAACAACTTCGCGGGCCGAATGAAAGCGGTGCAACTCCGCATCCACCGCGTCCTGTGTGACGAATTTTCGGGGGATACGGAAGCTTTCGGAGCCCAGCACGAGCGCTGGTCCTTTGACGACTCCCGGAGAAACCGCTATCCCGCTGCGAACCTGCATTTGGTTCTTAATCCGCCCTTCATTCCGTGATGACAAATCCGCCGTCAAACAACTGAGCAAGCGAGTTGACGGCGTCCTCTGCTTTGCTTCCGCGGGCTTGCAGTGTCATAACAGATCCAAATGGTGCCGCAAGGAGCATCAGGTCGAAAACCGACTTGACGTCCGCCGTTCGCCCGTCAAATTCCAGAGAAATCTGACAGGGATATTCGGTGGCCTTCCGCACTAATTGCTGAATTGGGGTCAGGTGCAGCCCCTGAGCAACTCGGAGAGTAACCTCGCGTGTGGAAATACTCTCGTCGCTCATGCATGGACCCTTTCCACCCCGTTGTCACTTCGCAACTCAGGCATCGCGATCGCCGGCGTCTGCTTCTGCCAGCAGGTCCCAGATGTCTGCTTCAGTCATTGACTGCTTCAGAAAGTTACAGAAGTCCTGACTGCGCAGATGCCGCGAAATATTTTCGAGACCTCGGAGGTGATCCCCAGGGCGGTCCGGCGGCGACACCAACAGGAAGAGAATGAACACATCTTCACCGTCAAGGCTCGCGAAATCGACTCCGGTACGCGAAATGGCAACTGCTGCCGACAGCTTTTCAACCGATGGATGCTTGGTGTGCGGCACCGCAACTCCGTTGCCGATTCCGGTTGAACCAAGCTCTTCCCGCTTCATAATCGCGGCAACAACTGCTTCTTCGTCAGACGCTTTGACGGCTCCGTTGGCTTTTAGACTGCCGACAATTTCCCGAATGACGGCTTCTTTGGAAGTCGCCTTCAGCGATGGTAAAATTGCTTCTCGAATTACAAATTCCGTGAGTTTCATAACACTGCCAATCTCGAAAACTAATCTCTGTTCAAAAAATCACTGATGATGTCTGGTTGTCGTTCGTTGCGGCCCCGTCAGCAAATTCAGGCTCAGCTCTTTGATTCGGGTTCTACTGCCGGTGGCGTCTGGGATGCATCGCTGAGCGAAACGTTGTGGCGATGATCGCGTCGCTTTTCCTTGAGCCGGTGCACCTGATGTTCCATCTTGTGCAGGGTTTTGTCAAAGGTTGCTCCCGTGTCTTCTCCCTCAACACTTGCCACGATCGTGTGATAACCATCCGTTTCCACGAGCATTTCAACAGTCACTCGAGTACCTTCGAACTCAATGGTCACGTCGATTTCACTGACGCGGTCGAGGTATCGAACGAGCTTTTCTGCCTTGCGAGTAATGTAATCGCGCAGTTCCTGTCCAATGCTGCCGTGGCGGCAGGTGATAGCGACCTGCATTCATTCATCCTTCGTATGAGTGTGAAAATTCGCGAAATTTTCGCGTTCAATGGGGCCGGATTCTAGTGTTCCAGCCACTTTCTGAAAAGCGCGGGACAGAAGTTCCCTCAACTAACATGTCAGTTCATGCGGATTGTTCTGGGGTTACCGGAACCAGTTCTCGGTTTCCCCCACGTTTTCGGCTCACAACGCGACGTGCAGAGCCTGCCCAGCGTGACAACAGGTTCTGCGCATCAATCATCAGCGTAAATCCGGCTGGAACAAGGACCAGCGTCAGGACAGTCGAAACAATCAGGCCCCCCAGTACCACACTACCGAGTCCTCGATAGAGCTCGCTGCCGGCTCCCGCTACCCAGATTAACTTCCCACCCGAAAATGAAGGGTTCGGCAGTACCAGTGGAAGCATTCCAAGGACCGTTGTGAGGGTACTCATCATGATTGGCCGTACTCGAGTTCTCACACTTTCGCAAACTGCTGCAACAGGTTCCATGTTCTCTTCGCGCATCAGGTTCAGGGCCTGATGCACAATCAAAATGGCGTTATTCACAACAGTTCCAATCAAAATTACGAAGCCCAGCATGGTGAGCATATCGAGTGCCTGGAATGTGTAGAGATTGAGTACCGCAAGTCCCAGGATTCCTCCCACCATCCCTAATGCCACGCTCGTCATCACAACCGTCGGATAGATAAAAGACTCAAACAGTGCTGCCATCAGCAGATACGTGAGGATCACGGCAAGAAGCAGATTCCATTTCAGCTCGTACCAGGTGTCCGCCAGTTTGTCGGCCGTTCCGGCCAGCCGAACCTGATATTCGCCTGTCAGGAATTCCGGTTCTTTCGACAGCGGCACCCGTACCTTGTCCTCGACAATCCTGAGTGCGGATTCCAGTGCAATCCCATCCTTTGGTTTGAGCTGAATCGTGATTGCTCGCTTGCGTTCAATATGGTTGATCTGTTCGGGCCCTCCGGAGAATTCAACTTTGGCAATGTCGCCCAGCCGCACCAGTTCACCACTGGCCGTTCTGATCGGAAGGTTTTCCATATCGTGAGTCCGCTGCACGTATTCAGCGTCGCCATAGATCACCAGATCAATTCGGCTTCCCTCGTGCCAGTAATCTCCGGCAAATGCTCCATCGACCAGTGCGTTGACTGCGTATCCCATTGAGGCTGCAGAAATGCCCAGTTCAGCAGCTTTTTCCGGCAAAGGCGTGACATGAAGTTCAGGGCTGGCAAGGTCAAGTCCCGGAATGGGGCGCAGCTGATTGCCGGGTTGTCGGGGATCAGAAGATGGCGGAAATTCGGCCATGGTCATTCCGAATGCTTTTCCAGCCTTTTCGACGAGTACGGGCAAGTCAGATCCCGTGATTTCAATATCGATGGTACGGCCCCCGCTAAGTCCGGTATCGAACAGTGATGCCTGACTGACAATTGGGATAACACCAGGTTCCGTCATCGCAGCCGTTGAAAGCACCGGTATCAGCTCTGCGGCCCGAAGGTCTTCTTCTGCTCGAGCTCCCATGAACAGACTTCGCCCGCGAGCCACAAAGAAGAAGCTCTTGATTCGGGGCGATCCTTCCGGCGCCGTTCCAAGCCAGTACGGTGCGAGCTTGTCTTCGATTCGCTCTCCCATCTTCATCATTTCGTCGATGCTGTATCCGGGAGGCGGCAACAGGATTGCGATAATCAAATTTCGATTGCCGGTTGGCAGGTATTCCGTCTCCGGCATCATTCTCCAGCTCAGAAAGACTGACCCAAAGACAAAGAAACAGACAATTCCAATTCGGATCAACCAGCTTCCGCGAGCAGACAGCACCCTGAGCATCAATGCTGCAAATGCATTGTTGGCCCAGAGACTCAGCCGCACGAGGCCAAACAGCCCGGACAGTGAGAACCATGGGATTTTTGTTTCGTCGGTTATGAGTGCCGCATTCGTGGCAGCTTCTGCACCCGATCCTCGCAGCAGCCAGCAGGCGGCTACAGGGATCACCGTGATACTGACCAGAAGTGACAGAGCAACAGAACAACTCAGAGCGATAGCGATGTCGCGAAACAACTGGCCTGCCTGCCCCTGAACAAAAATCACAGGCACGAAGACAGCCATCGTGGTCAGCGTTGAGGCGAGTACTGCGCCCCAGACTTCCTGCCCGCCTTTGAGTGCTGCTTCCAATGGAGATTTCCCCATTTGAAAGTGTCGATAGATGTTCTCCAGCACGACAATCGCATTGTCGACAACCATCCCGACCGCAAAGGCCATCCCCGCAAGACTAATCACATTGATGCTGCGCCCAAACATCTTCACAAACAAAAACGTGGCGATCAGGCTGATCGGAATCGACAGTCCCACGATCAGCACCGACTTCACGCTGCGAAGAAACAGCATCAATATCGCAACCGCCAGAATTCCTCCCACATACACGTTGCCGGTCACCATAGCAGTTGCTGAATCCAGATATTCCGTCTGATCATAGACCTGTTCCATGTACAGGCCCTTGGACTTCAGCACACCAAGGTTCAGTTCTTCTACAGAGATTCTCAGGCACTTCCCAAACAGTCGGCGACTTTCTTCCAGGTCCAGTACCGAGATTTGGCCATCGCCATCCCGGTCAAGCTCCTCTCGTGAAGGCCCCATGATTTCTTTGAGGTTGGTGCCGGGGCCCTGCTGAGCATTCACAGCAAGTGCGTTCAATCCCATCTGCCGAACAACCCCATCCGCCTTCTTATAGTCGACTCCAACCGTCGCAACATCCCGGACTCGCACCGGCGAACTGTTGCGATATGCAATGATGGTTTCTTCGACCTGTTCCGGGGTCTTAAACTGCCCCAGTACGCGAACAACATTTCTTTGCTTACCTTCCTGAATATCGCCTCCGGACGTATTTTGGTTTTGAGCAATCAGGACGGTTCGCAAATCATCGACCGTGACACCAAACGATGCCAGACGATCCGGCTTTACAACGACTCGGAACTCCTGCTCCTGTCCACCAAACACATTGGCATTCGCAATCCCCGGAACACGTTCAAATTCGGCTTCGATGTAGTCCTCTGCGAACGACTTCATGAGTGCCGGGTTGTTAATGCCTTCGACGAATTGAGTCAGAATCGGAAACTCGTCGACGAGCTGATTCAACTGAGTCAGACGGATTGGTTCCGGACCTTCGAGGATACTCTTCAGAGGGACAGCCAGCTCCGGATGGTACGTGACCAGACTCTGGAGTTCGGCCTTCGTCGGAGGCAGTGGCTGCAGGATAAACCATGCAATCGCATTGGCGTTGGCATCGACCGTTGAGATCACTGGTTCACGAGCATCCTCAGGATATTGAGGAACCTGATTGAGCTTTTCAGCGACCCGTGCTCGTGCATCCGCAAGGTCGGTTCCGACCCCGAATTTAAGTCGAATAGAGCCCATCGAATCACTGCTCTCGCTGTTGAATTCGTAGAGCCCTTCCAGGCTCTTGAGCTGCTCTTCCTGTTCTTCAATGATCTCCCGTTCGACTTCCTGTGCACTCGCTCCGGGCCACAGCGTTGTGACCGTCACTTCGGGCTCCACAACATCAGGTGTCAGCTGTACCGGAGTCGCCAGAAATGCAATGGTCCCGAACAGCAGTGCAAGGATGACTCCGACTGTCACCTTGACCGGGTTCTCAATCGATATCTTGACAAGGTCCATAGAGGGCTCCCGACTTATTTCTCTGCCTGTGGCGGTGCTGTACTGGAATCATCAACGTTCGGCTGGATCACGACCTGGGCAAACGCGCGAAGTCGCTCACCGGCGTAGGAAACCACCTGATCTCCCGCCTGCAGCCCATCACACTTGACCTCGATCCATCCCGCCTGGCTGACGCCCGTAGTCACAACAAGTTGCCGCACACTGAGTGGCTGCCCTTCGATCGGTGGATTAATCGCGTAAATCAACAGTTTCTTGTCAGACCGCACAAGACTGTCTTTGGGAACCAGCAATGCATCAACCGGTGTCCCGGCAAACTCCACTTCCGCCATCATGCCCTCGCGAAGCATGTACTCGATCTGTGACTTCTCTTCTCCCGGCATTACATCCACAAACTGAACAATCACCGGAAAGCTCCTCGAACCACTCTCCCACTCGCTTTTCGGCACGATGGCTCGAACTGTGCCCGCCCATCGACCATCGGGAACTCCCGGACACGGTACTCCACGAACAGCAATTTGAACGCTTCCCCCGGGTTGAATCTGACCAATCAGATTCTGGTCCACCTGGACTTCAACTTCGACAGAATTCATATCCACCAGCGTAACAACAGGCGATCCCTTTGCGAGCCATTGTCCAAGTTCCGCATGGATCTCAGTCACGATCCCGTCAAATGGTGCTCGAGTTGTTCGTTTGTTTTGTTCCTCTTTCAAGTACTCAACATGACTGTCCTGTGCGTCGCGACGGGCTTTTGCCTGAAGCCGAGTTTCCTCGCGAGCACCAGCGGAAATTCGCTCAAATGCAGCAAATGCCGCAGCGTGATTTTGAGTTGCCTCCAACAACTGATCTTCGGAATCCCTCACCACCGATTCTCCCACGGCTGAATTCTTCAACAACAGCCGCTGTTCTTTCGCCCGGCGATCCGCCATCTTCAAGATTGCCTCAGCAGCCTGCAGACGTGCCCTGGCTTCCTTGACGTCTTCGGAACGAGGAGACGAAACTTCGAGAAATTCTGCTTCGCGTTCGGCGAGGATAGATGTCTGTTCCTTGATTTCCAGTTCAGATGATTTCATCCGAAGTACGGAAAGTACACTTCCCGCAGCAACAAAGTCCCCTTTTTCAATTCTCTTACCATCGGCTTTCACAAGACTGTTCTCGCCCAATTGGTCGACGACCCCGTCAGACGCTGAGGCCACAATGCTGACCCGGCTCGCTCGTAATGTCCCAATCACAATGATCTTTGGCGCGACCATCTCTTTGCGAACGATCTCGACCCGAACGGCGGCCGGAGGATTGGGTGCTCTTCCTTTTGAAGCGGCATCCGTTTCCCCTTCCGCCGATGTCGTGCCACACCCGGCCGGTAAGAGGAGTATTGCGAATGCAAGACTGGTTGCGAGTGACTCCATTATTCGCGTTATTGAACGCGTTCGTTTCGCTAAACACATATTGATTGTTCCCAAACTCCCGGAATCAGGCTCAAACGATTGACACACGTGCTGCATCCTCGTTCAATCCCCGCTGCTGACTCGTTCTTTAGCTGACATGATCTTTGATAGTGACTGGGCTGCTTCCGACGAATTGACGGAAGTGAGCGATGACCGAACTCAGCAGTGTATCGGTCTACCCCCCCGGACTCGACCCTTTTTCTGTCCGCATTTTCTTTCGACGGCATTTTTGATTCGCTCCAACATGCGACAATTTCAACTCATCGCAACGTCCACGTTCGGTCTCGAGCACGTCGTTGCTCGCGAACTCACTCAGCTAGGCTACCAGAATCTTCGAACGTCGGACGGGCGGGTGGATTTTGAAGGCACAGAGCGAGATATCGCAAAATGCAATCTATGGCTCAGGTCGGCTGATCGTCTGCTAATCCGTGTGGGTGAGTTCCCCGCACCCAATTTTGAGCAGTTATTCGATCGCACGATGGAGCTGCCATGGAACGAATATCTACCCGTTGATGCGAAATTCCCTGTGAGCGGACGCTGTGTCCGGTCTCAACTCAGGGCTGTCCCGAAGGTTCAGGGGGCTGTCAAAAAAGCGATCGTTGAGAATATGAAACGCAAGTATAATCGCTTTCGTTTCGATGAAACCGGCACCGAATTTGCCATCGAAATCTCCATCCTCAAAGATATTGCAACCCTCACAATCGATACCAGCGGTGATGGACTTCACAAACGTGGCTATCGCGAAATCGTTGGCGCTGCACCACTCCGCGAAACAATGGCCGCTGGTCTGATTCAGCTCAGTTACTGGAACCGTGAACGCGTTCTGATTGATCCGTTCTGTGGAAGCGGCACGATCCCCATTGAGGCCGCTCTGATCGGTCGAAGAATTGCTCCAGGCCTTGGACGGTCTTTCATCGCTGAAGACTGGCCATGGTTTGATCGCACAATCTGGAAGGATGTTCGGACCGAAGCCAAAGACCTGAAACTGCCTCGAATCTCAGATCCAATTCTCGGTTTTGATCACGATCCCGGTGCGATTCGCCTGTCCGAACGTGGTGCCACCGAGGCCGGGGTCGCAAGTGATATTCGTTTCAAAGTTCAGGAAGTCAGCGAACTTCAGACTTCGCGGGAATATGGATGCATCATCTGCAATCCCCCTTATGGCGAACGTCTCGGTGAAACTCATGAAGTGGAAGCCGTTTATCGCGAGATGGGTCGCGTCTTTGCACCGCTCGAAACGTGGAGTATCTACGTTCTGACGTCGAATCCCTGGTTCGAGAAACATTTCGGTATGAGAGCTCCTCGTCGACGAAAGTTGTACAACGGGCGACTCGAATGCCAGTACTATCAATACCCCGGACCTGCTCCGCGATCTGAAGAACCACCAACTGTATAGATCGTAGCTTGGACATTCCTGCCCGAGCACACCCCTGCGCCGCTGCAGCACCCGAACCAGTGCGGGACAAATCGTAGCTTGGGCATTCCTGCCCGAGCACATCCCTGCGCCGCGGCAGCACCCGAACCAGTGCGGGACGGGCAGGAATGCCCATCCTACTTTGGGGAGGTGGCTTGCTCGATGTTTGCGTGCCCGTCATCATCCGGGGTGCGGTTGCTTCGCTGGAATTTGATCCGCGGAGAAACACTGAAACTTAAGGAGCGAGCGATGCCATTTCGTTTGATCAGTCCCATGCTGCAGAGTCTGTCTCTGAGTCCTTTGCGATGGCCAATCCTGACAGTGACGCTGTTCGCAGCGACAGTGTTGATTTCGTTGATCGGACTTTCGCCCAAAGCAATTGCTCAGGAAAAGAAGGAACAGATTCCTCACAATCAGTCGGCTCCTCCGGGCCCGGCACTTTCGCCCGAGGAAGCGATTGCAAAAATGACTGTACCGGAAGGATTCTCTGTCGAACTCGTCGCGAGTGAACCGGATATCGTGAATCCCGTTTCGATGACATTCGATGAACGTGGGCGCGTCTGGATCACCGAGTCCCTTGAATATCCTCGCACGTCTGCGGGACCGGGCAAGGATCGAGTACGAATCCTGGAAGACACGGACCTTGACGGAAAGATGGATAAGTTCACGGTCTTCGCTGATGGGCTCAATATACCGTCCGGCATTGCCGTGGGATACGGCGGCGTATGGGTTGCAAACTCGCCCGACATTCTGTTTCTTCAGGACACTGACGGTGATGATCGGGCAGATACCAGCCGTGTTGTGGTGACTGGATTTGGACGTGACGATACTCACGAACTCCCAAATTCACTCACCTGGGGCCCCGATGGCTGGTTGTATGGACTCAATGGCGTTTTCAACCGCAGCGTCGTTCGCGACCCAGTGTCCGGAAGAGTCCACGACTTCACATGTGCTCTGTTTCGGATCAATCCCCGAACGAACGAATTTCAGTTGTTTGCAGAAGGCACAAGTAATCCGTGGGGAGTTGCATGGAATCCAGTCGGTGATGCGTTTGTCAGCGCATGCGTGATTGACCACCTGTGGCATCTTTCCGAAACCGGCTATTACCATCGCCAGGGTGGACCGTATCCACCGTACACATGGAAGGCTGAATCGATTGTCAGTCACAAACACCAAAAGGCCGCGTATTGTGGCATTCACTACTTCGACAGTGATGCGTACCCTCCGGAGTACCGTGATCGGCTGATGATGGGCAATATCCACGGAAGCTGTATCAATGTTGATGTGCTGGAAGATCATGGTGCGACGTACCGAGCAGCTCCGGCGGAAGACCTGCTTAGCGCCAATGACGCATGGTTTATGCCTGTCGTCCAGAAGACCGGTCCGGATGGATGTCTGTGGATCCTCGATTGGTACGATCGCTATCACTGCTACCAGGATGCTCGCCGCGATCCGGATGGGCTCGACAGACTGAAAGGGCGACTCTATCGTCTTCGTCATTCGAGTTCTCCACAGGTGACGCGATTCAACCTCGCCGAAGAAACGTCTGCTCAGCTCATTGAACGGCTTCACAGTCCAAACATCTTCTTTCGCGATCTTGCTCAGCGAATTCTTTCTGAACGAAACGATACTGAAGCCAATAGACTGCTCGAAGCACTTGCGCGAAAGTCGGACACCCCCATGAAGACTCGCCTTCATGCTCTCTGGGCTCGAATAGGAGCCTCACCACTGTCGCCCGAGTTTCTTGACGAGCTGATGAGTTCATCAGAGGCAGACCTGCGGGCATGGGGATTGCGAGCGGTTGGAAATTCCGGCAAGGCCACTCCGGACCAGAGTCGAAGAATTCAGACGCTTGCAGAGGATCCTCATCCACGCGTGCGACTGCAGGCGGCTATTGCGGCTTCGAAGCTGGACAATGCTCCTGCAATTCCGATACTGATTGATGTGCTTGCTCGCAGCGAAGATCCACTGACACCGCGAATCGTCTGGCAGAATATTCATCCTCATCTCGAGTCCCAGACCGTGCAGTTTGTTGCTTCTGTTAAGAAGACTCGAGGAATAACAAAGGCGAACGAGTTCCCGGCCGCAGTTGTTGAACTGCTCCCCAGAGCTGCCGACCGCATTTTAGGTGCAGCAAAGCCGGATACCGATGCTGTCACTCAGCTTGTGTCTCTGATGCTGCTCGAACCGGGCGCTGCTGAGTCCGCCGATAGAGCACTACAGCTGCTGACACAACGTGTACGTTCGGGTGAATTGAAAGCCGATTCTCTGAAGAATATTCGGTCAACTCTGGGAGACTCTCTTAAGGCAAAAACTACAGGACCACTGGAGGATCCCGTTGTTGTTTCGGCTCTGGAACTGGGCGCGTCTGTGGGGATGATGGAATCCGTTGATCGAGTTTCCTCTGAGATTCTGAAAACGGGTGAGTCGCCTATTCGGCTGCGTTTCCTGAATGCAATCATCAATGCTGGTCGTGAAAACGGTCTGGAGATTGCGACGTTGCTACTGGAAAAATCGACTGACATTTCCGAACAGCAGAAGCTTGTTCAGGCCATCGGAAGAATTGCAGCAGCGGATGCCTCTACACTGCTTGTCTCAAAACTCCCAGGTCTGCCGGAAGCAGTTCAGCCAGTCGCTGTGGAAGCACTCACGGACCGAGCGGCATCATCAAAGCAACTTCTCGCTGCCGTGGCTGAAAAGAAAATCCCTGCGGCAATGATCAATGCAAATCAGGCTCGAAAGATGCTGAGTCTGAAGGACGCAGAACTGAGCAGAATGCTCGGCGAGCACTGGGGCACGGTCCGGACAGATCGTGATCCGGCACGCGCGCGGCTGATCAGTCAGATGAGAAATACGCTGCGTACATCTCATGGAGATGCCGCTTCGGGTCAAAAGATCTTTCGTCGAGTCTGCGGTCAGTGTCACAAGATGTACGGAGAAGGCGCCGAAGTCGGCCCGGATGTGACTCGCAATGGAAGAGCATCCTTCGAACAGTTGCTTTCTAATGTGTTCGACCCCAGTCTGGTGATTGGAGCTTCATACCAGGCACTTACCATTGTTACGACGGATGGCCGCGTCATCTCCGGGCTACCCGTCGAAGACAGCCCTCAACGGGTCGTTCTCAAGGTTCAGGGGGATAAGCAGGAGGTCATCGCAAGAACGGATATCGAGGAAATTGCACTTAGCCGTCTCTCGTTAATGCCCGAAGGCCTTGAGAAACAGCTTCAGCCTCAGGAGATGATCGACCTCTTCGCATTTCTTACACTCGATCGACCTCCTCAGGACGCCGAGGCAAGATTACTTCCGGGATCGCGGGTGAATGCTGCCGCAACTACGGATGCCGCAGAGTTTCCCGGCCTGGTTCAACAGATTCTTCCGGGGTTTGAAACACGAAAATCGGGCGTTGATGGTGTGGCATTGATCCCGGATTACCACGGTCGCCCTGCTCTGCGGACTCATCCAGTGGGACGCGGCGAGCCCTGTTCTCTGACAGCAACGCTGACAGTGCCCGAAGGAAAACGGGTTACCATGCGAGTATCCGTTGCGCCCGATCAACAGGGGGACTGGCAACTGATTGTTCGCCTGAATGGCAAGGCTGTTCATCAATCGATGGTGCAAAGAATCAACGATCAGGTCGTTTGGAATGATCTGGATTTTGATGTCTCCGAGTTCGCAGGCCAGTCCGTCAAAGTCGAAGTACTGAACAAGGCCAACGACTGGTCATTTGAATTCGGATACTGGAACGCCGTGGAGTTCTTCACGGAAGAGTAACTCCCCCAAAAAAGTACTCATCACGCTCCGCCGTGATGACGATCCCTGGTACTTGCCGGTCCCGCTGACGGTTGAATCGCAGGCAGTGCTCGACATCACGACGGAGCGTGATGAGGACTTTGGGCTACTGCGGCGCGGGGATGGCTTCGGAAAATGGTTTGCCGATGGGAAGCAGCAGACGCTCTCCACCGGTTTCAATGATCACGTCATAGTCATTGGCTTCGAGTACCTTGCCGCTGAGAGCTACGGTATCAAATTCACCGTTGAGCGGAACCTGAATTGTCTTGTCTGTCAGTTGTTCAGTGAACCAGACTGTTGGAACACCATTACTAAAGGTGATCGCGCTGACAATTGTATGCTTCATGGGATCGGTGTGATCGATGCCAATCCCAAAAATATTATCTTTGACGATCAGCTGATAGTCCCCGGGTGATTTCGAGGCTGGCAGGTTTGAAGTTTCGGAATTCAGCTCAGTACCTTTTCTTGCAGGCAGCAACAGTGTGTCGACGTTCATCGAGATATCAAATTGCCCGGAGGTGCTGATGGGGCTGAGCGTGAAGGCCGTGACCTGATGCAGGTGTCCTGCTCGATGAAACTGAAACAGCATGTCATTGAATTGTGCAAGAGTTCCGCGACCTCGAACACTGAATGGCAAATTGCGGAACAAAACTGCTCCGCTCTTCGTCCTGCGACTCGACGGCGAGCCTGAATCCACCACGGCGTTTCGCAGACGGACTCCGCGAACTATCGACAACAGCCAATGCCGATACACAGACCGCGCAACTTCGGGATCCGCAGGCAGAGACTGTTTGACCCAGCGGTTTGTATTTTCAGACAGCATGCGGGTTTCAGAAAGCTGCGTCTCCAGTTTGCGGATGTCCTTGTTCAGCTGATTGACACGTGCCTGGCGTTCCTGCATTGGCTGCTGGATCATGGAATTCAGAATCCAGTCTCCAAAGTGCACAACAGCGATAAGTCCCAGAACTGCCAGCAACAACTTCTGTCGGTTCGGTTTCATGGTGTTGTCCTCCGTTTCTCTGCAACGGTCGAGGAGGACTGATCCGCCGACAACTGTTCAGGTTTGAGCAACTCCTGGAATTGTGAGAGAGGACGACTGCGTATCTTTAAAGTTGCCGAGAAGGCGGACAGAACCTTAGATCCTTCCTGAACTTCTCGAACGGCGGGAATCTGAATATCGTGATACTTGTCACGAAGACTTGTTTCCATCTGTGAAATGACTTCAGGCTGCTTTCCGATCCCTCGAAATGAGGCAACCGCCGTACCACTGCCGGCAGGAGAGACGGTGAGCTGCTGAATCACAAGTTCCGGACTGGAGGGAATTCGTTCCGTCAGGTCCCGCAACTCATCAGGCCAGCTGAACCGATTGTTCTCCCAGGTCTTCAGAGAAGCCGCCAACTGGCGTTTGCCTTCCGTATCTTTGACGATCTGATTGAGTTCATTCCGACGTGCTACAAGTCTTGCAATCTCTTCGTCAATTTCATTGAGCTGAGACCAGACGTAGTAGCCAGCTCCGGACACAATGGATACCAGAACGACGGCCGCGGCAATGAGCTGCTTTGTGCGACTTGCCTGAACCGGAGGCTTCCGAGGATTCGCAAAGTCGAGTGCAGGCGAAACAGCCGCTGATTCTTCGGAAATGGCAGCGAGGAGTGGAGCAAAGTCACCGGAGTCAATTGTTTCTGCAAACGCACCTGGTTCGAGATTCGGCACCACGGATGATGGCTGATGAACTGTTGCAGCAACCTGAAACTGAGCGGCAAGCGCTGCTTCAAGGCCCGCCGTCTGGCGAGCATTCCCGATCACGTGGACGTTCTCTATGTGAACCGGTCGAGGGAGTTGTCCACCGGCAGATATCAGAGTTCGCTGGACTTCTGTTCGCAGGTATCGAGTAATCTCAGCATCCGGAACGTTAGCCGCCAGTCGCAGTGTACGAGACAGGATCGGAACGCGATGGGAACACAGCAGCACATCGGCTGCGTCCTGGCCGCGACTCACAATCAGATTTGCTCGATCCAGTTCCCCGTCTTCACCTGATGTTGGAGCAATCGTTGCGGGGCTGAATGCACGGAGCGGATGAGTACTGATCAGGACTCGAATTAAGCGACTGCCAGACTGCTCCAGAATCTGCCTCAGCAACAACTGGTTCTCTGCAACCATCGCCATGGCGCTGATCGAACGGCTTCCATCTGCTCGACGCGGATAGGCGATGAAGTCCACAGTTGTGTCTTCGGTCGCTCCAGGAATATCCCGAATGGCCAGGTTCTGCACCAGCGCGGGAAGTTCATGGTCATCGGCCGGGGGAACATCAAAGGTCGCGGAATCGACGGAACCTCGATTGACGAGGATCAGCAACCTGGCCTTTTCCGCCTTCAGGCGACTTACAATTGCCTGGATACCGTTTCCGATTGCCTGACGCTGATCGGGCTCTAAACCGACATCGGACTGGCCTGCATCGACGATCGAGACTTTCCCGCGGGCAGCAGTTTCCGCCAGCACATGTCGCAGTGTCTGAGCTGTCCAGGTGATCGCAAGAATGCGTGCCATGCGAGAGTCCGAAAATGCGAGGGGCCACGAGTAGAAATGTCTGAAACGGCTGAGAAGTATCCGAAGGTCTTTGTCTGCCGATCTCAAAGGGCAGTCGTGTCTTCAACAGAAGGCGGGAGCAGTTGTTGGAGGGAATACGGCTGGGAAAAAGTCGTTCGATTGCTCCATTGTAATCGTCGCGCCGGGGCAGATGCAGCATCCAGTACAATTTTTCGTCGGAGTACCGGTCCTCCAATTGCACGGAAAACGATGATCTCCGCTTCAAAAACGTCTCCACGGATGGTGAGTTCCGGCAACATGTTGCGAAATCCGGCAGAGTCGATCAGTTTTTCATTGAGAATCCAGCCCGGAGATGACGGCGGGAGCTCAAATTCCGTCCTGCGAGTCAGGAGCTGAGCGACAGTGTCGGATGGCATGCTCGGAATCGCTCTCAAAACCGCTTCCGGAGCAGTCAGAAGATCAATCCGTCCAACGACTACCGAATCCTGCAAGGTTGTGGTTCGATCCATCAGCATTCCAAACATCTGACCAAAGTCCGGAGACTCAGACTGCAATGGACTTGCAACGCGAATCGGACCAGCCGGTGCCGCAATCGTGATCTGAGTATCAATCAGGTCCGCAAGTGATGTCAGTGGAAATGATGCCGGTGTGGATCTCACGAAAGGGGCTGAGAGTGGATCAGTTCCGGTTGAACCGAATCCGGAGTTCACTGGCTGAGTTCCATACTGTCGAGCAAGAAGAATGTATCTAACCAGCGGCGACGGTACGTTTCCGGTCAGCAAACTTTCCAGCGCACTCAAATCTGAGTTGCTGAGATTGACGCGAGGCTTTCCTGAGCGGTCCTGATTTCGCTCGGCAGACAAAACCGTCAACAGAGATACCCAACCCGATGCCATCGCCGCCTGAGTGGATTCGGGGCTCATGCCTTCGCCCGACATCTGTGAGGCAGACACGTCTGTGGTGGTCTCGGCAGACGAAAGCAGATTCTCTGAGGACGCTGCCGGCGGACTACTGATTCCATTTGTGCCGAACAGATGTTGTCGAGTGACCCCTTTAACATACAGCAACTCTTCCAGATGTTGAGGGATCGAGTTCGCTGCTCGGTATGGCTGATTGAGAGCCAGATAGTATTCTGATTCAGCACCATACTCTCTGGCGTCTTCGTCTGCATCAATCCAATCCAGTATCGAGTCGGCCAATGCTTCTGTCATCCCAGGCAGCTTCATCAGCGAGATTCGCCCCTGCCCTGGTTTTGCCTGATCCCAGCGGAGTACACTGGCGAGGTGTAATTTGCTCGACTCTGTCCTGAGGCCAAACCTTAGTACCGGTCCCTGTCCGGAAGCGTGATCAATATGGATCACCGAAAAACGCCATCGATCATCCGGTCCCGTTCCCGGCCCGGTTCCCGAGGCCATTTCAGAACTGGGATCTGTCAGACCAGCACTGCCAGACGGTGTTCTCTGAGCCGAACCTGCCGCCGCAACCGGGGCAACAACTCGGCCCCGAAAAAACAAGGGATTGCTGACAGTGCCTCCCATGAGTTGACGTTTCTGTTCCGGCAACGAAACAAACCAAAGCAACGAGGATTCTGCGGATGCCATAGTCTGCATTGACTGCAGCTGACTTCCTTCCAATCGAGCTGCTTCGTATTCCGTGGACATCGCCGCCAGAAATCCGAACCCAGCCAGAGCGATCATCACAACGAGTACGAGGACCACAATCAGGACCACACCTCGTCGTGATTGCGCCACGCGGTTAAACACGTTTCGAAGCTGAGTTGCAGGCTTCATGGTTGACTTCCTCCGCTGAACGCGGGAGTTGTGAAGTCAGTGCTGCCTGTACTTCCACCGTCTTCGAGCATCGGCATTGAAGCTCGAACTGGCTGGAGAAGAATCGTACGCTCGAAGCTACGAGCTGCGATCGCCGGCGCGCCGCCTCCGAGTGACGAAGTTTCACCGGCGGTATCTGGAGCTGTCACTGTGTTCGCGGATATCTCTGTGTTCGAGCCACCCTGCAGCAATGTACGAATGGCCTCGACCTGATCTGCATCGATAATTCGCAGCTTCATTCGAACGGCCAGCGGCAGGCCCTGAGACGCCTCGCTGTTCCACTGATCCAGCCATGCAGAGCCGCTGAAGTATTCAAATCGACATGAGACGACTTCAGGTATGGATTCAAGTTCGACAGGTTCGTCGATTCGTTCCCCCAGCCCGGAATTGTCGTTAGGTTGTAAATCCGGTTGTAACAGGAGTTCCAGCGGGTTCAAACCGGAACCATCCGATGGCTGTTCAATCAGATCCGATTGAGATTCTTCCGCGCGAGCCATTGAGTACTGCATCGTGGTCGCGGCGATCCGATACAATCCCGACTGCTGCAGGATGCTGCCCTCTTCGGCTGAGAGTGCGTTCGGCGAACGGAAATACCAAACGATGGTCCGAAATTCCGAAACTCGAGGTGTCGTGCCCTCCGGATTCAGCTCGCCTGAATCCACATCCGCATCCGGACTGAGCGCAGATGGGTCAGGTATGCTGAGCGCATCCTGCAAATCAATATACGAAATCCTGATTGCAGAGTCGGAACCGTGAAATGAAATGTTGCGAGCGTTTGCAGGTGGGCGAAGAACTTCCAGTGATCGGAGTTCTCTCGACTCTTCGAGCATGGCCTGAGAATCGTTCGAAGTGGACTCATCCGGATTGAATGTCGGATTCGCATCAGACAGTTCGCTGACCGATTCAGTCATCAGCTGTATTTTTGGATTTGAATCAATGACTGCAAGGTTCTGAATGTCGTCACTGACAGTCTGGAAAAGTGCTCTGACAAGCTGTCGTTCAACCGCCTGTCGTCGACCTGCTGTCAGGTAGGCATTGTACATGGACATCATACCCCAGATGACGCTCATCAATGCAGCAATCAACACGGCTGCGATCAGCATCTCCATCAGCGTGTATCCGTGACGTCCTGCTCGGCTGGGTTTCTTTGCTCTGAGCCTCACTGAGTCACCTCCCCGGCAGATGGAGAGATTCCCTCAAAAGAGTCTTCGGAAGAAAACTCATCCGGGACTTCTCGAAACATGAGTTCATCGAAAGCACCAGGCGGTGGGTCACCTGCGATCCAGCGTGTCAACGAAAATCGAACTGGTCGCCCGGCGACTTCCCTGCCTTCGATGACTTCTACCGTCAAACTCCACATTCCAGGCATTTCCGGGAGGAGTTCGGTGCGTACCGAATACCACCACTCCGGGTTTGTTTCATCGGACTGTGGTTCCTGAGTTTCCTGGGGATCGAGCAAGGCATCCTGGGGAAGCTGAGCCTCTGTGTCGTTAATGCTTTCTTCGATACCTCCAAGTGCATCGGAAAGAGGTAACACGGGGACCTTCTCAACCGGTTCAACAGACCTCAGTCCCAGCAGAACTTCATGAAGCGTTTGTTCGCAGATCTGCTGAGCGGTGGTATATCGGGCTGCCTTGTTTGCCTGCTCTCTGCCCATACCCGCAAGCCTGGAGAGCACGACAGCACTCCCCATTAGAATGGCAGTGGCGATGATGACTTCCAGCAGAGAAAATCCACTTCGCCCATTTCGTGCAGCCCGGTACCGTGTCATGGATTTGCCTCCGCAGGAAGCATTTCCGTCGGCTGCGTATCACGCTGTGCCAAAGAACGTGTATCACGTTGTGGAGCTGTATATCGTGCGGTTCCGGTGAGTCCTCGCAGAGTCACTTCGATGTAGAAGTCTCGTTGACCGTTCAGGCGGAGTGTTGTATTTCGAGTTCTGCCATCAGGTTGAAAGACAATTGGAACAGACCAGTCACTGGCCCCCTGCTCTGTTAGCAGATCGGTGGTCTCATTTGGCGACATGCCTGGAACAGAATTCGGTAACATGCCGTCAACAGAAGACGGCGAGTTGCTGACAGAAAAATCTGCAAACGTCACACCGGAGGGCAGCTCAGATTCTCGAAGCCGAACCGGGTTGTTGCCACTGTCAGAAGCAGTTGCCTTGGTGTTTTCTGATGTCGTGTTTTCTGATGTGGTGATTTCTGCACCGGCAAGATCAACAGAGGGTGAAGGAACGGCGGAGGTGTTGCCGCTATTTGAATTGCTCCCGTCATCAATCTGGAGAGGCAGTTCGCTGGTCAGCGACATGGGGACGCGTTCGATCACCATTTGCTGACCATGAATCCTGTATCTCAGCTGAACAGCGACACCTTCCCGAACTGCGAACGCCCGAGTTTTGGCAATTGTTGCCTGGACCTGTTGAGCCGCTGAAGTCAGACGGCTCTTATCGAGAGGTCCTCGGACTGCAGGAATCATCAGCGCAGCAATCGCCGCCAGAACTGCCAGTACGATCAGCAGTTCCAGCAGGGTATACCCCTGCCTGTGTTTCATGCGGCGATGCTCCAACGGACTGCGATCATTCCGTGTCGCTGGATTTTTCTGATGATTCCCCATCAGAGTCTGATTTACCTTCACCTGTCCAGCTGACGATATCATCGTCGGTATTTTCCTGTCCATCGGGTCCGAATGACCAAATGTCAGGGACATTCATGGAGTTATGGGTTGGAGGAAATTCGTAGCCAAAAGAATTCCCCCATGGGTCTTTGGGAACTGATTCGGCCTTGAGATACGGCCCATCCCACGATCCCCCTGCTCCGCTGTTCCCGTCTTCTGATGAATCTCCACTTCCGCTGTCAGATGATGAAGACTCTGAATCCGTTGATTCAGCCGAACCAGGTTTCGAAACGAGTGCCTGCAGACCTTCTTCAGTCGAAGGAAACTTGTTCATGTCGACTGCATATCGCTCCAGTGAGGCCTGAAACATGCCGATCTGTGTTTTAACCGCATTGATGTCTGCCTTCTGCTTGCTGCCGAGCAAACGAGGACCAATCAATGATACCAGCAGAACGAGGATCGCCATTACGATCAACAGTTCTGTCAGTGTAAATCCAGTCCGCGCGCCGCGAACCATTTGATGTGTACCGGCAGTGCTCCTGCCCATGAAACTCTTTCGCATCATCTCCTCCTTCAACTCATTGACGTACTCATCTCAAACACAGGCAACAGCAGGGCAACGATCACGAACAGGACTGCACTTCCCATAACCATAAGCAGTGCAGGTTCGATCAGTCGTACCATGGTGTCCAGTTGTCGGGCGACTTTCCTGTCAATCCCGTCCGCAACGTTGCCAAGGACACGTTCCAGGTTATTGGCTTCTTCGGCGATACTGATCATCGCCATAATATTTGGTGGAATCAGTCCGCACCGAGTGAGCGGCGTGGCGAGTGATTCTCCCGCTGAAATGTTCTCCGCCGATTTTCGAATCGCCTGACCGAGCACAACGTTCCCTGAAGAATCGCTGCTGATCTCCAGCGCTTTCAGCATTGGAACGCCGTTTCTCAACAACGTCCCGAGAATCCGGCAGAACCGAGAGACCGCACTGTTGAGAACAATGGGCCCGAAGACCGGGACTTTTGTTTTCAGGCGGTCAATTCGCTCCCGACCCGATGGTGACTGCATCCATCGACGAATCCCGGCGATGATTCCTGCAAACCCGAACGCCACCAAAATCCCAAAGCGACCCAGAAAGTCACTGAGCCACAGCAGAATGACGGTTGCCGTCGGAAGAGTGCCTTCACGTTCGAGCTGTGCAAACAGGTCCGAGAACTTTGGCACAAAGAATACGATCAAAACCAGCGTGACGGTCGAACCTGCAAGTGCCAGAAACGCGGGGTATGCCATCGCACCCCGCACTTTTGCTCGCAGTTCTTCCTGCCGCTCCAGAAATTCGGCCGTCTGCTGGAGCGCGGCTTCCAGGAAGGCACCTTCCGTGCCCGCTCGAACAATCGAAATCGTCAGTTCGTTGAAAACGTCGCGATGAATGGCCATCGCTTCAAAGAGCTGCTTTCCTTCAGCGATTCGAGACCGAATGTCGGCAAGCACATCTCTCAATCGTTCGTGTGCTGACTGCTGAGAAAGCAGGTCAAGCGCCTGAAGTAAAGGGACGCCATTCGTCAGCAGGTCTGCCAGTTGCGTCAGTGTTGCTGCCAGCAGGTCCGCACGAATCGGTCGCTGGAACTTCAGGCGAAAGACAGACTGCTTCGCCTGCGTGACCGACATGGGAAACAGTGATTTCTGGACCAGCAGACTCATGACTTCGCTGCGCGAGTCGGCATTGATCAGGCCTTTTACATCCTGTCCAGTTCGACTTCGAGCAACGTAGGCAAACTCCGGCACTGCTTTCCCCCCGGAAGCATCCGATGATTTTCTTATTGTCCGACCGTCGAATACGTCTCCGGCCGTTTCCACAAACCCCGACGCGTCAGAGATGACTCTGACGGTCAGGTATTTGCCTGATAGATACTATTCCGCCTTTGTCACGCGGAGTACTTCTTCGATACTTGTCAGCCCGCGAGCAACTTTCAGCCAGCCATCCTGGCGAAGGGTTCGCATGCCCGCCGCAATCGCAGCCTTGCGAATCTCATTCGTCCCTTTGCGTTCACTCGCCAGCATGCGGATTTCATCGTTGGTGACCAGAAGTTCGTAAATCCCCAGTCGACCTGAATACCCTGTTCCACGACACTGACGACAGCCCTTCGCCCGGAACAGCGGTCGACCAGCCGTGTAGTCGTCCAGCGGGAAGTCGGAAGGAACTTCGTCGTGAGACGGCATGTAGGCTTCACGACAATGAGTACACAGGGTTCTCACAAGTCGCTGTGCCATAATGCCTTCGACTGTGCTGCTGATCAGGAAGGGCTCAACGCCCATGTCTGACAAACGCATAAAGGCACCGGCAGCGTCATTGGTATGCAGAGTACTGAAGACCATATGCCCGGTTAAGGATGCCTGAATCGCGTTCTCCGCAGTTTCGAAGTCGCGAATTTCACCCACAAGAACCACATCCGGGTCGTGTCGAAGAATACTGCGAAGGCAGGCAGCAAACGTCAGGCCGACCTTATGGTTCACCTGAATCTGATTGATGCCCTCCAGCTGATATTCAATCGGATCTTCTGTCGTGATGATTTTGTTGCGTTCACTTTTGATCTCCGCAAGTGAACTATAAAGCGTGGTTGTCTTTCCCGATCCGGTTGGGCCGGTCACCAGAACAATTCCATGAGGAAGTCGAATCAGGCTTCGGAATGCAGCACATGTGTCGTCTTCCATCCCAACGCCGGACAGAGAGAACTTCATCGCATCTTTGTCGAGTACTCGCATGACGACACCTTCGCCATGCAGCATCGGTATGATCGAAACTCGAATATCGATCTCACGTCCCGACATTCGCAGCTTGATTCTTCCATCCTGAGGAACCCGCTTCTCAGCAATATTCAGACGAGCCATGATCTTGAGGCGGCTGAGAATCGCTGCCTGAAATCGGTTCAACTCCGGCGGCACAGGCTGATTCTGAAGAACGCCGTCGATCCGGTAGCGAATCTTCATGCCGGAAGCCTGCGCTTCCATATGGATGTCGCTGGCACGCGCATTGACGGCTTCCGTCAAAATGTCGTTCACCAGTCGCACAACCGATGCCTGCTGCGCCATCGCAGCAGCCTCGGACTCCTCAAAACTTAAGTCCCCAAGCACTTCGATGTCGGCATCCGATTCCGTCGCCTGGGCCATCAGCCCATCCAGCGTCTGGGCACCAACGCCAAGATGTGTCTTGATGACAGTGGAGACTTCATGAGGAAGTGCAATCACTGTTGTCACAAAAAGTCCGGTCGCGGCAGCAACCGCATCCGCAGCCTGCACGTCAAACGGATTGCTGAGTACAATTTTCAGCATCGAGTCCGTGCGACTGATCGGGAAAATGTGATGTCGATGGATCAGGCGGACGGGAAAACCTTCCAGTATCCCAGGATCAATCGTCTCTTTCGACAGATCAACCAGCGGGATACCTAACGCATAACCAATTGCCTGTAGGGTTTGAAGGTCCGTACTTAACCCAAACTCACTCGTCAGACTCTGAAGTTGTCCGCCGCCATTTAAAACTCTCTGCATCCGGTCCAAATCGTCGGATGTCAGTCGGCTGGGTGTCTCTCGAGGCACCCAGGGCCGTGTCAACATTGAAGTCATTCTTATCTCCGAATGTGCCGAGTTGGTGGGATTAGGATTCGGCAGGTGGGAATTCGGTTGGATTCTGAAACACTGATCCGTCAGCATTCAGCATCCGGAGCCGTGGGAAGTCTAGGTGGGGACAGGACTTCGTACAAGCGAGGTCCTGCGTCGGCAGCTGGCTCCTGTGCTGCCTTTCATCTACTCTTGATTTTGTACGATTCGATCTTGCAGAAGGCCAGTACTTTCTTTCATCGACCGGAAATTGACGAAAATCACGGCAAAATGCCGCTTTCCGTGGGTTGTCCTCAAATCGTCGCTTTCGATGGATTGACGGCTGAATAGAGTGAAAACCCACAAAAAGTGAACACCCGTACAGTTTCAATTCGTCAAGTACCGATTAGAAACTGACGGTCCGAACAGAGATCAGGTGTGGAGGAGACATGGAAGCGACAGAGTTTCTGGTCGTGGTTGTGATGGTGTGCGTGAACGCAGTGTTTGCTGCCTGTGAAATTGGTCTGGCATCAATCACGGTCTCGCGACTGCAGTTCCTGATGTCTCAGGGTCGTCGAGGCGCCGCTTCGGCACTCTACATGAAGCAGGAAATTGAAAAGAGCCTGGCCGTTGTACAGCTGGGGATTACTCTTGTGGGCTTGATTGCAGGCGCAACGGGCGGAGCAAGTGCAACAGACGATATCGCACCTGTATTCCTGAACGCCGGGTTCTCTGTGAGTCTTGCGAATATCCTGGCAATCGCGTTGGTGGTCATTCCTCTGACCGTAGTCACGATTGTGATTGGGGAATTGGTTCCGAAGCTGTTTGCACTTCGCCACAAGGAGTGGGTGTGCCTGACGTTTTCACCATTCCTGAAGTGGTTCACTTACAGTGTGTGGCCGGTTGTATGGTTACTGGAAACTTCGGCCTCGGCCATTATGAATGCTCTGGAGAAGTTCTGGAAGCCGAATGCCCAGTCAGATTCCCGGATGGAAGCAATCGAACTGCAGGAGTTGCGAGCCATCGCCAGTCTTGCACGAACTTCCCGTCTGATTGGGGCTCGCGAGGAGAATATTATTCTCGGTGCTGCGCGGCTTGCGAGTCGCCCACTTCGGGAAATTCTGTTGCCTGCTGAGCATATCTGCATGATGGAAGCCGATCGGTCTGTTGGTGACAGTCTTGTAGCCGCTCATCTGGACATGCACACTCGATTTCCTGTCAGTGAACGGCCGGGTGATCCTGAGACAATCATCGGCTATGTCACGTTTAAGGACATCGTTGCAATCCTGAGGATGAGTCCGGGAGCAAAGTCGCTTCGAGGGATCGTCAGGAAACTTCCGGAGTATTCCGAGGGAATCCCTATCTCTGAAGCGCTTGAGCGACTGCTTCGTGAGCATTCGCATATCGCACTTGTCCGGAATGAGCAGGGCCAGGTATCGGGCATGATCACTCTGGAGGATATCGTCGAAGAAATGGTGGGCGACATTCAGGATGAATATGATCTGTTGCCCACACATGTCGTTATGACCGGCGATGGCTGGATCATCGGAGGCGGCGCGACGCTGAGCAAAGTTCAGGAGATGACGAATCTGCGATTTGCTGATGCAGACCTCAGTCACAATGTCCATCACTGGATGACCGATCAAATTGGACATTTGCCGTGTGGCGGAGAGGTGGTTTCAAACAGCGGAGTTCACGCAGTCGTCCGCAAAGTCCGACGACAAAAAGTCCTCGAAGCAATGCTCCGCCAAATGTAGGATGGGGATTCCTCCCCGTCCCAGCCCTGGTTCGAGCACTGCAGCGGCGCAGGGGCGGCTCA
>JAEUIH010000054.1 GCA_016795105.1 Planctomyces sp.
AGGCTTTTGCCTGGGCAGCCGCGGAAATGGCTCGCAAGTATCCCGGTGCCGTCAGCACGCTCGAATCACTGCAGGGATTGATCAACCAGTACCTCGCCTCCCGTGGCATCAAACGACCGGCGAAACCTTAGTGTGTCGAGTTTCTTCCTCCGTCTGAACAGGATTCTTTGCTATGTCCGGAACTGATGCTTTCCTGTGGTACAACGTCGGTGACTGGGGCCGTTATGGTCTCGCCATCCCGAACTTCTCCAATGACACGCGTTCGCAGAACGACACCATCCGTTATCTCACGGATGTGATGGGCCGCAATCTGCAGGCCATCCTCTGGCATCCGGATGCTCGCCTGCGAACACCGCCATCGATCAACACGCTCACTCGCATCCACAAACTCTGCACCCGCGCTCGATCCATCCTGGCCAGTCGTGCGGTTCCGGCCGCCACTCCCAACATGGAAACGGCCCACGCACTGCCGGCTCCGGAAGAGTTTCTGGTCTATCCGACGCCGTACTTCCGCGTCCGCAACCAGTGGCTTAAGCAGTATGCGGGCCTGATCCTCCTGTCACTGACAGAATCGATGCAGCACCAGGAAAACGCTCGCCCGCTGGAGATCAGCCTCGCGTTCTCAGGACTGATTGGTCAGTACATCCAGCGAGTCTATCGACTGATGGCGACAGAACTGTTTCGAGTCCCGACCGATGAAGCATCGAAACCGGACTTCACTCTGACCGACGAACAGCTGGCGACCTACAACCCCTCGGTCTGGTTCACGAGTACCGAAATGCTGGACACCGTGCCGCCGCTGGAAGACTGGCCGACGGAAGACGACCTGCAGGTGCTGACCGACGGCATTCCGATCAGTCAGTTGCCGGTGCTCGGTCGCTGGCCCAGCGGACCGGTGGGCGCCGCGAGCGGTACAGCAGTGATCTCGAGTGAGTCATTCGCTCCAGCACCAGGTGCGTAACACGGGCTGAAACTAACTGATAAGCCATGACGGAGGGAGAGTCGCATGTACGAATATCGCGCACGGATTGTTCGCGTGATCGACGGCGACACGGTGGAAGCCGAGGTCGATCTCGGCTTCCACATCTCCTCCCGCATGATGCTGCGACTGTTCGGCATCAACACACCCGAGATCAAAGGCCCGACTCGACCCGCTGGGCTGGCCGCCCGGGACTATCTCCAACACCTGATCCAGTCACACACCGACTCCACCAGCCGGCTCACGATCCGCACGCAGAAGGATGCGACCGAGAAGTACGGCCGCTGTCTCGCGACGCTGCTCGCCGGCGACGTGAATCTCAATGAAGACCTGATCGCCGCTGGCCATGCCGTGGTGGCGATGTATGAATAGCAGGAGTCGGAGACCATGGGTGTCAAACTGGGACTGCATGCCAAGCTCTATCGCAACACCGGGAGCGCAGGCACACCGGCGTGGAATGAGATCGCGAACGTCCGCGATGTCACGCTGAATCTGGAGACCGGCGAAGCGGACGTCTCCACGCGTGGCAACGGCGGCTGGCGTGCCAACATCGCCACGCTCAAAGGCGCGACTCTGGAGTTCGAGATGATGTGGGACACGGCCGATGATGACTTCACAGCCATCCGCGAGGCCTTCCTAAACAACACGCCGATTGAGTTTGCCGTGCTGGATGGAGCCAGCAATCAGCCGGGATCCCAGGGACTCCGAGCCAGCATGGCCATCATCAACTTCACTCGCAGCGAACCGCTCGAAGAAGCCATCAAGGTCAGCGTGACCGCCAAACCAACTTATTCGTCGACCGCACCGACCTGGATGACCGTTACGTAGTTTCTCTGTTCCCCCTGAAACTGAGGCCATTCCGTCATGCACACGTTTACCGATACTCAGGGCCGCCCGTGGACCATCACGCTCAACGTCGATGCCATCCGCAGGGTGCGGTCCGTCCTGAACATCAATCTGCTCGAAGCCATCGAAGGCAAGCTGCTGGAGCGACTGATCACTGATCCCGTCCTGCTGTGCGACATCCTGTTCGTCGTCATTCAGCCGGAGACTATTGCCAAAGGGATCAGCGACGAAGATTTTGGCAGGGCACTGGGTGGCGATGTGCTCGAAGCCGCCACGACAGCCCTGCTGGAGGAACTCGTCGATTTTTTCCCCAGCGCGAAGCGAGCCGTGTTCCGCAAAGCGCTGATCAAGCTGAAACAACTGGAGACTCTGGCGATCGACACGGCGACGCAGCGACTGGAGAGTCCCGAAATCGAACAGAGAATGCAGACGGCACTCTCTGCGACGTCTGGCAGCTGATCTGGCAACTGGCGGGCATCGCCGGAGTGTATCCCGGACCACTGACACTGCGAGAACTTGTCTGGCTGGCCGAAGCCCGACAAAGGGATCAGTGGAACCATACCGCGTCTGTGATGGCCCTGATCGCCAACGTAAACCGGGATCCGAAGAAAGGGCGTCTCGCCAAACCTGACGACTTTCATCCGCTCCGCAAACACTGTCACCAAACCGAATCCACCCAACGCCAACCACCCGTCGCCGACATTTCGATTCTCAAGGCGGTCTTTGTGGATCGCCGGTCTCCGCTGGGATAGTGGGTCATGGCAGCCAACGCACAGGCCATTCGCGCAGGACGAGCGTTCGTCGAGCTGTTCGCTGACGACACCAAGCTCGTGCGCGGACTGCGAGCCGCCGAACGGAAGCTGCAGGCGTTCGGGGCCGGCGTACAGACCATTGGTAAATCGCTGTTCGGGCTGGGCTCGGCTGTTGTCGCACCGATCCTCGGAGCCGTGGCGGCGTTTAACGATGCCGGCAGCCAGCTGGATGATATGAGTCAACGGACGGGAGTTTCTGTTGAAGCGCTGTCTGAACTGGGATACGCCGCTCAGCTGTCCGGATCCAATCTGGAGACGCTGGAAGGCGGCGTCCGCAAGATGCAGAAGTTCCTGGCATCGGCCGCTGAAGGGTCCGAGGGAGCGACAAACTCGCTGGCCGCTTTGGGACTGACGATCGCCGATCTTGCGGGACTCAGTCCCGATCAGCAGTTCGAACGAATTGCCGATCGGATTTCGAAGATCAAAGATCCGGCCCTGCGTACTGCTGCTGCCATGGAGATCTTCGGCAAGACCGGGACTGAACTGTTACCGATGATGCAGAACGGAGCGGCCGGGATCCAGGCGTTCCGGCAGGAAGCACGCGACCTTGGTATCGTCATGAGCACGGAGGATGCACAATCCGCAGCCGCCTTCGGTGATGCGCTCGATCAGTTGTGGGCCGTGCTCAAGTCTGGTGTCTATGCCATCGGCGGGGCTCTTGCTCCGCTGCTGACGGAACTGGTGCAGTCGACCTCGCACATCATCACGACGGTTGTGAAGTGGATCCGTGAAAACAAAGCTCTGATCGTCACGGTCTTCAAGATTGCCGCGGGAGTTGCGGCTGCCGGGGCTGCGTTGTTTGCACTCGGAGCATTGATCTCCGGCGTGGGTGCCGCGTTTGGTGTCGTGGCGACGATCATCACTGGCATCGGCACCGTCCTGGCAACCCTCGGAACGATCGTGGCGGCCTTGTTGTCGCCGATTGGACTGGTGATCGCGGCAGTCGTCGCGCTCGGTGGTTATCTGCTCTATGTCTCAGATGCAGGATCCGCGGCACTGACATGGTTGTCCGAGACATTTCACGCGTTGAAAGACGAAGCCCTCGCCGCCTGGAAAGGCATCGGCGATGCACTAGCCGCCGGTGATCTGGCACTGGCGGCGAAGATTCTCTGGCTGACGCTGAAGATGGAATGGCAAAAAGGTGTCGCGTTCCTCGAGGAACACTGGATCCGCTTCAAGGAGTTCTTCGTCAGCCTGGCAGCCGATGCGTTCTATGGCACCGTGTCGCTGCTGGTCGACGCGTGGGCCGGGATGCAGGTCGCCTGGGTCGAAACGACTGCCTTCATGTCGGATGCCTGGACGCTCTTCACCAGCAGTCTCACCAAAGGCTGGAGCACCGCTCAAAACTTCATCAGCAAAGGCGTCCTGAAGCTGATGCAGTTGTTCGACAGCGAACTGAACGTCGAAGAAGCCGCAAAAATCCTCGACGAAGAACTGCAGAAACGCAACACCGCTGTGGATCAGCAGCTGCAGGAACAAATCGGGGCCAGCGATCAGCAGCGGCAACAGCGGCGATCACAGATCGAAACCGAACGCCAGGGGGCGCAGGCGGAAGTGACTCAGACCGCCGAAGCTGAGCGGCAGGCTCGTGAGAAACAAAACGCCAATGATCTGCAGGCCTCGTCCGATGCACTCTCTGAGGCCCGACGTGAATGGGAAGCGGCCATCGCTGAAGCGGCCGCCAAACAGAAAGATGCCAACGCTCCGGAACTTCCAGATCGTCTGCGCAAAGCTCAGGACAATCTGGCGGGTATGGAAGACAGCCTCGTCAATGTCCGCGACCAGCGACTGAGTACCACCGGCACGTTCAACGCTGCCGCCGTCCGAGGTCTGGGCGGCGGGTCCGCCGAGGAACGGACAGCCAGAGCCACCGAAGCCACCGCCCAATCCGTCAAAAAGCTCGAAGAACGATCGCGCCTCGGCCAACCCACTTTCTCTTGAGCGTCACTCCGTGTTGCTCCTTGTGCGTTTTCTGAACACCGAAAACTGAAAACCGAAAACTCTTCGTCATGCCCGTCACCGTTCTGGAAAAATGGGACTCACGCGATACCACGCTGGCGGAATCCAGTGCGGTTGAGCTCCGTTTTCTGGTCACCGGGACCGACAACGATGCGGAAGTCGCAGCACAGGTGCTGCTCGACAGTCCGGCCTTCTACAACGGTTTGCCGCGAGAAAGCGTCACGTTCGCACGCATCGGCGAGAAGGAATGGGAAGCCACCGTTCGCTATGCGACGCAGCCAGCCACCGATACCGAACCATCCTTCACATTTGAAACGGGTGGAGGCACCGCACACATCACGCAGGCGATCGGCACATCCGGCGTGTACGTCGCACCCGGTCAAACCGCCCCTGACTTCAAAAATGCGATTGGCGTTTCGCGTGATTCGGTCGACGGCGTGGACATCGTTGTGCCCACGTACAAATGGACAGAGACATTCCGGCTGCCGGCAGCCATTGTCACCAGTAGCTACAAGGCATCGCTGTTTAATCTGACTGGGCGTGTGAACCAACTCGCGTTCCGAGGATTTCAACCGGAAGAGGTATTGTTTGAAGGGGCTCGTGGCAGCCGTCGCGGTGCCGGTGACTGGGAGATCTCGTTTGCCTTTGCTGCCTCACCGAATGTGACCGGCCTGAGCATCGGCAGTATCACGGGCATCAACAAAAAGGGCTGGGAGTATCTGTGGTGTCGCTACGCGGACTTTGAAGACGAAGCAGCTCAGATGCTGGTGAAGCGCCCTGTCGCGGTCATCGTGAATCGCGTCTATCCGTCCGGCAACTTTTCACTGCTGGGGATCGGATCATGACGGGCGATCCCTTTCGACGTGTGCAGCCAGGCCAACCACTGCAGATTCCGGCCGCCGCCTACAACGCGTTCCTTGATGCGTCAGCGGCGTATCAGCGGAACCAACAGACTGGTGTGCGATCGGGATCCGCTGAGTTACGCTCCTCAACACTGATTCGCGTTCGGAATACCAGCGGCCGCGATCTGAAGCAGTTTGAAGTGCTCGGCATTGAAGCCCCCATCTTCGATCCGCAGGACTCGCTGGACGCCTTCCGACGTGAAGTGACATTCCGCGGCGTCGTTCCGGATGAACAGGAACACTCCGGACGCTTTGTCGTCCTGCAGGAACCGGTCCGCAACAATGGTGTCGGTCTGGCTGTGACCGTCGGACTGACGATTGCCCGCTTGTACGATCCGGAAGACGGTCCCGAAGGATTCTACGCCGACGTTCGGCAGAACATCGTCACCAGCGTTCGTCGCCGCACGAAGACCATCGCTCCGATCGTTTGGGCCGATGATGTGCTGGGAGAGAACGATCTTCGTTGGGTTGTGATTCATCTGAATCCGCAGCCGGTTCGACCCACCACGACGACCACCACCTGCAGTCCGACCACGGGACATTGCCTGTACGAAGCGGAATTCGACGTCGATGATCCGGAAGTAACGAAATGGGTGCTGGTCCTGGATGAAAACCGGGAACCCGTCGATCGCTGCACCTACAACTATTCGTGCCAGCCACCAACTCCGGATCCCACACCTGAACAGGCGGAAGCCGGAGAGCAGCGTCGAACGTGCTGCACGGGATCGACGACATCGACCACCACGACACCCGCTCCCTGTTCCGGATCATGCACGTGGACATGGGATGCCACTGCGAAAGCGTGGACGATCCAGTCGTCGGACTGTGCAGCGCAGTGTGCCTGTGATGTTCCGCAGTTCTGCGGACAATCGGCCGCAGAATCCACTCGTACCGACTGCATTTCTGGTGGGGCACCGCGACCACCGTATTGCGGCGGATCCACCACCACCTGTCCGCCGGCGACGACGTCACCCAACGGCGGCTGCGGGACGGGCTGCACGTGGTATTACCGATTCGGTGGCTGGCATCTCATCGAGAACAACTGCACAGGCCCTAATTGTTCGTGCTGTCCGCCGGTTGGAATTCCCGCCGGAGATCCCGAGTGCCAGACCAACAACACGGGCTGCTGTTTTCCTCCACCGCCTCCGCCGCCGCCACAACCGCCGGGCTGTACTGGTTCCTGCGACTGGGTCTGGGAACCAACACGAAACATCTGGGTTCGAATTTCCGGCAACTGCAGTGGCGGCGGCCCGGCTGGCTGTGCCTGCGCACCACCGAGCTATCCCGGTGTTGACTGTAACACGCGCGGAAGCACCGGATGCTCGGTGCCTCCTGGCGGAACCACGACGACCTACGATCCCTGTGAACCACCACCATCCACAACGACGGGCGACCCCAACAACTGTGAAGGCTTCTGTCGCTGGAAGTGGAACGGAACCGCATGGGTCCTCCAGTCTTCAACATGTGCCGAGTTCTGTCCGTGCGATTCCGCACCGCCATTCCCCGGCACACAGAACGGTCAGGTTCAGCAGGTGCGCTGTACCTTTGCCGTCGGCTGCTGTGAGAAGTTTGGTGATGAATGGGACCTGCCCGTCATCGGTCTTGGTCTTTGTAAGTCCGAGATTCACCAGACGCTGCACATGGTGAAGATCGGTCCCGGCTGCTGGCAATGGTCCAACATCTTCGACTGTGGTGACTTCGCGCAACTGACGGTTTGCTGCAAAGGCAACGGCACAATTCAGGCCTCGTTCAATGTGCCATGTGCCGTCCCGTCTGCTGGTCCATGCACGGTTTCAAGCGTCGATTGTTCGAAGACACCACCGACGTTCTTGTTTCAGTGCTATTCGGCGGATGTGTCCAAGTGCAAGTGTTGTGACGAAGATCCGCCAACGACCACCACGGCGGGTCCGACAACAACCACAACACCGGCCCCCACGACGCCACCGCCGACCACCACGTCGACGACGTCCACAACCACGTCCACCACAACCACAACGACGGGGGCTCCCACAACGCCGCCTCCAACGACGACGACGTACAACCCACCGCCGCCTCCGACAACGTCTTCGACCAGCAGTTCGACGAGTACCACGACTGCCGGCCCGGGCACGACGTCAACGTCCACGTCGACTTCGACAACGTCCACAAGTACGTCGACCTCAACATCAACGACGACTTCGACTTCCACGACCACAACATCGACCACGACAACCACCCCGGCCCCGACGACGACCACCTACAATCCACCGCCACCACCGGTGACGACTACCACGCCGGCGCCCACGACAACTTCGTCCACAACCACGGGAGGCCCGGGAACAACGTCATCGACTTCGACAAGTACGTCCACGTCGACTTCGAGCACGACCTCCAGCACGACAACGTCGACGACCAGTTCCACCACCACATCAACAACCACAAGTTCGACGACGACCACAACTCCGGCCCCGACGACAACGACCCTCAATCCGCCGCCGGTGACCACAACGACATCGGCACCAACCACGTCTTCGACCACCACAGCTTCCGGGACGAGTTCGACTTCGAGCTCGACATCCAGCACCAGCACTTCGTCGAGTACCACAACCAGCACGCCAACGACTTCAACGACTCAGGCTCCGGCCACCACCACGAACAGTCCACCGCCACCTCCGCCTGTGACCACAACACAGCTGCCGCCGGCGACGACGACAGCCGCGGCCACAACGCAGGCCCCGGTCACAAGTACGTCCAGCAGTTCGTCGACGTCGAGCTCCACCAGTTCCACGAGCAGTACCTCGACGTCTACCACCTCCAGTTCAACTACCACGTCATCAACGACCTCGAGCACCACGACTGTCCCACCGAGCACCACAACCCCTGGCGGTTTTACTCCTCCGGAACTCTGACACGTGGATTGAGGCAGTTATGAGATTGACGATTGGCATGGCAACGTATCGTGACTTTGATGGCGTTTACTTTTCCCTGAATGCCCTGCGACTTTATCACGCAGACGTGATGCACAACGTGGAACTGGTGGTGGTCGACAATGATCCGGAAGGACCACAGGCGGAACGGCTGCGAGGATTTCTGGGGCAGGTGGCGGAAGGTGCCGGGGTTCCGTATCCGGCCGACCGAAAACCGGTCCGTGATTTTCCTCAGCCGTACAACGTCCAGTATGTGCCTTTGCCTGGCAACACCGGTACCTCTGCACCGCGCGATCACATTTTCAAGGTCGCCACAGGCGATGCGGTGCTCGTGATTGATTCGCACGTTCTGCTCTGGCCGGAATCCGTGCGGCGGCTCATGGACTTCTACAAGCGGCATCCGGACTGTCGAGATCTGCTCTCAGGCCCCCTGGTACTGGATAGTCTGGCCGGAGTCCACACGCACTTCGCCGACAAGTGGCGGGATGGCATGTGGGGCACATGGGATACGGATGCCCGCGGCATCTCCGTCCACAATCCGCCGTTTGAAATTCCGGCTCAGGGATTGGGACTGTTTTCCTGTCGGCGTGATGCCTGGCTGGGATTCAATCCGCACTTCCGGGAGTTCGGCGGCGAGGAGTGGTACATCCATGAGAAGTACCGGCAGGCCGGAGCCAAATGCCTGTGCCTGCCGTTCCTGCGATGGCAGCATCGGTTCGCGGATCCGGCCGCCGGTCGCACCTATCGCCGCAGTGTGGAAGGCAAGATCCGGAACTACGTCCTCGGCCATCAGGAGTTGGGATTGTCGCTGGATCGCCTGCGTCGGCACTATGTGGAAGGCCTGAACGAAGATCCGCAGTCGCCGATCAATTCGGACGGCCGTCTGACTGGAGAACAGTTCGATGCCCTGGCCGCTGATCCGGTGACGTATCCGCCGCGCGTGTCCTCCTGCAACGTCTGCAAATCGCAGTCACAGGCCTATGAGGGAATGTCGCTGGAGGACATGTTTCAGAAAGCTCGCAGCACACCGTCCGACATCAATGAGCACTGCGACAAGCTCCGCGAACTTGCCAGTCAGTCGGAAACGGTCATCGAATTCGGTATGCGGCATGGAGTGTCCACGGTGGCACTGCTGGCCGGCCGGCCGAAACGGATGATCTCGTACGATTTGAATCATGACCCGATCGCCGAGATCCTGAAGTCAAAGCAGGGAACCACGGACTTTTCGTTTGTGCAGGGCGATTCGCTGTCCGTGCACATTGATCCGTGCGATCTGCTGTTCATCGACACACGGCACACGGCGGACCAGTTGACGAATGAATTTCAGCGACATGCCGTCAAGGTCCGTCGGTGGATTGTGCTGCATGACACGCAGATCTTCGGCGAACGTGGTGAAGATGGTGGACCGGGCCTTCTGCCAGCCGTACGTCGATTCCTGAACGAGAATCCCGAATGGTCCGTCGTCCATCACACACAGGCGAATCACGGACTCACGGTCCTCAGTCGCGATCCGCAGGACAAACCTGCATTGCCCGGCACAATCAAGATGGCTGCCAACTTCGCCAAGTCACTGGCCGCTCATGTGGCTGATGGACTGCAGAAGGTTGAAGCTCCGGAACTCCAGCACCGCCTCGAAATCTGCACGCTGTGTGATCAGCGCAACGACGATCGCTGCAGTGTCTGTGGTTGCTACCTGGCGGAAAAGGCATCCTGGCGATCCAGCGAATGTCCACTTGGAAAATGGAATCAGAAACAAGAGGTGTCCCATGTCGAGTGAATTGCCATTTGTCTCGTGCCTGTGTCCCACATATCGGCGGCCGAAGCTGCTCGAGAACTCCATCGCCTGTTTTCTCGCGCAGGACTATCCGACCGATCGCCGGGAACTGATCGTGCTGGATGATGCCGGCGAGTTGCAGAGTCAGAACAGCGAAGGCTGGCAGATCATCAGCATTCCGCGACGGTTTCGGTCACTGCCGGAGAAGTTCAACGCTCTGGCGGGACTGGCCCGTGGTGAGATTCTCGTCGTATGGGAAGACGACGACATCTACCTGCCACATCACATCAGCAGCCACGTGGCGGCGATGAATGGTTACCTGTGGTCGAAGCCGTCGAAAGTGCTCAGCGACTACACCGACCAGATCGAGGAAGAAGATGCCACCGGCCGTTTTCACGCCAGCCTCGCGTTCACACGGCTGGCGTTTGAACAGGTCGGCGGCTGGCCACTGACGCTGCGAGGCGACTTTGATCAGCAGCTGATCTCGCGACTCAACAGCATCGGTCCCGCCGGAGACCCTTGCAGCGTTGTGAGTCCGTCCTACGTCTTCCGATGGAGATCAACGGGAGCCTATCACGGGCAGGCATTGATGCGGGGACCGGATGATGAACAGTGGTATCAACGAGCATTTTCGGATGACGATTCAACCGGATCACGTGACAAAGCTCGGCGGCTGTCTAGTTTTTAAGCCAGGCACTCAGTGCCTTTACTGCTTCCCGTTTCACTTGCGAAATATCCCGAAGTAGATTCAGTCCAATAACCGCCAATCGCACTGGAGATTCACCGTCAAGAGGTCCTTGGACAAATTGGAGATCCGTTTCGAGATGGATATGCTCGCCGCGTGCATCCCAAAATGGGACGACAAAGAAACCCATCGCCGCGCGTTTCATTCGCATGTAGACGTACAGCTGGTTCCAGTCAGACGCCTGAATCGCAAGACGAATCCGTCCCGGGTCCCCCAAGTCGGCGGCATGTGTTCGCTGAAGAACTTCCTTGTATTTTGTATCACCCACGACAGCGACGCCGTTGGGACCTGCAAGGAAAATGTCGGGCTGATGGCGTTGTGTTTGTCGACCGACCAGGAAGTCCCATTCATGTTGAAAACGATGGTGCCACGCAGAATCCGAAAGTGCATCTCTGGCAATCGACTCAGCAAACTTCTCAAAGATTCTTGGTGCATCGAGAACTATGGGAGCTGCGTGTCCGCCCGACACAGGCAAGTCGCTTCCCTGTAGCAGCATCTTTGCCCAGGCGAGCGCACGACGATAATAACCCGACGTGCGTCCCAACCGGGACCGGTGGAAGTCCGTGCTCGTGATTGGGATGTCGGAAACTGCACTGAACCATGAAGTCAACTGATGAAAAGGTTTCCATATCAACCTTGCCGCTTCAGTGGAGATGGTTCGTCCCATAGCCTTCAACGCCCGGGCTGCGGCCCAGAGTATGCGGTTATCCCAGTTGTCGACGTTAAATTCTTCCCACTCGCACGGCAGTTTGTGCGGTCTTCCCAGAATCCCGTTACGCACATACGCGGAGATGTTCAGGCGGCCGCGGACAAAACCACGCAACTCTCCCTCCTCGGACCGGTAATACGAGCGAAAGTCGCGCCGGCAGAGTTCTGTGAGCAGATTGGCGTAATGCTGACTCAGAAACAGAAGGAAGCGATGGGGGCCCCGTCGGCCTTCCCAGCCGGACATCTCACTGAAAACCGAAGCGCCCTCGCTCAACGCCACAAGTTCCAGAAATCTCCGCAAACCCAGGGCTTCATCATGCTGGCAGCCTTTCGGGGCAATCATCAGTAGTCGGTGCTGTCCTTCCACGGAGAATGGAAGAATACCGACATGGTCACAGGCAAGGACTGCAGGCTTGCCACGGTGAAAACCTTCCGCCAGCCAGCCGTTGGCCAGATATCGCTTTAGTGATGCACGATGTTCAAAGAGTAGCTCCGACTGAACCGGATCCTGACAAGAGCCGTATTCAAGAAGCGTCAGCGTGCGATCAAGACTGATGGTTGAGATTTCAACGGAAGTCATGGTCAGGTTAGGCAGTCATCTAATGATCGAGTGAAATACTCTTGCAGTGAATCATCGCCCGGTACGACAGAGTGGTACTCCCGCAACAGCGGCTGGACCTGATACTTCCATTTCATCTGAACCTGTTGCTTGCGAGTTTTGGCCGTTGCTCCCGGTGATGGCAGGAAATATGACTGGCCAACTCCAAATTCGATTGCGGAACCGACCTCTTGCATACTGCGAAGTCTCTTGTTCAGGCGGTCCATGAGGTCCGCCAGCTTTTCGCCGTACGCAGCATCTCCCGCAGCCTTCCAGACGTTACGCACGACTGCCGATTCCGGATCCATCGGATAAAGCCCGAAGCGACGACGAACGGCCACATCAATGTGCCCAATCGAACGGTCAGATGAATTCATCGTGGCGATCACGAAGAGGTTATTCGGAACGACCATGTCGTCTCGATCATCGCAGCGAAACGGAAGCGTGATCTTCGTGTTTCGATACTCCAGTGCATAGACGAGTTCACCGAGAAGCTTGGGCAGGTTTCCGCGGTTGATTTCGTCGATGATTAACACCGCATCCGATTTCTGGCCCTCAGCCTTTCTGCACAGTCGCAAGAACGAACCGGCTTTGGTTTCAAATTGGAGTTTCGAGTCCTTCTCTGCAGGGCCAATGCCACCGACGAATTGCTCATACTCATAAGAGGGGTGAAATACGACAAGATCGAAGAGCCCCTCCTCACGATACTCATTGAGTTCTGCTTCGACTTCCTCATCAGTCGTCTCGGGCTCGACATCATTGCCTCTTAAAACGCTCAACGCGATGCGTTTCGATTCCCGGGTCTTGCCGGTTCCAGGCGGGCCGTACACGATGATTTGTTTCAGTTGTTGCAGTAGTGCTTTCATGCTTTCTTCCACTTCGGAACTCTGGGAGGCGACATCTCCGCTGGGCAGCAGCCTGTTGAGCTTCTCTTTGAGGCTTGGATCTCGTTTCAGGTAGGCGTCTTTGATCTTTTGACATTGTTCGGAACTCAACTGGATGACAGTGCGTGGTACGCTTCCGCCGCCGAAAATACCTTTCTCGAGTTCAACCGACAGATTGATTTGCCAGTCAACGATACGGCAGTGGCGATGCTCCTTTGCATTCTTTCGCGGATTCTTGTCGCTTTTTGGTGGAAGATAGGAACTTTCAACAACACCAATCCCGACTGCCTCGCTGGCTCCCTTATTCGCAACGACAGTGTCTCCAGGTCGAACCTCGTGGACGAATTCCCAAACCTGTTTCATGCTTTGGGGACCGACTAGCTCCGCAAGGCCCTCTTTCGACAGCCGTGATAGGTCTCTCTGGTTCGCCCAGTTGATCGTTATGCACCGCTGTTCACGCGTTTCTTCCCAAACGCGGGCCTTGTCGCCAGGTGCGATTTTCCAAACGGTGCTCATTCCAGATACCTGTTCCAATAACTTTCGCTGACGTCACACTCCGCGATTTGAATCTTATGGAGATTTAGACGCAAGAGCCGTCGCCAGATGTTGTTTAAGAACGCTGATTTGAGTCGTTATTTGCCGGTTCCTGCTCGAAGTAGCTGATCTCAGGAATACGGTGCCAGATGTATTCGGGGCCTTTGTCGAGCAATGCATCGAACACACGGTATTTGGTGAGCAGATGCTTTAGATCCGTGCCATCGGCGAAGTGACTCAGCCCGTAGTAGAGAAGCAGGTGCATTTCAGGGTCAGATAGTTGTGCATTGTAGAGTCGAACCAGCTGCGTCTGAAGTTCCTTGTCATCATCTCTGGCGGCGTCAAAGCTGGTGTCGATGTATGCCAGGATTGTCGATTGTAAGCGGAAAACGTGCCCGAGGATTGCTCCGATTCGCTTCTCGTAAAACTCACGAAATCCGTCTCGAATCGAGCATAACTCGAGGCGTAGTGACAAGGTTTTGCCATCAAAAGCGGGGATTCTTGTTTCGGCGTGCCCTTTGGGGGGAATGATCTGGTCAGTTGGTGCCGGTAGTGGCTTTGTGCATCCGAGGTGCGACTGGTGAAGCAGCATGCGCCGACGGCCGACGAAAAATCCAATTGTGGCCACTGTCATCGCTCGATCTGAACTCGACTGGTCAATTGCTCCGAGGAGATCGTTCTCAATCTGACACAGGGCATGCTGTCCGGAGAGAGTTGCCGCTTTGGGATCGTCTCCACTGCCGCTGCCCAGTGGATTGACTGGACGGTAAGTCACTTCGCGGATCGCAGCTCTCCACTCCTGCATCAGCGTGAAGAGATGTTGCTCTTTTCGCTGCAGCAAGAACTCTCGTTTCTGTTCGTCCACTTGTTGTTGCTGTGATTTGAATGCCTTGAAGGCGGCGGTCGCAGCGAGGGCTGATACAAGGGCATTGAATACACCAAAGCTGTCGCCGAAGACGCCGGTCCGCGACCACGCGCCGCCAAGGAAGTAGAAACCTGCAACAAATGCCAACCATACGAGAATGGCGGCAATCCATAGCCAGTGGCGACGGATTGATTGCCACGCATGCTGGAGCCAATTCTCGTTGCGAGTTGTCAAAGAATCGGGGGAGTTGAAGTGTTTCATTGCGTACTTCGCGGAGGATGGATGTGATCTGATTGGCACGTACGCGATTTACTCTTCGTTCTCATTTACCATCAAAGAAGGCCATGACCCAGATTCAACGCATGTGCGAATGTCTTCGAGGCAAGTTCGTTTGTTGATGCCAATGTGGACAAGACGGCCGTACGTCCTGCCTCCGTGTCCACGGCGCTGAGGCTCTAATCGGCGGCTGGCTACCGTGTATGCCTGATTCAGGCTATTCACCAAAACTTTTACATACCCTGTCCCCAATTCAACCTGATCCTGTTCGACTCGCATGATGTCCGCTTCACGTTCCAGGGACAGCACTTTGTCGACGTAGATCGTGACCTCTGAGCGGCAGTCGCAGCACTCGAGTCGATGGCCCTTTCCCGGACGCATCTGCAGCCGTTCTTGTGTCTTTAGGCAAACTCGCTCGGCTTCAGCGATCAACTCCGGAGGCTTAAGTAATCGTGCGACTTCCGCTTCCGTCATACCGATGACAAAACGCTCCCCGGGCTCAAACACATCAAATATGTCATCCTCACTTGTCCAGGGATTCAATGCAGACGGCAACCTTCCAAAAAAAGATCGGAGGTCTGGCGCGGCACGAAGGGACTCCCAGAGCCAAATCATGTGTTGATCGCTGGTAAAGGTCTTCTGCAGTTCAGGAGATTCGCGTAGAACGAATACCCAGTCCCGAAAGCTGACAGGCGGTTCTTCGCTTGACGATGTCATGTCATGAAGCACACGGGCACCTACACACAAGAGTTGAGCCGTGGTATCAAGACTGTCGGAAAAGTAACGCGAATGTGTGCTCTTGGCCATGCTATTCCCCTTGTCCTTCTCTAAGTGGAACTAAACCCGCCACTTCGTCCCATATGAATATGCGAAGGCCAGTTATTGGCGTCCCATTGCGATAAAGGGATAAAGCTGCCATCGGCACTGACTGGCGGACCCGGGTGTGGGTCGAGGCGGGTTTGGTAGGAGTTGCCGGTTCGGATGGCGGTTTGCATGGCGTCGTAGATTTCGAGGATGATTCGTTTGGTGCGGTAGTCGCCGTTGTATTTTTCTTCGTCTTTGCGGCGGACGATGGGGAAGGTGTCCATGATGTAGCTGACGGCGTCGCGGGGTTTGGGAAAGCTGGCTTTGAGGCGGGCGAGGTCTTCGGGGGATTCTTCGTGGGGGCAGCCGTCGGATTTTCGGGCTGGACACCAGTCACCGTTTTCGTATGCGGGTAGGTAGTGGTGCATGAACGCGGCATCAATGTCTGCGCGGAGTTGCCGAGATACGATTCGCCCCAACGCAGCGGCATGTCTGCGGCATTGCTCCATTTGGCGGCTGCCTGTGTGGCTCATGACGGAACTCCCGTCGTTGTAGCGGCGGAGAAACGTGGCAATGCGACAAACGCATCCAAGATCATTCGGCGGGAACGGAATTCACCGTATTGCTCTTCCTGATAGCGCTGCTGCGTGGGGAAGGTTGAGAGGATGTATTCCAACTCGGGGCGAGTCAGGTCGAAAAGGTCTCGGGCGACGATGGCGTCGATTTCGGCTCGAATTTGCAAGCGGGCGTCTTCGTTCGGTTCGCCGGGTATCTGATTTGGATCATCGGTTGCGGTCACCCAGCCGTCGGTTGCGAGCTGATTCCAGAATGGAATCATCTCGGGTCCCGTACATGAAAGGCGAAGACTGCGAACTACCAACTCGCGGACACGTGGGTCATCATGGTCAAGTCGTGGAAACGGGAAGCTGTCGAGAATTGTGTACGCCATTGAAAGGCTGGTTTTCTTGCGGGCGATGAAGTCCATCGAATACGAATTCGCTACAGCGATCCAGAAAAGCATGTACCAGTCGAATTCATCATCGGTGAACCGAATCGTTGGTACCTTATGACCGCATAAAACTCCACGAGGTATCAGCGACGATACAAGTGTCCGTTCATTGGTTGGACTGGCAACGTCACAGAACCCGATGCGGAATTGACCCATTCGTTCGATACACTTTTCTGGCACGCGTTCTCTCGCAACGTACCACTGCGGCGACACGCATTTGTCGGCGTTTCCGAACGGCAGGTCCTCCCAAACTGCAGCTCGGCCTCGTCCACTTCGGTATCCCTTCGCACGATGATCGAACTGGGAAACCATTCGTCCTTCGTACAACGGAATTCCAGATGGATCTTCATCGAAGAGTGCGCGATCGGTCCCCATGTCGATCTCGCGCATGTAAACACGTCGCGGTGGGCCAGCAGTCTCATCACCAAACGCCGGCCAGCGGTACATTCTGGCGGCGATGTCGATGTCCATTTGATTGCCGAGCTCCATAATCGCCAGTGCGTCCGGGGAGAACTCGCGAACGAGACGCACCGGAATCGACAGGTAGCGCCCCGACTTCACGTCGGCTAGACCGGAAATCGACCGGATGTTGAACGCTGCACGGAACGTGTCAGTGGTGTCGCCCACAGGGGCGGCGTACAGGCAGAATTTTGTTCTCGAATCAACGTCCTTGAACCACACTTCGTTTGCGTTCTCGAAGCCATAAAGACAATCGAGCCGGCACGTTTCGTAGAGGGCCTGACGGATCGCCATGCAGTTTGCGCCGTTGTAGAGGCCTTCGGGAACGAGTTGCGCCGCCCAGCCACCGCGACGCGTCAACGACAATGCAGCCTCTACGAACATGCGGTAGACATTGAAATCGCCCTTGCCCAGATTGCCTGGCGCGAACATTCGAAAACGACCGCTCTGCTTAATAAAGTGGACCAAAGCATAGAGGTCTCGGCAGTTTTCCTCCCAGCGTGCGGCGATTACTGGGTCCTGGAGCAACGACTCGATGATCTTTTTTTGTCCGTCACGATCCTGAAAACGAACCTGCGGGTCATACGTTGAGAAGAATTCCTTCGCATCTGGGCTCAACGTGTCCCAAGGCGGATTTCCCAGCATCAAGTCGAAGCCGCCACAGGAATGGACTTCCGGGAACTCCAGATGCCAGTGGAAGAATTGGTCGTGTTTCAAATGGTCTGTGACCAATGTCTCGATATGCTCGGGCAGCGGGTGATCATCAGCGATATCGGAGATGAAGCGTTGCGTCACACCGACGGGTTCGGTCGTTCCTGCTCGCATCACCTTTCGCTGAACGAACGCCGTGCACCAGGTATCGGCAATGCGTTTCTTCTTCAGGTACTCAGGGGCCTGCTTGCTGCGGGCAAATGCCTCGCTCTTTTCGCGGACTTGAGTCGGATTGTCGTCCGGCAACTCCTCCAGACTGGTCGCTGCCTGCAGCAATTGCAATTGTGCTTCTTCGTCCTGCCGTTGGAACAGTCCGCCAAAACCCCGACGTTCGCGCGCATTGAGCCGCTTGAGTGCGGAACAGGCGGTGCTATCGTCCCCTTCGAGCGGCTTGAAGGCTTCGTCCGGGATTCCGCCAATGATGAGTTCCGGAGTTGTGCCGATCAAGCTATTACCGACTCGAATGTGGTGGTCCAGAAACGAGAGCGGTCTTCCAGGCTCCAACGCTTCCAGCCAGAGACTGACACGGCAAAGTTCGGCCGACATGGGGTTGATGTCTACGCCGTACAGACAGCGACCGATGACGTCCCTCAGCGCGTGCTGGTAGAGCAACGGCGACGGTTCGCTTTCTCCTTGAGCATTCGCTCGTATGCGAGCCAAGTGTCTGGCCAAGCGGTGGGCTGCCCCGACCAAAAAGTGCCCACTTCCAACGGCCGGGTCGCAGACTTTCAGATCGAGGATGGCTCTTTCGGCCTCGGCACCATTTCTTCCCCGCACTGCGTCTTGCACGACTGGTTCAAGCGCCGTATCGAGCAGGAATTGAACCAACGAATCGGGCGTGTAGTAGCTGCCAGATGTTTTCCGGTCGTTGCCGGCGAATTCTGCAAAAGTAAATCGCTTGCCGTCACCGCTGATCTGTGGCGTAAGAGCCAGCAGTGTTTCGTAGACTCCACCCAACTCTTCTGAGCCAAGGTTCTTGTAGTCCACAGGACGAAGGACTTTTCCCTGTCGAGTGAATGCCAGGTGCCGCAGTGCTTCCAGGAAGTCGGCGTTGGTCAATTCGACAGGGTTGGAAATCCCCAGGCTCGCAGCATTTAGGTTCGCTGTACTTTCCGGGTTCCAGAGAAAACTGCCCAGCACCGGAAGTGCAAGATGCTGCCGCACGGCTTCAAAACGATCTTCGCCGCACAACGCTCCAATCAGCAGCCCGAACTGATTCCAAAGGTCTCCGTGCCGACTGCCTTTGATCTTGCTCGCCAAATGCCGCAGTCGATTGGTGCTGTAGTGGGTTGCATATCGCTCACGAGCCGTGGCTGCTTCTGGAGTCATTTCTCGTGGATGCAGCAGCGATTCGCCTTCCATAGTGCGATCTTCGGCAACGAACAGGAAGATCAGCCGGTAGACGATTCGGAGTAACTGCCCGTGCAGATTCGCAAGCGGCAAATCACCAGAACGCAGGGCTTCACGCAGTGCCGTGTTGTGAGGATGGCTGACAAACGCTTCCCCGAGGATCTGCAGGGACTTTTCGACCCCTGCCTTCAGGTCACCGAGTGCTCGTGTGCCGTCTTCAGCAGCGACCTTTGTCCATTGCTCTAGCCAGCAGGTTTCCGGTTTATTTTCCGTCTGTGGTAGAAACCGCGTGGCATGTACGGTCAGCCAAAGTAGTACAAAGTCCGGGAACACGTCTCCTGCAAACATCGCATCCAGATCGAACTCAAGATACGACTGTCGCGACAGGGCCTGATTGTCACGGAGAATTCTGAATCGCAGTCCATTCGACACAATTCCCCACAGATGATTAGTACTGCGGTTCAGGAATTCCTGAACGAGACCGTGGGGATTGGTCGTCGCTCCTCGAACACCGGTCGCTCTTCGGTCGAGACTCAGGCCACAGCCGATCAAGTGGATAGCGGTTGCACCGAAGAAGCGATTGATGGGATACGTTTTCTCCTCGATGACTGGTCCAGCGGACGCCGGGAGAACACCAAAGCCCAGTTCCCGAAGCAGAGGCAGGTTCCATTTGTCGTTTGTCAATGCGGTGGCCGGTTCACCCTCCGGAAGATTCCGAACGGCTACTCGAAAATCGGCCCAATATCTTTTGAGGCGTGTCCATGATTGGGTGATAACTTCATTCAGCCGATCGGCTTCCAGCAGCCCATAGTCTGTCAAACGCGAACCTGGCAACGTGCCTTTGGCGTCGCTGACGCGGCGGAGCAGGTCCGGAGGCAGCAGACCGCCTTCAGATCGAACCGTCTGGAACTCATTCTTTGTGCGAGCCATCTTTACTGTAACCTTGGCAGAAGAACATAAGCGCCCAGAATATCGACCGGAAGAACAGGCTCGATGCTGACCCGGCCTTTGACCTTTGATGCCTCGCGGACTCGTTCATGGGCTTCGAGTTGGGTTGCAGCTCGTTCGGCGGCCACAGCCTCGAGTGACTGCTGCATGGCTGGCAGTGACTTCACCATCAACCCGATTTGCTGTTGAATGGCAGTTGCGACAAGGTTTTGTTCCGGCCGAGCCGCTAGAAGTTGTTCTGCCTCTGCTGCAGAAAGCCAGGAAAGATTGGCAGCCAAACCTTTTGCCGCAATCGGCAGCACTTCTTCGCACAGAATCGTCTCGCTCGCAGTCCCGGAAATCTTCAAGTGAAAGCGAAATCGTGCAATCACTAGAGTTGTTCGGGCCTGCACCAGCGATGTGGAAACGACGCCGCAACGACATGCGAGGGGAGCGGCATCTCGTGCAGCGGCGTCAAGTGCCTGGTCGATGGTCCAGCCCGCCAGGCCTTCAACGATCGGACTCGTCCGCCCCAGATACGTTTCACCTTCCAGAAGCGGCAGATCAAATCGTCCAGTGAATGCGTCATCCCGTCCGACAGCCTGCCGCAACGCACGCGGCGTTTCCAGATTGAGATGCACGGTCATCGCACCGTCGCGTTCCTGAATCGGGACGTTGGCGGCCTGCAGGACAGTTCGAACGAACTTCTTCACGTCCTCGCTGCGACCGATAGCTTCACGCACGCTTCGCAACTCTGCAGCTACAGAATCCTTATCGAGAGCATGCTGGGCAAAACGTGAACGGCTGGCCTTCTCCTTCTCCCGTGCGTTGTCCCACTCCGCGTGAAATGTTTCGACCTGTTCGGTCTCTTTGTCGCCGAAGTCAAAGGTCCTTTGTTTCTCGTCGTTGCGGGTCATCTCACGGAACAAGGCTCCTTCGAACAGAGTCTCCGCGATCTGTTCACTTGAGCCTGGCACCGCGACGGTCACGCCTAGGTCGCTCTTGATGCTCTTATGCTTTCGAATCAGGACGTCGAGAATGACTCCGTCGATCGGGTTGTCTTTGCCGTAGTAAGTAATTACGCGGACTTCGGGCTTTTCCTGCCCGAACCGGTCGACGCGACCTTCTCGCTGTTCATGACGTGTCGGGTTCCAGCACAGGTCATAGTGCAGAATGGCGTTGAATGACTGCTGGAGATTCACGCCTTCCGACAGACAGTCGGTGCAAACGAGGACATACTCTCCGCCAGACTTGGTCAGCGTCTCGATTCGTGACTCGCGCTCCGCAGGTGGCAGCAGACCAGTCACTGATTCGATCTGCACTTTGGCTGGAAGAGCCTGACGGAGATGTCGGGCGACATACTCGGCGGTGTCGACGAAACGACAGAAAATGATTGGCCGGAAATCAGCTTTCAGAAGAGCTTTGATCTCTTTGATGGCTCCCTGAAGTTTCGAATCCGAATCGCCAGATAATTCCTGAGCCCGCTTTGCGAACGCCAGCATTCTGCGTCGCGACGATTCGGCTTCATTCTCTGTATCGGAGCCCGGACTGAAGTCGATGGCCGCCACATCATCGGCGTCATCCTGATCCAGAACCGTCCGACGCCCGACGTCTTCAATCTCTTCTTCTTCGGCCTGATCGACGGCAGCTCGGTTTCGCAGGGTCGCCACGGCTGCTGCCGGACTGGACGAGAAACATCGCAGCAAGGCGAGAGCAGACCAATATCGGACGCGGCGTTTTCGTTTGTCGCTTCCTCCATCAGAAACGAATTCACGGGCGAACTGAACAATATCATTGAACAGTTGACGGTATTCGTTGCTGAAATTGTATGTCTGCTCTTTGTCGAGTCGTGTGGGGAACGACGTGTCGGTTTCGAGGTAGTGGCGAATGTCGGCACGGCGACGCTGAACAAGGTGTCGTGCCAGTTTTCGACGGAGTCCTTCCCGTTCAGCTCGATCAATATCTGCCGGAAGTTCAAAGAACTCTTCGTCGAGCAGGCCTAGCAATGATCGGAAAGCACCTTCGTTCCCGCTGTGAGGCGTTGCTGTTACCAGGACAATGTGGCGATCCGGTTTCGCAGCAATCTTTCGAATCAGTTCGAAACGCTTTTGTCGGCCTCGTCCCACGCCACCAATCAATGTGCAGCTGTGAGCTTCATCTACGATTACAAATTCCGGACACTTCATTTCGAAGTCAGCAGCACGTCGGTCGGTCTTGATGAAGTCGGTCGAGACGACGACGAACGGATGACGGTCAAACACCGAGACGCCAATCGGCAGGTTCCGTTCAAGTCGCTGGATCGTACTGCTGAGCACCAGTTCCGCTTCGATGTGGAACTTTTCGAGAAGTTCCTTCTGCCATTGCTCCGCCAGATGAGGCGGACAGAGAACTGCGAGGCGACTAATTTCACCACGGTCCAGGAGTTCTCGTGCCACGAGGGCAGCTTCAACGGTCTTTCCGATCCCAACGTCGTCGGCAATCAGCAGTCTGACCGGATCCAGCTTCAGTCCCATCATCAGTGGGACAAGCTGATAGGGACGCGGTTCGACAGCGATGCGTGCAAAACTGCGGAACGGGCCGGCAGCCGCCCGCGTCGAAAGCCTGGCTGCCTCCCGTAATAGATGTCCCGACCTGAAGTCACCGATGTCGTCTGCCGAAGGGAGCGGAAATGTGGCCGACTCAACCGTTTCAACGGCTGGCAGGATCCCGACGATCTCCTCATCCAGTCCGCCAACGGGGCGAACCATCAGAAGTTCATCTGTCGACTCCGGGAGAACGACCCATTCGCGGCCTCGCGATCGGACCAGTGTGCCGGGTTTGGAAAGCGTAACAGCACTCATGCCTGAGGAACTCCAAAGATATCCGGGTGCTGGCGGAAGATCGACATCCAATCGGCTGCGTGATGAAAGCGAATTACGGTGATTCCATTAGCGATCAGATTCTCACTGATCTGTTCGTCAGCCCGTATCGTGTCTGGCTGGTCATGGACCGGACCGTCGATGTAGATGGCTGTATTGAAATCACGGTAGAAGAAATCTGGTCGTGTCATGCAGTAATCGACGAGGTACTGGGCATCACTCGGCGGACGAAACATGTAGCGGTCGATCATGTCGAGCCACCGTTTCTCCAGCTGACTGTCGCAACGGCGACGAAGCTCCACCATCCGTTCGCCTCGCGAACCCATACCGCCCGCTGGACGACACTCCGAGCGGGCCAGCTCTGCGAGAATATCGCGGATCAGAAAGCGATCGAGCTGTTGGTGGTCTGGCTGATTGAAATAATCGAGCAGGCACTCGTAACAGGCCTTGCCGCAAGCGTCGGCTTTCAGGTCTTCCAGTGTCTCCGGATCGAAGTGGCACACCGCCAGTGCGCGACGAGCGATGGCCGGAATCACCGACGGATCTTCTGCCAGCTGCCTCAAAACGCCAGCACCGCCTTCCGATGATTCGTAGAACAGGATTTCGTTCCGTTCTTTCGGTGACGGCAACGGTTCGGAGGTCAATTCCCGAGGCTCAAGCTGGAAGTGCTTCAGAATCGCTTCCTTGAACGCTGCCTGCAGACTTGCCATTTCCGGAAGACTGCGCACTGGCTCGAAACGAATGACCAGTGCGTTCTTTGTATCGTTCACAAAGGGGACGACACGCATTTGCCGTCCGGCTGAGGCATCTTCCTGATCGTCCTCGTCGGCTTGATTCCGTCCCCAGTAACCGCGTTCCAGATCCAGCCAGAAGCCGGAGTTTTCATTGGGTTTCTGCGTAGCCCATCCCAGATTGATTCGATACAAGTCCGTTGCGTCGGCGTAGCTGAGCTTCATGGCCAGATTGCCATCCACGTAAACTTCCGCATCTTTGCGATCGAGCTTTCCGCCAATCTCTGGGAATCGGTAGGACGTGACCAAACGGTAACCAAACCGCTGACGTTCTTCTTCGTCGCAGGTAATTCGCTGTGCCAGCTTCAGGCTGCAGTTCTGCAGCTGAACCAGGTTTTCGACGATCGCCAGTCCCTCGAGTGCGGTGCCACATCTCTCACAGACCTCGCTGAGATTCGTGCCAACTTCCAGATGACCATACCCACACTTGAGGCACCGTTTAATGGTGGTAGTGACGAGCGAATGTGTCTCCTCGATGTCCTCAGAACCGAAATCGAGGTTGACCTTGTAGACCCGATATCGAGCGCCTTCGTGATAGACCAGGGCACGCGGACCGAATTCGGAGATTGCCAAAAAACGCGGACGCGAAACGTACTCATCACGTCCCTTCCTGCGTCGGCGGGCAGGAACGAATGCGGAAATCGGCAGTCGCGGAAAGTTGTAACCAGGCAGGAATCCTTCTGCTGCAAAATACCGGTAGGAATAGAAGTCGCCTTCGTAAATGCCTTCCGCTTCTGTGAGCAACCGGATTTGCGTTTCTGCCTGTGACCGAAGCCGTGATGAGTGTTTTCGCTCCGGCTCTGGACGGGAATGGTCCAGAATAATCTTATGATGCAGTTCACGCTGACGGACGGCAGCACGGTACATTTCGCGCCAGCGTTCGCAGGCTCTGTCGAATGATCGCTCAATCTGTTCGAGCACCTCACGCGTCCAGTTTGAATGGAACCAGCCTGCCGTTGCGAGATGGTCAGCAATCGTCGCTACGAGGTCATTCGCCTTTTCAAGAGCCCTCGCTCGATGAGCAGGATTCACCAGCGCTTCGCGGAGGCTATCCTTCACAGGGAGATGGATCTTGCCCTCTTCCCGGCGAATCTCCAGAACAGACATCAGTGTTTTGCCGAGATCTGGTTTCACGACTTCCATCCAAATCGCATGGATGTGCGATCGAACCAAGTCTCGATTTCTCAAGTCGATTCGCGGTGCTGCGACCGATCCTGCAACCATGTGTCGCGGCTGACGAAAGTAGTACTGATCGTGTGGACTCTGCCCCGCGCAGTATGTGTAAACCAAGGCTGGCTGACCGCCTCGGCCCGCGCGTCCGCTGCGCTGAGCATAATTGGCGGGCGTTGGGGGAACGTTTCGGAGATTGACGACGTTGAGCTGCGAGATGTCGACGCCCAGTTCCATCGTCGGAGAGCAGAACAGCAGCGGCAAATCAGCACTTCGGAACCGATCCTCCCGTTCTTCCCGATCTTCCGATGCAACTTGCGCTGTATGCTCCCGTGCTTCCAGCAAACATTTCAGGTCGATGAAATTGCGGTAACATTCCACAAAGTACTTATTGACCTCCGGTGGCATTTCCCCGGATTCCAGAAGTCGAGTTCGATCGATCGGACGAATATCGCCGTTCCCAGCAATCCAACGGAGAGCGTCGTGATTCAACTGATATCCTGGAATGTCACCACTGCGAACCTGTTCCAGAATCCCATATCGCCGCAGGGCCATGAATAGAAACTGAATCGCCTTGTCGACATCCTCCCTCGAGAGTTTCGTGCCCGGAGCAAGGTGTTCCAGCATCATTCGCTTCAGGTAGCGGCCAAAGCTACCAAAGGACGAGACAAACAGACCGCTTTGTTCCTTTGGTTGCTTCGCACGGGGATAGGCAACTTGGGACCGCACCAACTCACGAGTGTCTTCCAGATACCAAACGGTCCCTTCCAGCAGACGAGGATTGGTCTGCTCAACCAGATCAAGGTGCTTTTGCGGATCGAGAGAATCGACCTTGATTGCAAGACTGCGACGAAGGACATCGAGAAGCGTCCTGAGAATTTCCTCTCGAACATCCTGTGGGCAAGCGCGCAATCCCGGTGGAGTTTCCACCATCACTTCGGATTCACGATCGATACGGACTGTGAACCCGGTCTTCCAAAGTTCGTCTTCACTCAACAGGCTGTCATCACCGGTGAGACCTTCGTAATCGAACGTCAGCATCCCGCAGTCTTCAAGGTTTGGCGCTGTGACTCGCCAGCCACGCTGCAGGTCGCGATACAGATAGTAGTCGATCACACGCCGCAACGCTTCTTTCGTCGCGTTTCGGGCAGGACCACGCACGTCCGAATCGGCCGCATACTCATCGAACTCAAGCGACAGGGCTTCGAAGACGCTGCGAGACAAATCACCGTGAGATAGCCCGGCTTCCCCTTTTGCCGTTGCCGCTTTGTGCAGTGCCGAACGCAGCAGTGCGACCTGAGCGAAGTCATTGAAGTGCCCTGCCTGCAGTGATGCGTCTTGTCGGTTGTCAGTGAAGCTGAGTAGCTTTCTCGCCTCAGCCTTCAGGCTTGAATTGCTCTGCAATTCGATCAATGCCCGCACTGCGAGAATCGTCGTCGCCGTACTGCGGCTGTCGACTCCGAGTGTCGCCAGCTTTTGTCGTTCTGAGCGTTGCAGTCGCGTATATGCCACGCCGCAGTGTGGATGCAGGCAGAACAGAAAATTGTTGCGAATCAAGGCCGCTTCAATGCCATGACCTTCAGCGACCAGCATGCCCTGGGGATTGACGTGCACAATCTCTGGCAGATCTCGACGCTGGTCAGGCCGAATACGTTCTGTTCCCTGAGCGGTCATTTCTTTCATGAACGATGGCAGTCGATCCAACACCGCCGGACCATCGCCTGCCGGCCATGGATGTTCTTTTGATACGAAGAGATATGCATCAACGGATTTTTCGTCGTCGGCATCTCGACGGTTTTCTCGTGGCGTCAGGCACTGACCGTCCTTCTCCCCCTTGAGCGTCACGCGATAGTACGCGGTTCCACAGTGACGGCAGAACGCCATGGGATAAAGCAGTTTTTCCGGCTCCTTCGGGTGTGCTACCTGCTTATGGATACTGAGATATCGATCCGTCTCCGGCTCAATGGTCGCCCATACCGTGTCGCCTCGTGTGAAGAACTGATGCAAACGGAACGCAAAGATGGGAAACCTCGCGGATTCATTTCGCCGAAGATTTGATCCTTTCATCAGGAATTGCTGGATCACCGGCACGCAGGCCGCTGCATCGACCCCAGTAGCTGCAGCCAGTGATTGGGCGGCACTCTCTTTTCCCCTTAGCCGTTGCGGCGCTTGCCGAATCAACCGCCCGGTGGACTGTTCTGTTCGAACGCCGAATGTGCTTTCGATCCATGAAGCCAGCGGATGGTTCCGAAACTCTTCGTAGTCTTCAGGCGGGCTTTTGGAGTCCACTGTGCTTCGTATGGATTCCGCAAATGCAGCGTCAGTAAATTCAATCTCCGGAGTGGAACGTTCGAGCGTTTCTCCAATGACCTGATCCGGCTCAATGGAGGTACCGAAGAGCGTAGACGCCACAGCGGCTACAGCTTTTTTTTGATCGAGGGAGTTTCCTTCACTGGCCATCGTCGCAGATGTTCCGACGCAGATCATGTCGTGTCCACCGAACGCGAGTCGGCAACGACGAATGAGGAGGGCAACGTCAGCCCCCTGCCGGCCGCGGTACGTATGGAGTTCGTCAAAGACCAGATAGCGAAGTCCCTGTGCGGCCCGGACGATCTCCCGATCTTCCGTTCGCGTCAGCAGCAGTTCAAGCATCATGTAATTGGTCAGCAGGATATCGGGAGGATTGCTGCGAATGGCCTCGCGTTCCTCTCCCTTCTCCTGGCCGGTATATCGAGCATAGCGAACCGGTGATTGGCCTTCGGGATAGCCTTTTTTCAGGAACTTCGCCAGTTCCTCATCCTGGCTGTTTGCCAACGCGTTCATGGGGTAAACGACGATCGCCTGAACGCCTCGTCCCGTACCCCGGCGAAGGATGTGGTCGACGATCGGCACGATGTACGTCAGACTCTTTCCAGAGCCAGTTCCGCTGGTTAGAACATAGCTTTTGTTCTCTTTGGCTTTCCGGATGGCTTCCGCCTGATGCATGTGCAGCGTTAGTTGCTTGCCGGTGTGGTCTGTATCCGATTTGTCGGCGCGAAAAATGCGGCGGCATTCCGAATGCAGCAGCTTTTGGTCCACCAGCGAGTCGATCGTGCCGCCCGGAAGAAATGTCGGATTGAGCTGTAACAGTGGCTCCGGCCAAAGCTCCCCATCCTTAAGCGCCTCTTCGACCTTCGCGTTGATCCCAGGGTCCGAAATCTTGATGAAACTGCGTGTGTACCTTTCGTAGTCCTCGACGAGGCGATTTCGCAGATCAAACACGTCCATAGGTCAAGACTCGTTTCAGGTGACATCGCGGGAGTTGTCGGCCGTTTCTGAGTAAACCCGCAAGTCACGCAGGGACGAACCTCTGCATCACTTGCCTGTTTACTGCAAACAGCTTACGATGGCTCCCCTAGGGACGCAACCGGACCGGGGAATTGTGATGAAGTTCGGCGAGAAAATCCGAGAGTTTCGAAAATCCCGAAATCTCACCCAGAAAGAGTTGGGAGATTTGGTGGGCGTCGGCTTCGCCTACGTCAGCAAGGTCGAGAACGAGCGCCTGGATTTTGGCGACTACCCATCGGAAGAACTGATACGAAAGCTCGCCGCCGCTCTTTCCGCAGATGAGGACGAACTCATGCTCTTGGCGAAGAAGATCCCTGAGCACATTCGCCAACGCGTCTTCGAACGGCCAGATGCCTTCCGCAAGTTTGCTGATCTTGGCGACGCTGATCTTGATCGGGTGCTGGAGGAACTGGAAGAGAGACGCCGGAAAAGATGATTGTGTCTTCACAATGCAGTAGAGAAATCGAAAGGCAAACGATTACATGACTGAACCACGAAGGCTGCGACTTGGCACCGATGGCCCATCGCCCACTATCTACGAAGAAGAAACTCGCATAGCCGTACTTCAGGCCACGGTGCCGCACTATTTGCCTGGCTTCGATTCTGCAATCGAAAAGGCGATCGCTGACGCGCGAGGCGGGTCTCCAGTACTCATTTTGCACCAAGACGCATTTGCTGCTGGCTACGATGACGATGAATACACGTTGCTTGGAATGGCGATCAAGTACGCTGGGCTGCGCGGAGTGACCGTCCAGGTCATGGGTAAGAATGGCGCAATTTTCTGACGGCTGAAATTGGTAACATCACACGAAGGCCTTTGGGCACGTTGCTGCAGTTTCAGCCCAAGCCAAGGGAAACACATCCTACGCAGCCCACCCGAAGTATGCGATCATCGAGACGATGTACTTTCAGTATCACCTTTACGACGTGGCGGGAGTCGATATTGATCCACAACTTCTGAGTTCCCCAAGAAAATGGGTGTCCCTTACACCTTTTCCGCATTTGAGATTCTGCCGAAGTCGAATTCGTATCGACGCTCCGACAAGTTGTAGTTTGACAGTGTGAGCCCATGAGATTCAGTACCAGATTGCTACGAAGTATCGTATCATCTTGGCCTAAGGGAGGCCGAGAATGGCGATCGATTGGATGAATGTTGATTTTCAATTCCTAAAGAACCGATTGTTGAGTGGCCGAGTCGCACTCTTTGCAGGAGCGGGATTCTCATTCGACGCGAAGAATTCAAGTGGCAATCGGCCGCCTCTCGGCGACGGACTCGCGGAAGAACTCTGCAAGCACGCCGGAATGCCATATTCTGGCGAGCCACTCTCGGTTGTTTACGAAGCAGTGGAGCCGCGTTTGGGTTCCAACAACCTCTGGCGACTACTGGAAGAACTCTATTCCATTGAGTCGATTGCAGACTGGTACTCAATTGTACGGGCAGTCACATGGCATCGCATCTACACGCTCAATATTGACTCATTGTTTCCGGTCTTGTTCCGGACACCGGCGAATCAGAAGCTGAAGCAGATTGTGAATCCGTCGCCCTACGAGGAACGAGATCCCCTTTTTGGTTCGGTACAGTGCATTCACTTGCACGGCTCAGTTCTTCACAGGGCAAATGGGCTTGTTTTCACTCTGCCAGATTTTGCCCGCACAACAGGTACTCCTAATCCTTGGTATCAGGTTCTAGCAGACGATATCTATAACCAATCAATACTCTTTGTGGGAACCAAACTCGAGGAATCGGTCTTTCATCACTACGTACATCTCCGTGAACCAAAAACTGGAGGCATTTCCGAAACACGGCCCAAGTCGTTTTTGGTTTGCCCGGGAATTGGTCCTGTGCGAACAAACGCACTGGAATCACGCAATATTGTCGCTATTGATTGTACGGCAGAAGATTTCTTTCGTCAGTTGGAATCACAGGTCGGTTTACGTGAACTTTCAGTTGCGAACGTGCGAAGTCGCGTATTTCCACATGCTATATTTCGTAACGACTCGATGGACCTGGACGATGCTGTCGCACGCAACTTTGATCTGATTCGCAGTGATAGTCTGCCGTATCAAGTGAAGCCGAAGGCTGCCGAATTCTTCATGGGGTCGGAACCCCACTGGTTCGATATCGCGGAACAGAGAGATGCGCCCCGAGAAATGGTCGCTAGGTCATTTGATGTACTTCTGGAATCGTCAGATCAGTTTCGGTGCTTTGTACTTCATGGCCCAGCCGGAAGTGGAAAGTCGACTTCAGCCATGCGACTTGCGACAAGTTTGGCGGATGGCGGCGAGGTTGTCTTCTATGCAAACCCAATTGACCGCCTCGATCTGGCACCGTTACTCCGACTCAACAAGACTTTTCAAGAGCAGTGCAAGCGGGCGTATGTGTTTATTGATGTCTTTTCTCGGCATGTTGCGGCGCTCGAGACTGTCACGACCGAGCTCTTAGCGTCGTTTAACGTAACTCTGATTCTGATAGACCGTACTAACAGATACGTAAACAAAGGCAAACCTATTACGGCATTGTCCCCAATTGAGATTCGGATGCCGGATTTATCCGAGGGGGACGTAAATGCTATTCTTGACAAGCTAAGAACGTTTGGTTTTTTGGGAGTGTTGCGAGAAAAGTCTCGAGCAGTTCAGGTCGCAGCATTCATGGAGCGAGCAGAGAAGCAATTGTTGGTAGCCATGCGCGAGGCAACAAGTGGCAAAGGCTTTGACGTTATACTTCGCACAGAGTTCTCAGAACTCGACCCACAGGCAAAACTGGCTTACACGATTGCCTGTATTGCCGTCGCACATGGTGCTCCAGGAGTCTATAAGCGACATTTGATGCCGTGTTTGGATCGGACCGCTTTCGCTAAGCATCTTGTAATCGAGGACTTGCTTCGCGGGGTCCTTGTGTCTGGAAATGAACAAGGAACCCTCGTCAAACCTCGCCATGGTTTAATCGCGCAATGGGTGGCCAAGGAGATAGCACCGATGGGCATTAAAGTTGAGGCCACAGTCCGATTCCTGCGGCAAATATCAGGCGAGATCATTCCGAACGAAATCAGGCGAAGATCACCGGCCTATCTGGCGTATCGAGGTATGGTCAACTCGGCTGGTATGCGAGAGACATTTGCCGACGATTTTGAAGCCATTCTCGGCGTCTATGATGAACTGACTCCGTTGTATGATCATGATTTTTTATTCTGGCTGCAGTATGGTATGGCAAACCTTGATGCCGGTCGAATTGATGTCGCGGAAAACTATCTGAATCAATCTTTGGCAATTCGTCCGAACAATTACCAGACGCGACATCAACTTGGCTGCCTCTATCTGGTTGCTGCTCAAAGAGCTGAGAATCCTGTAGCTGTGGTCGCGAGGGCAGAGGAAGGGCGTCAGTTGTTGTTGGAGCAAATTCGATTGCATGGTGACGAGAACTCCTATGGATATCATGCATATCTAACCCATGTTGGCCGGTGGTTCGCAAAAGCGCGGAATCAAATCTCTGACTCTCAATGGGACGATCTGCTCGCAATTGCTCGCGAGGCGACTGCAAAGTACGGCAGAGATGAATTGATTCGAGAGGCTCGGAAGGAGATTGACCGGCAGTATATGCTTAGGGCCGTGAAATGACTCCTGCCAATACTCGGCAGATTGTCGGTCGCGACCAAGGTTGTTGGCGTTAGTTGTGTTTGTTCTAAGGATAACGTGAATGGGTTGGATGGTGTTTCGCGAGGAACGACGTGTGAGATCCGGTCAAGGAGTCGGCGAATCGTGTCGCCCGCTCGGCGGAAGTAGGCGTGGATCAGGCCGCCGAGTGTGGTGCTGGAAACGATGTCGCTCAATCGAACAATTACGGGCTCGTCAGAAGGAATTGCGAAATCCCGGAGTCGCCCCGGCTGTTTTTACGAGGCGGCCTCAGCACAGAACGCAAATTTCTCCCGAAAGCTCGAAGCGGTCCCATTTGTGACGACATATTGCCTCGCTCATGCATTTCGCATTTTCCAATTGTCTCAAATCGTGTTCGAAGAGGGTTGGTTTCACACCGCTAGAAGCCCGTTGTCGAAACCATTTCGACAACGGGCTTTTTTCATGCGCCCCCGCTGAGAGCCCCCCGCAAAAGCCTCGCCCACCTGAGAACGCGTTTCGTCCCGCGTAGGCGAGTCTCTCCGAGACTCGCAACCTTCATGACCTGGAACTGGTCGCGCTTTCTGTAGCACAGACCTCGCGTCTCTGAGAGACGCGGCTACAACGGCTGACCCCCACTGGCTTCACTAAGCAGTTTCGGATTTTCCAAATCGCATTTTGGGGTTATGCGACCTTGCGGTTATGCCACGCACAGGACGCGCGTGTCTTCGTTCCGATCTGTCGACGAGATTAGGAAGGATTGGTATCGTTGATCAATCGATCCTGACATCTCCCGAACAGGTCGTGAACCATGAAGAAAAGTCGAATAGAACAGATTGTTGCCAGCTTGCCCGAGACGGTCGACGTCGATGACCTTATTGAGCGACTGCATCTACTCGATAAGATCGAGCAGGCCGAGAAGCAGTTGGCTCGCGGTGAGGGAGTCTCGCATGAAACGGCAAAACAGAGACTGAGCCAGTGGCTGCCATGAGCCGTAGCACTCTGGTGCCTTCGAAGTTTTGAGGGTGGTATTCTGTGTCAGACGTTCAGCAGAGATACGACAAACTGATTGATGAGATGCCGATCCACGTCAAAGTGGCTCGGGCGGCAGAGATGTTTCAATGGTCCCGCGACTGGCTCATGCGTCAGGTTCTGGCAGAGAAAGGTCTGATGTCGGAAGAACGCCTTCGGCTGGAAATCGCAATGAGGATGTACGGCCATGACCCCCACTGGCTTCACTAAGCAGTTTCGGATTTTCCAAATCGCGTTTTGGGGTTATGCGACCTTGCGGCTATGGCGCGCACAATACACATGTGTCTTCGTTCCGATCGTCGATGAGATTGGGATGGATTGGTATCGTTGATCAATCGATCCTGACATCTCTTGAACAGGTCGTGAACCATGAGAAAAAGTCGAATAGAAGAGATTGTTGCCAGCTTGCCCGAGAAGGTCGACGTCTATCACTTTATTGAGCGACTGCATCTAATCGATAAGATCGAGCAGGCCGAGCAGCAGATAGATCGCGGTGAGGGAGTTTCGCATGAAACGGCAAAACAGAAACGGAGCCAATGGCAGCCATGAGCCATATCACTCCGTTGTTTTCGAAGTCTTGAGCGTGGAATTCTGTGTCAGACGTTCAGCGGAGATACGACAAACTGATTGATGAGATGCCGATCCACGTCAACGTGGCTCGCGCGGAAGAGATGTTTCAATGGTTTCGCTACTGGATCATTCGACAGGTGCTCGCGGAGAAAGGCCCGATGTGTGAAGAGAGGCTTAGGCTTGAAATCGCCATGAAGATGTATCGCCATGAAGAGTCCGTCCGACAACTGATTGAGAAAGCCCTCTCTCATGTTTCCCATTGCAGCGTTTCGCGGGACTGTTCAACGTTTCGTGCAGATCCTCCATTCCACCATCTCGGCACAATCGCGGAATCCTGAATCACGAATTTGGGGTACGGAACCAGAGGCTCTAGGCTAAGTCGTCGCGCTACTGACTGAGCTGTCGCTGAGATTCATCGCGAATCGATGCCCCGCTGAGCGGATAGATGTATGCTCCATCGATGATCAAGCCGCCGAGTTTTCTGCCGCCAAAATTCGTCGGGAAACGATCACTACCATTCCGGACAGCATCCACAGCTATCAGATCTCTACTCTCAATCAGCCTGACATCTGAATTCTGGACCCACTGTCCAGTTGAATTGACAAGTTCGCGATTGACCGTGACGAATGCCTGTGCCAGTCCCACACGTTCTACGTCTGAAGAAGCGATGTAAAGTCGCCACTCATCCTCGTCCGTGATAAAAGCCCAAAGACCAACCGTCACATCAAAACCTTTTGACCGAAGACGCCTGAGCAACTGCTCACCTGCATCTTTCTGTTCATCTACCAGTGCTTTGATATCCATTTCAAGACTCCGTCAGGATCGTTCGTGATGGCATTGTACAGGGTTCGGGCGTCTGTTTCTGACTTTTGATGATACCGACATGTTTCTGTCCAGGTTACAGCAATGCTCCAAAAACTGCTGAATACATGATTCGTCTTAATCTCGTGACGATGGGCTGGTTCCAGGTCGGCTTGTCTCAACAAGTCGTCGAACTTGTGAGTCCAACACTTTTCGGAAAACCTCTTGTCAGTGAAAATTACTCCTGTCTCATCGACGAATTTGAGGATACAAGCCTTCAATCCAGTCTCAACTGCGTATCCGATGAGATAGTAGGCGGCACTCCAACGCCCAGTGTCCAGCAGGAGCCGGGAATCTTCCACGCGGTCAGCTGCCAACTGCTTCAACTCGGTCCGATTCACTCGTCCACTCCAAAACCTAATTTCTTGTCGACGCCACAAGGCGACCATCACAGCTTGGAAAATGCGACGGTTCTAGTTTTCCAGATTTCCACAGATTAGATCATTTCAAATCAAAGAAACAAACTGCAAACGATGTCTGGTCACTGCAAATGCAGCGTTCCGCCATCCGTCGCAAATCGTCTTTCTTTCGCGGACACATAACCCGACGACAGCATATATCACCTTCTGCAGCAACTGGTGAGTTCCGGTTGGCAGGAAGGCAGATCCGGGATGAAGGCACGCAGCAAGAAATCGCTCACAGCTGAAGAGTGATGCCGGGGGGTGGCGGCAATTCTGGCACTTGCGGTCCGCCGAAATCTGCAGGATGAGCAGAACTCCCAGGTTCTGAGCACTGACGTTTCGAACAGAGTTGAACTCGTTCTCGAAAAAAAAACGGCTCAGTGTGTCTCGCGTACCCGAGGGCTCGGGTCTGTCGAACGCGTAGGCGATGCAGACCCAGGTAAACGAACAACGCTTGATGCTGCGCGGAAGTCAGAGACAAGGAGAAACGGAATGATTGCGGACGAGGTTGATATTGAATCCAGAGCACTGCATCAGCTGTCGGTGAGCAAGCTGCACGAGGCCAATGATCAGCAACTGGAACACAGCGTATCGCTCAAACGCACGACGGTGGACGCTCGCACATTTCAGGATCTGATCAATACAATCGAACAACAGTGTGAAATTGCCGCGGTGACCAAAGCCACAACCGGACGACCCCAGCATGTTTACCAACTGCTCCGGAGCACCCTACCATGTGAATGAACTTCGACCGAACGAACCCGTTGGTGAAGGTTCGGTATCTCAAACCGTGAAGGAAGGTGAAGGCAGTGGAGAGAAGGGTGAAAGAAGGAAGGAGTTCTGAATAGGTACTCCGCCCGCAATTTGGACAGGAAACGCCATCGGGAGCAGTCGCCATTCTCAGCGCAGTTTGTTTTAATTGGCCGAGTATATGCAGGAGAAGACGCATGGAATCACGCACATTTGCCATCTTGCGAAACTCAGCGATCGTTATATCCCTTGGTTGTCTGATCGTCGGATGCAAACAGGAGCACGAGTCAATGACCGATCATCAGTTTGACGATCTCTATATTGCGCCCAGCAGTGAAAGTCAGGCTCGTGTTGATCGTCTTTTGCGAGTCTGTCAGACAAGTACGATCAAACAGTCGCCTTTTACCTTGTTGCCAACGACGGTAATAATTTTCAAGGCAGGGATATCTGGGATGTGATGCTGTGTCTGGGACTCAATTGGGGAGACATGGACTGTTTCCACTGGACGAATCCCGGAGGCACCGGTGACGATTCGTTCTTCAGCGTCGAAACGTCAATGGCCCCAGGTTACTTCCTCCCCGAACAGATCGCTGCCGGTGAGTTACAGACATCGGACCTGGTTTTTATCTTTAGCGTCCCACGCACGTGTGAACCCACTGAAGTCGCCAAACGCATGGATCTTGCTGTCAAATACTGTCAGAAGCGTCTTGGCGGGAATATTCACTACGCACTCAACGATCGAGAACTCCCACTGAAAGAACTCATGACGAGGATTGATCAAATGTCTTCAGGACTGAAAGAACTCGGATTTGAACCCGGGACCGGGTCAGCCCTGCGGATGCTCTGATACTTATCCAAAATTGCCTGCCGCACCTTATCGGTAACATGGCAGGAAGCGACCAGCGATTTCGTGTTCGACAAACCAGCAATTGTCGACGAATTGCGTCTGGGTTGATATTGTTGTTCAATGAATCTCGGCGTCGCTGATCGAAGTTGCCAGGCCCCATGAATTCCGAGTTTCGATGTCCTTTTCAGCGTTTGGGCTGTTAGTTGGAGATGAAGATGCAGAAACGAAAGAAGTGTGTTCGGTGTTTCGCGTTACTCATCCTTCTGGGGCTGATGGTCTTTGAGGCTCCGGAATCATGGTCGCAACAGTTGGAGGACAGCAATCAGTCGAGCCAGAAATCGGGACGCAGGAAGAATCGCGCAGCGGTCAAGGCTGAACCTGCTGCCTCCCCCGTTAGAATCAAGCGTGCTCCATTGAAATCGGATCTGGAGGAGTTTCCACTACCCGGTGTAGTGAGTCGTACCTGTGTCGGTGGCGGAGGACGAATGATCTTTCTTCTCATCCCTGACCTGAAGAAGCTTGCCGTATTCGACGTTGAGAAATCAAAAATCACTCATTATTTGCCAGCGCCTCAGGAGGACGCTTACATCGCAGCGGGGATCGACAAGCTGTTCATCGCCAGTCAGACGTCGGGAACATTGGAGAGATATGACCTGGCGACGTTCAGGAAGGAAGTGACTGCAAAACTTCCGGTGGAGGGCAGGATCGGTGCATTGTTGATGGGATCGGCTTCAATTGGTCCCTTGTTTATCTGCGGAGTTGACGGAATGCTCGCTGTGGATTCCATTTCACTGACCGAGCATTCTTTCAATTGGCTTCGTCACAATGGTGAGTCCAGTGATCGTTCACCATTCTCATTTCAGAATGACACTCCCCAACTGCAGATCAGCGCCAATGGGCGAGTGATCGTAAACTGCAGTCGGGGCGGCCTTTCGATTTTCAGACGCCACGGTAAGCACTCATTCATGGGTGCCGAGGCGACAACCCAGAGCGGACGGATCCAGAATGGAATTCCCAGCCCGGATGGCCGCATCATTTACGGCGACGGCCAGGTGTTCAGTGTTACAGGAGTACCGACCAGTCAACGAAGCAGAGAGTCCAGCGGTGGATGGCTTGTGCCGTCCGTAGAAAATGCGTTTTACGTCTCACTTCAGCAATTGGGAAATCGCAATAACACACTGGAACTGGGGCTTGCAATCGGAGTTCAGGGGGAGCATCAGTCGGTCATTAACATCGAAGAACCAGTTGGTCTGGATGGCCTGGTCAGTTATCCGAGCGGGCAGACCGCTCGGTTTGATCAACATATCTTCTTTGTGCCGGACGCAAATGTTCTCGCAGTGCTGCCTTTATCAAAAGACAGACTATTCCTGCATAGAATCGACATTGAGAAACAGCTCGATGAAGCAGGAATCGACTACCTGATTGTTGTAAGTCAGGCTCCCAGCGAGGTCGTGCCAGGGAGAGAGTTGAAGTACCAGATTGAGGCTCGAGCAAAGAAGGGAGAAGTCGAATACGTTCTTGAATCTGGCCCGGATGGCATGACATTGTCAGCGGACGGTCTTGTGGAGTGGCCTGTCCCTGCAAGTCTTGCAGACGATGAAGTGAATGTCATCATTACTCTTCGTGATTCCACCGGTCAGCAGATTTTTCACAACCTGAAGCTGGAGAAATGTGATCCTGAAAACGATACGGCCCCAAAGAGCCTGGAGAATCCTGCGCTGCCAGAGTGATATGTCGAGCGGGACTACGGAAGAGTTTGTCAAACAAATCGATGAACCGTCTGACGATGATGCCCCTTTGGGTTTGCCTGTCGGCCCAGGCAGAATTCAAATTCGTAGTTGCAGGATACAAAAAAACAGAGCCACCCACGGTTGGGGTTTCGCTCCAGATCGTCATGAAAATGTCAGGCTACGACATGGGCCCACCGCAAATCGCAGAAAACGACATCGTTGTGATCGTATCCGACGGCCATCCATGGGGAATCCGTTCTGGAGATGCGGGAATCGTGCTTCGGTGCATCGATGACGGAAGGACTTTCGAGGTTGAGTTCATCGGTGTTGATAGTTCCGCAATTGCCATTTTGACTCTCCATATTTCTGAATTCAGGCTCGCAGGAGTTGATGAATTTCCTGCTCTTCGAGCGTACAACAGAGCGAAGCACCTGAGTGCAGGATTTCGTGTGCGATATTCTCTATGGCTCGGTCTTGCCGTCCTCTGCGGAGCATTTTCGGCAAAGGTTCTCGAGCCAATTGCGAAGATTCCTGTTTGGCAATTGTATGCAGGGATCATCTCAACCCTTTCATTCATCGTGTCCATCCCATTCTTCATCGTGATGAGTCAGAAATCGAAGCTTGCGAGTGATCTCCTTAAAATGCTGATTCTGATCGTGACTATCTTTAGCATGATCGCGGTGTATATATCGCTGTGATGCATATTGCCTGGAGCGATCGAACGGATGACTGCAGAATGAGAGTCATTGTGTGACGACTCCGCAATCGCGTCTCTGCAATCACTGTCATTTCAGACAGGGCGCACAGCTGCGGCTGAACTCGCACCAGGGTAGAAACGCTCAGGATGCTGCCGGTGGAATTTAATTCCTGCTCGATAAGCCGATCGGGTTGGGAGAGAGTGTGATTTGTTCTTCTCTTTAGTTTCCAAACCTATTCACCTCTGGCACAGGGCCAGAGGGGTTTAGACCAGATTCACCTCTGGCACAGGGCCAGAGGGGTTTAGGGCTGATTCAGCTCTGGCACAGGGCCAGAGAGGGCTGTTGATCCAACCGTTGTGGGTGCGGGAGCGAGGATACGATGAGTGGTTGTTTTCCTGCACCAAACTGCGATGTGCCGCGTTAACGGTGCTGAGCCTCCTGTTTCAAAATCGAGGTGCTCACGGGTCGGGGTTTCACCCTCAGTTGATTCACCCGAATCTTTCGCCCTAAAATCTCTGAGACCGATGTCTTGCCATACTGACGTAGCGCTGGTCTATTTCCACAGATCCTGCAGGGCGTTTCGAATGGTGGGATGGCAGAATTCAAAGCATTCCTCGCTGAGTCGCTTCGAATGGACGTATCGACCATAAAGAGCGAGTTCCGGATCTGTCCTCAGGAGGAACCTCGCACCAAAGCGGACCATCCACGAAGATGCCGGGAGACCGATCGGCATCCCAGTGACTCGTCGGAGTTCACGCATGAACTCAACCTGAGAGACGGGATTCGGTGCAGACGCAACATAAATCCCTCGCATTTGGGCGTTCGTCAGGCCTCGCTCAAACAGTCTGTTCATGTCCGTCTCGTGAATCCAGCTCATGCCCTGAGTGCCACTGCCGATGCGTCCTCCGAGACCGAGCCTCACCATCGGTAAAAGCTTATTGAGAGCCCCCATGCCCGCGCCAATGTCCCGTCCCACGACAAAACTGGTTCTCAGTACCACGCCACGCTGTTCAGGCAGGACACTCTCAGAAAAAGCCTCTTCCCACGCTCGGCCGACAAATGGTGCAAGGCCGTATCCCGGAGGCGATTCTTCATCGCACAATTCTGTTGGTGGGTCTCCATAGATGTGAGCGGTACTCATCTGCACCCATACCGGCGGCGGTGAATCGATGTTGCGCAATGCAGCCCCGAGAATGCGAGTTGATTCAACCCGGGAACGCAGAATTTCGTCCTGATGGTCCGGTGTCTTGATGCAGTCAACGCTGCGTCCGGCGAGGTTCACAAGTCCGTCGGCCGCGTTCAGTTCCTGTTTCCATTCACCCAGCGTTCTTCCGTCCCATCTTCGGTGTTTCCACGGACCTGTAACAGCTGGCTTACTTCGTGAAAGGATCACCACCGACGCCCCACGATCGGAAAGATACCTGGCGAGTGACATTCCCAGGAAGCCGCTTCCACCGGCGATGACGAACTTCAGTGATTCAGGATTGGTCGCCATCGAACTTCCCCCAAAAGGACAGGTGCAATTCGGTGCGTACCGCTGTTCTGTGGAAGAATTAACGCTCATTTCTCAGCGTTTGCCCAACTCAATGTCACGTCTGGTTGGCATCTGCGTCTTCGAAAGACACAGGTGTGTGGGGGAGTCAGTGCTCGTTCACGCCGAAGACCAGCGGCTTGGCCTTTTCAAACTGGCTGGTCACATCACCGTGCAACTCAAAAATCCGTTTTTCAACTTTCAATTCCTGCTCGTCCAGGCCCTTAGAAAAGTCAAGTTTGCTGGTGTCGATCCAGACGACGTTGGGAGCGAGAGTACTCTCGAAGTAGTACTGTCCGCTGGTCAGGTCGACGACTGTTCGGAAGTAGGTTGGCGAGATATTTGGCTTCTCAGGATCTCCCAAACCAAAGGGCACTGATGTATTCCGCATTACGCTGAAGATATAAGCTGCACCTTCGCCCGGCGTGGCTGGTTTGGGCAGGGCGTTTACATACACAGCGGCACGCACGAAGCGGTCCATTGATTTTCGCTCGCCAGGAAGCGGCTTGTCTCCACCGAAAGTGCGGTACTGCTTTAAGTTCTCGATCTGCTTTTGATAGGCTGGCTCGTTGGTCATCACTGTGTAACGTCTGTCATGATGAATTTGGGCCTTTCCGCCGATGTACTCAATCACCGCCGAGTCGCCGGACTTGTCCTCGAGCGAAACGTGGAGCATGGTGGGCGCGCCGTTTGGAAGTACAATCGGTTCGATCTGGAAAGCGAAAGATTTTTGCGCCTCAACGGCCTCGGCGACGGTCGCATAGTTGTCCAGATAGTACTGAGCCCACTGCAGGACGCCGATTCCTTCCATCCTGGGATCACGCTTGCCAAAATCACAAACTTCGGCAAGATAAAGAACGTGTACGCTGAGGCCCTTCTCATTCACGCCTTGATGTGTGGCGTTGTCGTACGCGGTAAGAGCAACGCTGCCATACTTTGATGTCCACTTATGAGGGTTTTGTGTGACCGCTCCCACACGATCAATGCCGCGTGGAAACAGTCGGAAGGCAGAGTCGACTTTGCCTGTCCAATCGTTAGTGCGACCAACGTAAACATGTCCTCCCTCAGGGGCCCAGAGAACTCGCGTACAAGGTTTTGCGGTCGACGCCGTCAGCAGCCCCACACAGAGTACAGTCCAAAAGCAGATGGTCTTTCGCATGTCGATCCTCAACATAAAATTGATGTACGCAGAACAATGCACCGTCTGATTTCAGCCAGTTGCTCGACAGCAACTGGAGACTGAGCACCCGGCGGGCCGCTCCAAATAAGCCACATGGCTACTCTAGATCGCTCGGCTTGTGTTGGCCTTGCGATTGTAAAGAAGTTCGTGACCATTGTCATCGTCGGAGTCGGTGGTTCTTCGATGTGATCGCGACCGAGTCCCACAACTCCTGTTCTTTCAGATGGGTGTCTGAACGATCACCTCGTGAAATGAACGTGAGGTCTTCAGCCTCAATGATCCGGAGAGCAACATCAAGCGAAGCGGGTGGCCTTTCCCTGAGTCGACCGTTTGGGGGACCGATGAGGATGAAGTCACTGTGAAAGACAGGAACCCTCTTGTCTGAAAAACCATCAAGGACGAACTGAATTTCGGCTGCAGGTGAGAAGGATGAAACCCATATTCCCGTCTCGTCATAGAACATTGGTAAGTTCACACGAAGCAGACCACTGTCTCGCAGACAGCTTGTCGTGGCAACTGACAGCGTTGCCTCTGGAGGATCTGGCTTTGAAGAATCTGGCTTCCGGGGCGGAGGCGTCTCGGTGCACCCGCATGCCAAATACAGGCTCGCCAAAATAAGGACTGTTGCGAAGCTGCGACCCATCAGTTCGTGTTATCCCCATATTCTTGGTGTGGCAACGAATTTGCCGACGATCAAAGTCATTGGGCGTGCAGGGAGCAGGACACATTTGCGAAGGACTTCCAGAATGCGCAGCTTTCGGCCAATTCCGCAAATCTTACGGACTTCGATAGAGTTTACCGAAGGATCTCGATGTTGCCGCGCAGAGTATTGCTGAGGCGATTCCCTTCACTTTTACTGTGGCGAAATCAATGACCAGCGACCTGGATCGAGGCATCGCACAGAGACTGCGAGACCGTGATAAGTCTGCGTGGAATGCCGTTTGTTCGGAATATTCGAGAGATCTGTTTGGATTCGTCCTGAGACTTGTTGCATTTGAACAGTCGACTGCGGGCGACATTGTTCAGGAAGTCTGGCTTGAGAGTCTGAATCGCATCGCGAGATATGACCCGGAACGGGCCGAGTTTCGTGTGTGGTTGTTTGAGATTGCTCGGCGACGAGTTGCCCTGTTTTGGCGAAGAAAAGCGGCAGCTCCGGACCACGAAGGCCTGCACGAAGACCTTCCGATGGATCCGCAGTTGCTGCCGACAGAGATTCTGGATCGCCTTGACCGCTCGGCCATTGTCCGCGCTGCTTTGCTGGCCATGTCTCCAGAGCGATGCCGAGTGTTGACTGCCAAATATCTGGAAGACCAGACGGTTTCCGAGATCGCAGCAAAGGAAGGGAAATCCATAAAGGCAGTCGAATCCCTTCTGACCAGATCGCGCGACGAGCTGCGCGGACTATTAGGCGCTCATTTTTATTCGATCAAGTCTCACGAAGCAGCCTTTCGTTGTTCAGGTTCCGTTCATCCTTCAGCACCGGAGGTTCATTCATGAATCCACAAACAAAGACGGATTTAGTTCCCGCAGACGACAGGATCCGCGAGTTGCTGTACGTGGCAGATCGCGACGATTTTGAACTCAGTGATGGGTTGCTGGACCGAATTCAGACCTCTCTGATGGAGTCCATCGACTCGCATCAAACATCCGATGACATGCATCAAACATTCGGCGGTGTCTATACGCGAGTGAAGAGTTCAATGGCGTCAGGACGTCTCAGGGCCTGGGTAACAGCTTGCGTCGTTGCCATGTGCCTGGTTGTTTCCCTGATGACATTTCTGCGTTCGCCGGAAGTGCTTGGAGATGTCTTTTCGGCGCTCAGGTCGCAGCCGCGTGTCCACATTCGCTGTCAGGACATTCACGGACAAGACATTGAAGCGTGGATCTCTGATGAGCGTTTTTCGGTGAAGCGGGCAGACTCGGCGTTCGTGTTCGATCGTGTGAGCAAGGCTGTCGACACGTACTATCCTGCGAAGCAGCGAATTGTCCGCAGCGTTCCATCGTTTCAGCATGAGCCACCGGCCTTCGATTCCCTCGTGGAGCTGCTGAGACTCCTCCCGGGAACTAATGACCGCGTCGGAGGCATGAAGCTTGTGAGTCTGAAGTCTGAGCCCGACAGCGCGGACGCCGCTGCTGTCAGACATTCTATCGAACTTGCTTCGCCGCCATCACATCTCAATGGGACAATCAAAGTAGCTCTGGATGTGATCACTGAGTCAAAGACAAGCCTGCCATCGGAGTGTACCGTTAGAATTCGTCAGTCCGGCCAGAATGATCCGTTGGAACGCACGGTGAAGCTGGTATTCGACTATCCACGTGAAGTTCCTCAATCCGTTCATGAACTTGGAGCGTCTGCAGACGCGAAGCTCGTCGATACAACGAACCCGGAATCCGATCCCTTGTATGCGAAAGTACAGACAGCATTGGAACGTGGACGTCGCGGACTGAAAAGATATGTGGCACTGGCCGGCACAGATCCACGAGCACCGCAGTATGCAATCTGGCGAAGTGACCGACGGTGGAGGGTCGATGACCTGGGTGGTTTTCAAGCCGGACGGATTTCCGGCGATCCAGGTCTGATACCATCGGAGGTTGATCTGACGCACTGGAAAGACCACGTTTCCGGAGGAGGTCATACGCTGATGCTCTTTGACGGTGTCGACATGTGGGATCGCAATGCAGAAGAACTTGTGAAACGCGTACCCCCGCCGTTTGCTCCAAAGCAGCTTCGCGATTCTGAATGGATCGGAACTATGACTCTGGAACGTATGGCCTATCCGTTTCTTGGAGAGGAAGATGGGTTCGTCATGGCTATGACTGAGGAATCACCCGGAGGACTTGTGCTTGTCGAATACAGCTCGGTTGTGACGACGGATGAACTCGCCCATCGCACGAAGAGATACTGGCTGAATCCGGAATATGGCTATGCTGTAGTCAAATGGGAGTACACCGACGCCACCGGCTCAGAGGATGCGTTCAGGGCAACTATGGGATCTCGTAAAACCATGATTCATTTGAATGCGGAATACCAACAGTCTCCCGATGGTATCTGGTATCCCGGAGCTGTTCGCGAAGTCGGCAAACAGTTCTTTCAAACACCAGACAACCCAGTGTTGATCGATGACTGGATGTACTACGTGGTGGATTTCTCAGCCGATATCAGTGAGGGACTCTTCGAGACTCCGTAATAATGTCAGTCGACTTTCCCAGTCGACGAAGCTGGCGTCTTGACCACGGAAGACGCGGAAGAGACGGAAGAATTGCAGTCAGGGTCGGACCTTGAACCACGAAAGACACGAACCACACGAAAGAACGGCGGGGGTGAAGAGTTCGGGAGATGGCAGAAGAATTGGGGCAGGAGAATGGTTGAGTCTGGCATTTTTTTGCCCCCATTCTCTTGCCAATTGAGAAGACTTCAGGACAGAGTTTGTGGCTTTGAATTCAAGTCGCAGGTAGGGCTGTCGTTTTGACCACGGAATACGCGGAAGAGACGGAAGAATCGCAGTCAGGGTCGGACCTTGAATCACGAAAGACACAAACCACACGAATGAACGGCGGGGGTGAAGAGTTCGGGAGATGGCAGAAGAATTGGGGCAGGAGAATGGTTGAGTCTGGCTTTTTTTTGCCCCCATACTCTTGTCAATTGAGAAGACTTCAGGACAGAGTTTGTGGCTTTGAATTCAAGTCGCAGGGAGGGTTGGCGTCTTGACCACGGACGACGCGGAAGAGACGGAAGAATCGCAGTCAGGGTCGGACCTTGAATCACGAAAGACACGAACCACACGAAAGAACGACGGAGGTAAGGAGTTCGGGAGATGGCGGAAGAATGGGGGCAGGAGAATGGTTGAGTCCGGTATTCTTTTGCCCTCATTCTCTTGTCAAACTAGAACACTTAGGGGCTGTGTTCGCGGTTTTGTGTTCGAATCGCAGGCAGAGTTGGGGTTTTGACCACAGAATACGCGGAAGGGGCGGACCGGGGGGCTCGTCATCACGGCGGAGCTTGATGAGTACTTTTGTGTGTCTTTCGTGGTTACCAATCACGCTGACTGCGCGCTGGATGTAGTCGGAATCGCGGATGGGGAATCGAAAGAACGATGATGGGGAAAGGGGCCGGCAGACTGAACGTTTTGCAGACGCTCGCAGACGCTTCTCGCAATGATTGACTATTCCTCAGTTTTGACCGCGCAACGACATGTCTTTGGTGAGAGGTGAATTTAGGCATCTCTTGCAAGACGCCCTGAAGCCTGGTTATCCTAAAAAGGTTGCTGAACCGACCTCCACCCGCTGGAATGCCATATGTTGCCACTAAGATGTTCACGCCGCCGTACTAGATCCAACCTCGCCGGAAGATTGCAGACACTGGAAACAAAGGCTTTACTGGCATCGTTTTATGTCAATGGGGGGACGGGTGCCGCTGGCAATCCTGGAACTGCGGAAGCCCCCTTTCGGACGATTCGCGATGGCGTTGCAGCGGCTATGGCAAACCCGGGTGATGACGAAGTTGTGATCGAGCCATTCACCGGTCGAACAACGGTTGGTGTTTACTTCGAAACGATTCCTCTGGTTGTTGGGTATAGTCCGGAGCAATTTTTGGGATTTCCTTCAGCGAATGGCGGCATTGTGATTCGCGGAGCAACCGGGAATGCAGCGGATGTGGTGATTGATCCTCCATCAACCTATGCCTTTGGGATCGATATTCCATTTCCGGTCACAATTCAGGATCTCACAATCTCCGGAAGTTCTGCACACGGGATCCTGAATCGATCGACGGCCCCGGTCGTTGTTGACAATCTTCGGATCATCAACAATCCCTCCGGGAGCGGCATTCTTTCAGTCGATGGGGATACGACAGTCCGGAACACCTTTCTTTCGGGCAACTATCAGGGCATGTGGGTGGGTTCAGAAGGGAACGTCTCCACCGCAGCCAGCCTGACGGTGGAGAACACGGTTTCTCAGAATAACACCTTTCATGGCATCGTTGCGAAGGTGACCGGCACGATCACGCTGAAGAACTACAGCGGACTTTCGAATCCGCTGTCGGGATTCAATTCCTATGGCGGCAGTCATGTGATCATTGAGGGTGGAGAATTTCGCAACAATGGCCGAAATGGAATCCGGCTGGACGGTGCTGGCGGAGTTGATATCTCTGGAGTTCATGTGGCTGGAAACGGAAACGTGAATCATCAGGACCAGATTGGGGGAGGAGGATTACAGATCATCCCAGCCTCCAGCCTTCCAATTTCGATTCGAAATGCGACTTTGATTGACAACGAAACACAGGGTTCTGGAGGAGGTTTGGAAGTCTGGTCAACGAACTCGAACTATCACCCTGCCATCACGATTTCTGATTCCGTGATTTCTTTTAACCAGACAAGTCGAATCGCGCAGACATCGCGACGTGGGGGAGGAATCTCAATTGTCGGCTGGGCGGATGTTACAGTTGAACGGTCAACAATCAGAAACAATCTCTCCTATCTGGGAGGCGGCGTTCATGCATACCTGTACTTCGACTCGAATACAGGAATCGGCTCACGACTGAAGGTTGTTGATTCTGCCGTATTCGGCAATGAAGCGGATACCACTGCAGGCGGGATCACTGTCTATGGTGGAGACTTCCAGCTTCTGTCCTCAACTGTCTCAGACAATACTGTCGGCACAGGGGCAGGGGGCGTTTCGGCGGCTAGTCGAACTGGTTTGATGGTGAATTCAACAATCTCTGGGAATTCTGCAACAATTGGTCAGTTGAACGGAACCGTAAATGCCGGTGGTGTCATATCGCAGCCAAACGATTCATTTCAGATTGTGAACTCGACAATCGCATTCAACTCCGGACTCAATGTCGGGGGACTCTACAGCAGCGGCCCTGCGACGACGGTGGCAAACACCTTAATCGCCGCGAACGTTCATTTGTCGAACCAGCTTTGGGAGGACGGAGGTGTAGATACTTACGGAGAAGTCTTGTCGCATGGCGGTAATCTCGTAGGGGAACTTATCAGAACCTGGGGGTTTAATGCTTCCACGGATTTGACAGGGACAACGACGGCACCGCTTGATGCTCGATTGGGGCCGCTGCAGGACAACGGCGGGTTGACGCAGACGCATGCATTGCAACCGGGCAGTCCGGCAATTAACGCAGGATTGAACAGCATCGTCGGCCTGACAGTACCTGAACTGGATCAGCGTGGGATTCAACGTCCCCGAGGATTTTCTGTTGATATCGGATCGTTCGAATCTGGTCCACTTCCCGACCTCCGGATGGACTCTGTTGTGCTCAACGGCAGTTCAACTCTGACCGTCAATTACACGATCCTCGACAATGATGCGCCAATTTTCGACCTGACGTTCCTGAAGTCCGCAGATTTGGTTGTGGAACCTGCGGACGAGTTGCTGGAAACGATCACGATCAGCGATCCTGCGCTGCGAACAGTCGGCTCTCACACGATTCAACTGACCATTGGCAGTGCGGTTGGCCAGGTTTCGCTCCCAGGCACGGATACTCCCGATGACGAATCAGAATATGAGCTGCTCGTTGTGATCAACCGCAGCAACACAGTCATCGAATCAGATTCAGATCTGCTGGAAGACAATGTGGCCAGGTTGACAGGTCTCTACCAGATCAACTCTGCAGTGTTTGTGTATGGAGACGACAACAATGAGTCGTATGTCGCGACGAGGGTCGGGACAACCCAGTATCGGATTACCCGAAACGGGGTTATTGTTGGCTCATGGCCTCAGAGTTCCGTGAACACGTTTCGGTTTCGTGGGGGAGCGGGGAATGACACACTGAGCATCAGCAACATTGCCGTTCCTGCGTTGCTGATTGGCGGTCAGGGAGACGATTCTCTTACAGGTGGCACTTTATCTGATGTGCTGATCGGAGGAGCTGGAAATGACTCTCTGATCGGAGGCACCGGAAATGATGGATACCGATTTGATGTTGACCTGTTGCTCGGTTCTGACACCATCACAGATTCTGGTGGCATCGACCTTCTTGATTTTTCGCAAACCGAATTCCACAACATCACGGTTAATCTTGGGCTCATCACGAGTCAGACCGTTGCCGACGGACGTCTATTGTTGACACTGACCTCGTCTTCCAGCATTGATCAGGTCACTGGCGGACACGGGAACGATCTCATAACGGGGAATAGCCTTGCGAATGTTCTGAATGGTGGTTCAGGTGACGACAGCATTTCCGGATTAGGTGGGAACGATACCATCAACGGCGGCAGCGGCAACGACACTCTGGATGGAGGTGCTAATAACGACACGTTTTTATTCAATGCAGACACAGATGGCGGAAGTGACTTTTTGGTCGATGCAGCCGGAACAGACACAATTTCGTTTGAAAACTCTACAGCCGACGTTGTCTTCAGCCTAGGACTTGCCGGGCTACAGGCGGTCAATGGTGGACTACTTTTGGTCACGCTGGCTTCCGCAAGTATCATCGAGAATATTACTGGCGGGGCAGGAAATGACATACTCACTGGAAACACGCTGGCAAACGTTCTCATTGGGGGGCCAGGAGACGACCTGCTCTCCGGTGCCAATGGCAACGACACTTACCTGTTCGTCGCCAACAATCTTCTGGGGTCGGATACCCTGACGGACAGTGTTGGGACAGAGACGATTTCATTTGCTGGTACGATGAGTGGCGTTGAGTTTACTCTCGGGCTCACTTCGCTTCAGGTGGTGAACGCCAACGTTTCAGTGACTCTCTCCGCCGTCACATTTGATAATCTCATTGGGGGTTTTGGAGATGATCACCTGACCGGCAGCACTGGAAACAATGTGATCACTGGTGGAGGCGGAGACGACATGCTGGCGGGCAGCACTGGCAGCGACACATATCTTTTCGACGCTGACCTGCCGCTTGGTATAGACACAATCATCGAAACGGGTTCAGGCGTGGACACGATTGATCTGTCAGCGACCACTACCAGTTCTGTAGTTGTCGATCTTTCTACAACCACGGTACAGATCGTAAACGCAAACCTCTCACTGATCCTGCAGACGGCATCCATAATCGAAGCTGTTCGGGGTGGTTCGCAGAATGACGTTTTGACAGGTAATAGTCTTGCGAATACGCTCACCGGCAACGCCGGCAATGATACTCTGATTGGCCTCAATGGTAATGACCTTCTCATTGGCGGGGCTGGGAATGACACTCTGGATGGCGGGGCGGGTGACGATCAGTATCAGTTCGACACTGACAGCCAACTGGGGATGGACACTGTTCTTGATGCGGCAGGAGTTGACGCGATCGACTTCACACTGAGCACGACTCGCAGCGTCATCGTGGATCTGTCCGTTACAACATCGCAGATCATAAATTCAAATCTGACACTGGTGATTCCGGAGGAGCTGGAAATCGTTCTTGGATCGGCGTTGAATGACACCATTCGAGGCAATGCGCTGGCAAATGTGCTCATTGGTAACGCCGGGAATGACACTCTTGAAGGTCGTGGTGGAAACGACATTCTTGTTGGAGGGTTGGGAGCCGATGTTCTGAACGGGGGCTCTGAACAGGATGTCCTGATTGCCGGACGAACGTCGTATGACAGCAATCTTGCTTCTTTCAGAACACTGTCCGCAGCATGGAACTCTCCGGATCCCTACAACACCCGAGTCAATAGTCTTCGTTTGGGGGTTGGCTCACCAGTTGTAAAACTCAAAGCAAAATCCACTGTCCTGAACGACACACTCGCCGTTGACCAGCTTTCCGGAAGTACTGAGGAGGATTGGTTCTTCGCCGCTCTGGACGACGTTCTCACCGATTTGACTGTCGGTGAATTCGTCGATGCGTTGTAATCCGAAGTCTTCGGAACAGCGAGGAGCACATTGGAGATCTGCTGGTCTATACAAAAAAGCATGAAATTCACAGAGCGAGCGGTTTCGGTCAGGTTGTGAGGATCTGCAGGCAGGTTGCGGCAATCTGTCGAGCTGGGTTCAGGATGGGTTCGGTTGAATTCTGTCGATTTGTTTTTGCCATGTTCCGAATTCACCACCGAACAACAAAAGCACGGAAGTGCCACTAACCAGAAAGATCGCACCGGCGACTTGGAGTGAAGCGGCTACTGTCTTCACTGTCTGTGGAAAGTCTGGATCGATGTTACTACGGCTGAATCCGTCCAGACTGACGTCAATGTCGCGTCCCGAGAATCACTCGACGCGACGTGGCTGCTATCGTGAGCCCGCGTTCTTTGCCACGATTTCGTTGACCATCTGCAAGTCCTCCGCACTGATCACAACAACATCTTCGCTGATCATGAATCTCTCAATGTCCGCATCTTCAGGATACATCTGCTGATTGTAATCGGCTTCGAGTTCCTGGAGCTCTGCTAAGACCGATTCGCCCGCATCCTTCAGTTGTGCAAGTCTGACCTGTCGATCGGTGGAGAAATTGACTCCCGTGATGCCAATTACTTTATCAGGTTCTTCACGGGATTTAGTGGCAGCCAGTTGAATTGACGGGGATTTTGTGGATGCGAGAATTGGGCTCAGAAAGGGGTCTGAGCATGGAGACGTTGAAATCC
>JAEUIH010000055.1 GCA_016795105.1 Planctomyces sp.
CGGATTGAAACTGGGGTAGGGAACGCGAAGATGAGCCGGGGTCCGTACTTTCGCCTCGCACGCGGGGCGCGGATTGAAACGCGTTATTGACAATCACGACAGCTCGCTGAACGTCCTTTCGCCTCGCACGCGGGGCGCGGATTGAAACAGTCTGGCTGCGTCAATGGCTTGTGCTCACGCTCCTTTCGCCTCGCACGCGGGGCGCGGATTGAAACGGACGTATGCAGGAATCCGCAGTTATGCCCCAGCCTTTCGCCTCGCACGCGGGGCGCGGATTGAAACGGTGAGATGACAGCAATCGAGCGTGAACACTATGCTTTCGCCTCGCACGCGGGGCGCGGATTGAAGCATTGGTTCCACGCGTAGTCCCAGGTTGGACACCGCTTTCGCCTCGCACGTGGAAACCGGCGCCCAAAATGGACCCACCTGGTTTGTAAGAGTGCCACCGGGAGTGCGTGGTTAATGTGCAGAGGCTGCTGATTCTGGTTGTCATGTGGTTGGAGTATTCGGTGGCTTAAGCTCTGCTTGCAGGCTTTCCTGGATTCCTTCATCGACTCACGGAAGAGGTAGCTTTCACCATTCATCTCAATGATCTCACAATGGTGTGCCAGGCTGTCCAGCAAAGCTGGCTGTCAAGTCAAGAGAATTCACTCGCGATTGATTCACCGTTATTCGAGTTCCGGGACGTGGGTCACCCCTTCAGGGTTGCTGCCGTGCTTTTGTGCTGATTCCTGGGGCGATGCCCCAGGCTGCCTTAGCTTGCCCCTTTGGGGCGTTTGCGCGCGCCCTGCGTGATTGGTAACCACGGAATACATGAAAGACACAAAAAAACACTCGCGCACTGCTGCGATTCTTTCGTGTGGTTCGTGTCTTTCGTGGTTAATACGTCACCCCCCGGCTGCGTCATCCCCAAAGTACTCATCACGGTCCGTCGTGATGTTGATCCCTGAGTCCGCTCCTGGTAGACGTTGCCGGGCTGGACTGCGTCCAGCGGGAGTGGGCGTTGCCGGGATTCGTCATCACGACGGAGCGTGATGAGTACTTTAGTCGAGGGTTGCTTGTTCGCCGGTTCTCAGGATATCCAGAACTTCGGATTCCGTCGAAGCGGTGCGGAGTCGTTCCGGGATGAATTCGCTCTCGTCCAGCATCGTAGCGATAACTGCCTGCAGCCGCTGATGAACTCGGGGCTGGCCTGCGGGCGTTAACAAGACGAACAGCAGGTGAGCTCGTTCTGTGGTGCCGCGATAGGGGATTCCGTTCTTTGAACGAATAAACATCACCATCGCCTTTTGCAGGCCCGGAAGACGAGCATGTGGCATTCCAACATGACGGCCCAGATATGTTTCGATCAGACGCTCTCGTTCTTCGATCGCTCGAATCACCTCGTCCCGTGCTATCGGCAGTGCGTCGCTCTTTACCTTTGTCAGTGCTTTGCGAACAGCCTCCATCGTGCTGTCTGCTTCGATCTGCAGGAAAATGCGATCCTCTGAAATGGTGTCCGACAGATGAATCGGCTCTTCGTCTTCAAATTCATCTCGAATCGTTCCAACGATTTCCTCGATCACGTCTTCCAGTGTCAGAAACCCGGTCCAGTTTCCTTTTGCATCACGCACAATTGCAGCGTGAATTCGCTTTCGCTGCATCTCGGCGAGAACCAGTTCCAGCAGCGTCGTCTCTTCTACAAAAATCGCCGGGCGTTTGATGGTACGCAGATCGCAGTCGCGATCACCCAGCAGCATCATGTCTTTGAGATGTACAATGCCTTCCGGATCACCATTCATGTCGTTCGTCAGCGGATATCGGCTGAACCGATAACGCCTTGCGATCTCAAGATTTTCTTCCCAGGTTCGCGACTGAATCATACAACGAACCTGGGACCTCGGTCGCATCGCATCCTTGACCAGCAGTTCTCCAAGATCGAATACGTTCTCCAGAAACAGCAATCGACGAAAACTCATCAGACCCGACGACTGAGACTGATTCAGCAGGATTCTCAACTCATCTTCGCTGTGAGTTTCCGAATGTTTCAGGTTTCCAAGCCCGATCAGTCGAAGCGTCAGGTTTGCGGAACCATTCAGAATCGACAGAGGCACAATAAACAGTGTCCGAAACAGACGCAGTGGAGGTGCGGTGTAGAGTGCTGATCTGTCCGTTCGACGGATGGCAATCGACTTTGGTACCAGTTCGCCGATCAGGATGTGCAGATAGCTCACGAGCAGATAACTGATGACAAAAGCCACACTATGAGCAGTAACAACCGTCGTAGTCGTGTCCGCAGAGAAGAGCCCGGTCCAGAGCAGAGCAGGTTCGATCAGTCGAACAACAGCCGGTTCAGCAACAAATCCGAGCCCGATGGATGTAAACGTGATTCCAACCTGGCAGACCGAAAGATATTCATCCAGGTGATCCTGAACGTGAGCAGCTGCTTCAGCCCAGCGAACGCCATCGTTCTGAAGTTCGCGGACGCGTGACGGACGCATCTTGACGGCAGCAAATTCAGCAAGAACAAAGAAGCCGTTGAGCAGAATCAGAACAACGGCAATAAACAAATACAGGATAACCACTGATTTTCCCTTCGAGTCATATTCCTCACCCTGCTGAATTTATGGCACAAGACGGATCCTTGCCAGTGCTGACGAGAACTTCCCCTGGGGATCCTCGTGGAAAAATAACCCGGGATCTGTCACCCTATTCGCCTGCACACTCCCTTATCCTGCCTCAGCCCGCCATTTTCAAAACGGAGAACACCTGTGCCTCAATACGAGAAACGTGCTTTCACACGGGGTTTGGCCCTTGGTCTGCTGTTCCTGATCTTCACACCCACATCTTTTGCTCAGCCAGCTCCTCCCGAAGGCTTTGTCGCTCTGTTCAATGGAAAAGATCTTGAAGGCTGGAAAGGTCTGGTCGGTGATCCAAAACAGAGGGCCGCGATGAGTCCCGACGAACTGGCAACTGCTCAAAAGGCGGCCGATGAAAAAATGCGAGCCCACTGGAAAGTCGTCGATGGTGAACTGGTCTTCGACGGAATGGGCGATAGCCTCTGCACCATCAAAGACTATGGAAACTTTGAAATGTATGTGGACTGGAAGATCCTCGAAGGTGGTGACAGCGGGATCTATCTCCGCGGCAGCCCACAGATTCAGATTTGGGATACGACGTTTGAGAAATACCATCCGCTGGGAGCTGACAAAGGATCTGGTGCCTTTTGGAACAACCAGAAGAACCCACGCTTCCCGCTCACGAAGGCCGACAAACCCGTGGGTGAGTGGAACACGTTTTATATTCGAATGGAAGGTGAACGCTGCACAATTCGACTGAATGATGTGCTCGTCACTGATAACGTCATTCTGGAAAACTACTGGGAACGCGACAAACCCATTTATCCCCGCGGACAGATCGAACTTCAGAACCATGGAAATACACTCTGGTTTCGAAACATCTATCTGAGAGAACTCCCATGACACGTGTGCGTGCCTGTCTTCTGCTGTTGCCCGCGGCACTGATCCTGTTCTCTGCAGCGGACACTTTTCTGGCGCCACTACCGGCAGCTCCTCAATCGAAGACTGCGGTCAATCTCCAGACGACATCTCCTGAAGGAGCCTTGTTTCGAGCGGGTGCTGCTGCCGTTGACATCACACCGGTCGAGTTCCCCGTGATCGTCAATGGAATGGTCGAAGAACGAACTGCGACAAGTGCTCAGGATCGGCTGATGTCGCGAGCACTTGTTCTGGATGATGGCTCAATCAGGATCGCCATTGTGATCGTCGACAGTCTGATGCTTCCGAGAGACCTGCTCGATGACGCAAAAGAACAGGCGTCGCTGCAGACTTCGATTCCGACGGAACGAATTCTGATCGCCGCTACACATACTCATTCTGCGCCTTCCGCTATGCCATGCCTTGGGAGCCGCGCCGATCCGGCGTATGCCACATTTCTGCCAGGCCAGATTGTCCGCAGTATTGTGCAGGCCAATGAGGCACTGCAACCTGCCAAAGCCGGATGGGCGGTTGTCGAGGATGATGTTCACAATCACTGCCGTCGCTGGATCTTTCGCAGTGATCGCTTGATGACCGATCCGTTTGGCGATGCGACAGTGCGCGCTCATATGCATCCTGGTCATCTGAGTCCGAATCATATTGGGCCATCCGGTCCGGCCGATACGGACTTCACACTGTTCTCTGTCCAGACACCCGATGGTCGCCCGATCGCCGTACTTGGCAACTATGCGATGCACTACTACGGGTCTGGACTGGTCTCGGGAGACTTCTGCGGACGCTTTGGACAGCAGTTCGCGGAGTTGCTGGGCATCGACAAAAATCCGGAAGCATTTGTCGGGCTGATGTCACAGGGGACCAGCGGTGACAGCATGTGGCCAAACTACGCTTTACCAGCCGGCACGCCCGATCTTCAGGCTTATACTCGCGGTGTTGCCGAATCGGCGGTTCGCGCTTACCATCAGATCTCCTATCGAACCGACCTGACACTGGGCATGGCTGAACAGACGATCCGGTTTCGCCGCAGAACTCCTGATGAACAGCGACTTGCCTGGGCACGCGAGCTGGCCAGTCAGGTCGGCGATCGGCTTCCTCGCGGATGGTCAGAGGTGTATGCGTTTGAGCAAATCCATCTGCATGAACAGCCGGAAGCAGAGCTTCGCCTGCAGGCTGTTCGCATCGGAGACCTCGGCATCACGGCAATCCCTGATGAAGTGTATGGGCTCACCGGTCTGAAGATCAAAGCACGCAGTCCGCTGACTCACACGATGAATGTTGAGCTTGCAAACGGAGCAGAAGGCTACATCCCGCCTCCGGAACAGCATGATCTTGGCGGATACACCACCTGGCCCGCCCGCACTGCGGGACTGGAAGTCGGTGCAGAACCCGCCATTGTTGAAACGCTATTGTCACTGCTTGAAAAGATCTCTGATCAAAAACAGACACCCTTCCGTGATGAAGTACACGAGTACGCGGCTGCTGTGATCGATTCAAAGCCAGTGGCATACTGGCGACTTGGAGAAATGGACAGCTATGTGGCACTCGACTCCATCGCCGGCAGAAACGCGACCTATGAACCGGGCATCGCCAGATATCTGGATGGACCGGATGGCAGTGGTCTTCAGCAGATGCCTCGAGGAAACCGGGCAGCTCATTTTGCAGGCGGACGAACAAAGTGCAGCGTTCCGGAACTCGGTCAGCAATACTCTTTTGAATGCTGGATCTGGAATGGACTTCCCAACGACGCCAGCGCCGTCACTGGATATTTCTTTTCACGAGGTCCCGAGGGAGATTCAACGGTATCGGGCGATCATCTGGGAATTGGTGGCACATATGAGGGCGGCCACGCTCAGGGGAAACTCATCCTGTTCAATGGCAATTCAAACAACAAGCTGCTCGTCGGACGAACAGTCATCGCAGAGAAGCAATGGCAACACGTTGTATTTGTCCGCGACGGATCGCATGTGCGTGTCTATCTCAACGGAAACACGACTCCCGAAATCGAGGGAGTTCTTGAGGATTCCGGCGCATGTTCCAGTTCCACGCTCTTTCTCGGGGGACGCACCGACCGATTGTTTGGTCTCGAAGGACGCCTCGATGAATGCGGCCTCTATGATCGTGCCCTGACGGCAGAAGAAATCCAGACCCACTTTAAGTCAGCCGGCCGAACACCTGTTGAAGCAGCTTCACAGATTGAACCGCCGCCATTGTCACCGGACGAATCGCTGGCAAAGATTCATGTACGGCCTGAATTCGAAGTTCAGCTGGTGGCAGCAGAACCGCTGGTGGTTGACCCCGTGGCAATCGACTGGGGATTCGACGGAAAACTGTGGGTTGCAGAAATGGCCGACTATCCATCCGGAATGGATGGAGCCGGAAAACCGGGTGGACGGATTCGCTTTCTTGAGGATCGGAATCGAGATGGATTTTATGAGACATCCACCGTCTTCCTCGAAGATGTGAGTTTCCCAAACGGCGTGCTCGCATGGAAAAACGGGGTGCTTGTCACAGCAGCGCCAGAAATCTTCTACGCAGAAGACACCGATGGTGATGGCAAAGCGGATCTCCGCAAAACTCTGTTCTCCGGCTTCATGGAAGGCAATCAGCAATTGCGGGTCAACGGACTCAGATATGGTCTCGACAACTGGGTTTACTGTGCCAGCGGAAGCCATCATGGCGGTTATGGCGCTGACAGTTCTATTCTGTCGAACGTCACCGGGGAGCGGACCGCTGTCGGCAGTCGGGATTTTCGTATTCGCCCCGACGAAGGTTTGATTGATCCTCAAAGCGGTCCATCACAGTTCGGACGAAATCGTGATGCCTGGGGAAACTGGTTCGGTGTGCAGAACAGTTATCCGTTGTGGCATTATGTTCTGGAAGACCACAACATTCGCCGAAATCCATTCTTTGCGCCGCCAGATCCAAAGAGACAGGTTGTCACACCGGCGAATCCTCGGGTGTATCCCGCTGCACCACCTGAAAAACGCTTTCACAGCTTTGAACAGTCCGGGCGGTTTACGTCTGCGTGTTCGGCAATGATCTATCAGGATCAGTTGCTGTTTCCCGGATCAGACGCGGATCAGGGATGGAGCGTGCAGCACGCATTTACGTGCGAACCGTTCAGCAATCTCGTGCAGCACAACATCATTTTCTCAGATGGCGTCAGCTTTCGGTTTGAACGAGATGCGGCAGAAACTGAATTCGACTTCTTCGCGTCCGAAGATCGCTGGTGCCGACCCGTGATGGCTCGCACCGGTCCGGACGGGGGACTCTGGGTTGTTGATATGTACCGTTACATGATTGAACATCCCCACTGGCTTCCGAAAGAGGGACAGGATGAGCTGAGGCCCTTCTTTCGTTCCGGTGATGATCGAGGGCGAATCTACCGCATCGTTCCAAAAGGCCATCAGGGAGGACCGGCCGCTTCAACAACTCTGTCTTCACCGCTCGCCGAACGCAGCTCTGAAGAGCTCCTGAACCTGCTTGGCAGTTCAAACGGATGGATGCGAGAAGCTGCCCAGCGGATTCTGATTCAGCGACGAGATCCAGCAACCATTGAGTCGCTCCGCAAGCTGGTGCGTCTCGGGGATTCTGCGCTGATGAGAATGCAGGCTCTCGCCACACTGCACGCCCTCGCCACACTGCACGGTCAACAGCAGTCTGAGAAGGAACCGAATACGGCCACCGGTCTGATCGATACAACTCTGTTTGACACAGCCCTGATCGATGGGGCTCTTTCGGACCCGCATCCGGGCGTCCGTCGTGCCGCCGTTCAGTTCTCCGCAGATACTGCAGCGACACCGGACGTGTTAGTGCGCCTGACGGAAGACCCGGACCCCAAGGTGCGACTTCAGCTGGCATGTACTTTAGGCGATTTGCGCCATGCTCAGAGTGCGAATGCTCTGGCAAAACTTCTATGGGATGATGACCCGTATATTCAGGCAGCCGTAATGAGTTCGCTCAATTCATACAATATCCCGACGGTGCTGGAAGCCGTCTATATGCGGGTACCGGTTTCTGAGGCAACTGCTCTGAACTCTGGAATTGCCGGACAGCTCCCGGAACAGGCCGCATCGCTTGCAGACGATCCCTTCGTTGAGCGACTTTTGCTGCATCTCAGCCAGCGAAGTCTGAACCCCGAAGATACTCAGGCAGTCACTGCACTGGCACAGTTGATGGATGCAGTGCAGCGCCGTGAACGAGCTCAATTGCTGTCGCGTGATCGACTGCTTGCGAAGAGCATTCGGCAGGCTGTCGAACAGGCGCGTTCCACCATCATTAAGATCGATGTTCCCGATCAGGCGAGAATGGCGGCTGCACAGCTTTTGTGTCGACTCGAAGCAGATCGAACCAGTGATCCCGGAGCAGACCGGGCCAGTGATACAGAACGACTGATTGCAGTTCTGTCGCCTCAGAACTCTTCTGAGCTTCAGGATCAGATTGTGAACCGACTGCTGGAACTTCAGGACCCCAATGCTGCTGCCATGTTATTGCAAAACTGGCGATCGCACTCGCCCGCCATCAGAACTCGACTGCTGGATGCTTTCTGCATTGCGGAATCATCTTCAAAACTGATCTCTGATGCCCTGGAAAGCGGTCTGATGAATCCGGCGGAGATCAGTGCTGCCCATCGTCAGCAGTTGCTTTCCATCAAAACGGATGAACTGCGAAAACGATTTGAAACGATCTTTGCAACATCGGCGTCTGTAAGCCGCAAAGAAGTCCTTGAGAAATACAAAACGGCTCTGACACTGAAGGCAGATCCTGAACATGGAGCTCAGGTGTTTCGGATGAAGTGTGCGACCTGTCATCGATTTCGGGACGCAGGATACGAAGTCGGACCCAACCTTGCATCGCTGACCAACAAGAGCCGTGAATCGCTGCTGACAGCGCTTATGGATCCCAATGGAGCAGTCGAAGCGAAGTACGTCAGCTATGTGATCGCCACAACGGCCGGCAAAACGTCATCCGGTATTCTGTCCACAGAAACGGCCAGCAGCCTGACCGTTATGGCGGCCGATGCGAAGACGGAGACTGTTCTGCGGCGCGACATTGAGGAGATGTCCAGTACTGGAAAATCGCTGATGCCGGAAGGCCTTGAGAAAGACCTCAACCCACAGGATGTCGCTGATGTTATGGCTTATCTCGGTGGTCAGTGAAACAATTCAATGTTAGATTGCCTCGCTCAAAACCGAAAACCACGCACAACCTCTGTGACGGGGAAATAATTTATGAAGACCTTGTTGAAGTGTTCCGTCGCGGTGATTGCCGCCGCAGCGTGTTCATTGCCACTTGCGGCTGACGAAAAGAGTCCTGCCTATCAGGCGATTGCAAAACTGCAGAGTGTAAAGCCCAACAGCGAAGGGACCGCAGATGCTCGTGCCGCATCCACTTTGCTCGCCAAAGGCGGCGCGGCGAATCTGTTGCCAGTCCTCAAAGGTTTCGCGAAGGCAGACCCTCTTGCCGCAAACTGGCTGCGAAGTACGTTCGAGAAGATCGCTGATGCCGAGCGGGCAGCGGGAAGAAAGTTGCCCGAAGAGGCGCTGATCAGTTTTGTCAAAGACCGCAGCCAGTCGCCGGTGGCTCGAAGACTCGCATACGAATGGGTGCTGCAGCAGAATCCGGCGATCGCTGATCAGGTGATCCCGGAAATGCTGCTCGACCCAAGTCCGGAGTTTCGTCGTGACGCCGTTGCTCGACTGATCGAAGAAGCCACAAAAGCTGAGAACCCGGAAAAGGCCACGCCGTTGTATCGAAAGGCAATGGAAGGGGCGGTCCATGAAGATCAGGTCAACACGATCGCTAAGGCTCTCCGCGATGCGGGAGGCACAGTCAATATCCAGCAGCACTTTGGATTTCTTCCATCATGGCAGATTATTGGCCCTTTCGACAACAAAGAAGAAAAAGGATTTGGCATCACCTATCCACCAGAGTCAGAAGTTCGACTCGACGCCGAATACGAAGGACAGCTTGGCCCAGTGAAGTGGGCACCGGTTGCCACCGAAGATGACTACGGCGTTGTCGATATCGCCAAACAGATCCAGAACTACAAAGGTTCGCTGATGTATGCGACAACTACTTTTGACAGTGATCGCGAACAGCAGGTGGAAATTCGACTGGGAACACCCAACGCATGGAAGATGTGGGTCAATGGTCAACAGGTGTTCGAACGGGAAGAATATCATCGCAGCTCGCAGATGGATCAGTACCGTGTCCCGGTCACTCTCAAGGCCGGTTCCAACACCATTCTGATTAAGGTCTGCCAGAACGAACAAACGCAGGACTGGGCTCAGAGATATCAGTTCCAGGTCCGCATCAGTGATGCAACAGGTTCAGCAATCGCCGGAGGGAAACTATGAACGTTCGATTCTTATTGAGTTTAGCTGCCTGTGGCATGTTGTCCGCACATTTTGCGATCTCACAGGCGGGTGCCGGTGATTGGCGTCAGTTCCGTGGAAATGAGGCCAATTCGGTTGCTCTGGACGCAACACTTCCCACCGAACTGAGTGGCGAAACGATTGCGTGGAAGATTGAACTTCCCGGTCGAGGATTGTCAGGACCCATTGTGGTCGGTGATCGGCTGTACGTCAGCGCCAGCTCTGGGTATTCACAGGACCGACTTCACGTCTTGTGCTTCGACGTCGCCAACGGTAAGAAACTCTGGGAGCGACAGTTTCAGGCAACCGGTCGAACGATGTGTCATGAAAAGATGTGTAATGCGACTCCAACAATGGCAAGCGACGGCGAACGCGTCATTGCGTTTTTCTCCAGCAACGACCTGGTGTGCCTGAATCAGGACGGGGATTTGCAGTGGTATAGAGGCCTCGGGAGTGAGTTCCCCAACGCAAGTAACAGCCTTGGCATGTCCTCATCGCCAATTGTGATCGGTTCAACGGCAATTGTTCAGGTTGAGAGCGATGCCGAAGCGTTTGCGTGTGGAATTGATCTTGAAACCGGCGTCACTAAGTGGCAAATGGATCGCCCTCGTGCAGCGAACTGGACTTCACCGTCAATGTTCCCGGCAACCGGCGATCATCCTGCACTGGCACTCCTGCAGTCTTCCAAAGGAGTGACTGCGGTAAACCCGGAAAACGGCGAAGTCGTCTGGAACTTTGAAAATGGTGCCTCAACAATTCCTTCTGCAACTGTGATCGATGGCCTTGTTGTGATTCCTTCCAACGGTTTAACGGCCCTGAAACCTGGCGCCGACGGTAAGTCGTTCGAGCAGGTCTGGAATTCCGGAAACCTGAGCCCTTCAACTCCAAGTCCGGTGATCTGCAACGGAATGACAATCACGGTTAATTCTGCAGGTGCCATGTCTGCGGGAAGCATAGAGACCGGTGAACGAATCTGGCAGATGCGACTGAAGGGCCCATTCAGCAGCACACCGATTTCCGCCAATGGCTATGTCTATCTGTTCAATGAAAGTGGACTGGCTGTTGTTGTGAAACCAGGTTCAGACAAGGGTGAGATCATTTCGGAACTCGATCTCGGAGAAACCATCCTCTGCAGCCCGGCTGCAGCCGACGGCGCTTTGTATGTCCGAAGCGATGGGCACCTGTGGAAATTCACCAGTCCTCGCTGATTCTCCTGAATTCTGATTCGAAATGTCGTTCTCATCGGCTCTTAAAGAACAACGCACAGCCATCGTGTCATCGGCGCGATGGCTGTTGTTCGTGATACCGCTTGGTATCCTGACGGGCTCTGCCTGCGCACTATTTCTCTGGTCTCTCGATCGCGCCACCGCAATGCAGACATCCCATGACTGGATGCTGTATGTGTTACCTGTTGCTGGTGCGGGAGTTGCCTGGCTTTATCAGTTGACAGGAAAAAACTCTGAAGCCGGAAACAACCTGATCATTGATGAAATCCATCAACCAGGCGGTGGCGTGCCGTTCAGAATGGCGCCGTTGGTGCTTCTCGGAACTCTGGTGACTCACTTGTTCGGTGGATCCGCTGGACGCGAAGGAACGGCCGTTCAGATGGGCGGAAGTATTGCGGCCGGGATTGGTCGCGTCATTCCTGGACTTTCTGCTGAACAGCTTCGAGTCCTGCTCATGGCCGGAATCGCGGCCGGATTCGGCGGTGTTTTTGGTACTCCTGTCGCCGGAACTGTTTTTGCGCTTGAGGTGCTTGCCGTTGGACGAATGAGTTATGCGGCTCTCGTCCCCTGTTTTCTGGCCAGTGTGATCAGTGATCAGGTCTGTCTCGCCTGGGGTATTAAACATACACATTATGCAGTCACCACCGATACCGGGGAAACGACATCGTCATTGACGACTCTGAAGCTGCAGTGGATCCTGTGGTCTGTTGTGCTCGGTGTGGTTGCCGGCTGGGTCGGAACGTTGTTTGCGGAATTCACTCGCCGTCTTAAAGCATTCTGGGCATCATCGATCAAATGGCCGCTGCTTCGTCCGGTCTGCGGTGGACTTGTTGTGATCGGACTCACACTTTTGATTGGTACCCGAGATTATCTTGGACTTGGTGTCTCTTCCGCGAACCCGGATGCAGTGACGATTGTCAGCTGTTTTCGGCCAGGCGGTGCTCACTATGAGAGCTGGTTTTTAAAACTTGTCCTGACGGCAGTCACAGTCAGCTGCGGCTTCAAAGGTGGCGAAGTCACTCCGTTATTCTTCATTGGTGCAGCACTTGGGAACTCATTTGCCGCACTGCTGGGTCTTCCGGTGGATGTGTTTGCGGCAATCGGCCTGACGGCAGTGTTTGCCGGCGCCACGAACACACCTCTCGCGTGTATCCTGCTGGGCATTGAGCTGTTTGGCGGAGGCCTCACAATCAACTTTGCTGCCGCATGCATTGCGGCATATTCTTTCAGTGGACATACCGGCATCTATACCTCACAACGAAGGAACCAGTCAAAACATCATGGTTCCGAATGATCCCGTTGAACAGCACTCAGCTGTTCCCATAAAAGCAGAACCCGGTGGAATACTGGAACTGATTCGCGTGGCGATACCGCTGGTGATCAGTTCCGGTTCGCTGTCGCTGATGAGTGCCGCGGACCGAATGATTCTTGCCGGTTACTCGACTGATGGACTTGCAGCCGTCACACCAGCATCAATGCTGCACTGGACCGTTGTCTGTATTCCGATGGGCACAATTCTGTTTGCGAACACATTCATTTCTCAGTTTGATGGAGCTGGTGAACACCGAAAAGCGTGTGCATCTCTCTGGCAGGCTATCTGGCTCGCGGTGATTGCCGGATGTTGTCTGCTGTTCATGATCCCATTCAGTACGTCATTGTTTTCGCTGGTGAAACAACCACCAGGAGTGATTCAGCAGGAAGTCATTTACTTTAACACGCTCTGCTCGGGGAGCATTTGCCTGCTGGTTTCCATTGCGATGAGTTGCTACTTCAGCGGACGTCAGAATACCTCCGTGATTATGTGGGTCAACCTGTTCGGCGTATTCGTCAACTTCGGGCTCGACTATCTGTGCGTTTTCGGTGTCGGACCACTACCCGAGATGGGAATCCGTGGCGCCGCACTCGCGACTGTGCTGGCGAGGTTCGGGGAGTGCCTGATTTATCTCACACTGATACTCCGAGCCGAACGCGGTCGTTCACTCTTCTGGTCCGCATGGCGCCCGGACATGATTCTGTTTCGGCAATATATGAAGTATGGCGTTGCCAGCGGTCTGCATTACTTTGTAGACAACTCCGGATTTACGACATTCCTGTTGATCGTCGGAACACTTGGCAGAGACGCACTGGCTGCCACCAATCTGGCGTTCAGTGTCAATGGACTCATCTTTATCCCTCTGCTTGGCTTTGGTACAGCGATTCAGACTCTTGTCGGCCATCATCTGGGCAGTGGATCGATTGACAGAGCATCTCGAACTGCACGCAATGCCATGTTCCTTGGGATCCTCTGGACCGGAGGAGCAGGGTTGTTGCTGGTCCTGATTCCTGAACTCATGCTGAAGCCGTTTACGCTCTTTGCAGGCGGACGCGACTCAGCAGCTCAATCGCTCACCGATATTACACCCACGATTGTTCTGCTGCTCCGATTTGTGGCAGTATACTCCGTCTTCGATGCACTGGCGGTTGTCTTTTCGTCTGCACTTCGAGGCGCTGGTGATACCGTGTTTCCCATGATTTTGACGATGTGTTCCAGCTGGTTGATCATGGTTGTGCCCTCAATTCTGATTGCCCAGTCGGAAACCGCCACACTCACGAAACTCTGGATGACCTGTTCCGTGCATATCTCACTGACGGGTGGCTTTATGTTTCTGAGGTTCTATTCGGGTCGCTGGAAACGAATCCAGCTTGTGCGGCAATAACTGTGTTCTCTTTCTGTCTCTACGGAAGCTGTTGTCAATAAGTTGTTGCGATGGAAACTGCTGAAGATCTACGTCATTTCTGGGATATCGATCCTGCATCGATCTATCTGAACCACGGTTCCTTCGGGCCAGCTCCTGAACCCGTCCGCGCGGCCCGGGCAGAATGGACTCGCCGTCTTGAACGGCAACCAATGCGATTGTTCTGCAGGGAAATGGAAGAGGAGCTGGAGAAGACTACGATTGAGCTGGCCAGATTTCTCCGCACCAAACCGGATCGCATCGTGCTCATTGACAACGCGACGGTAGCCATGAACATTGTCGCAGAAACCGTCACCCTTGAGCCCGATGATGAAGTCCTTCTTACCGATCATGAATACGGAGCAGTCCGCAATATCTGGAGCCGCTTCTGTCAGAAATCTGGCGCGATCCTGAAGAATGTCGAACTACCATTTCCTCCAGGCGACTCTGCTGTCACTGAGGCCATCCGTCAGGCGATCACTTCGAAGACGAAGCTGATTGTCATGAGTCACGTAACGTCAGCCACTGCATGCCGTCTTCCGGTTCGGGAGGTCTGTCGGCTTGCCGCCGAACGTGGCATTCTGGTGGCAGTCGACGGACCACATGCCATGGCAATGCTTGACGTCGATCTCGAAGAGCTCGGCTGCGACTTCTACTGCGCCAGTTGCCATAAGTGGATGTGTGCTTCCTTAGGCAGCGGATTTCTTTGGGTTCACCCTCGTCATCAGTCGTCCGTGAAGTGCCCGATTGTGAGTTGGGGAGGCAGCATCGCCGGACGTCCTGCATCATGGAAGGATGGCATTCAATGGCTGGGAACACGCGACCCGGCAGCTTTGCTGTCGATTTCTGCCGCCATTCGATTCTTCACCAAAGACCGCCTGAAACTGTTCAGACAACATGCTCAGGGATTGATCACGGAGGCTCGACGAGAACTCCTCCAGGTGCCGGGCGTAGGGACGTTCTGCACTCCAAATGAGACGGACTATGTCAGCATGTGCGCCATTGAGCTTCCTCAGCCGCCGGGCTGGAAACCGGGCTACCATGGTCATCCGGACCCGCTGCAGGTATGGCTTCGGGAGAACTACGGAATCGAAGTTCTGACGGGCAGCTGGAACGGGCATCGTTTTATTCGGTTTTCGGCACATCTCTACACAACTGAAGATCACATCCGGACGTTCATCTCAGCGATGCAAACCGCTCTGCAGTGAACGAATGCCGACGCGAAGATTGGAGGGATTCTTTGCGGCCTGAAGAGCGAGCTCGATATCGCTCAACTCAAACCACTGTGACACCATTTCTGAAAACGGATGTGATGACTGTGTTTCCAGAAACTCCACTGCTTCCACAAGATGGCGTCCGGAGTAATTGTGAACACCTCGAATCGTAATGTTTCGACGGACCACTTGTTCCATCAGCAGCGGAACAGCGGGCACAGGAAAGACGGCCCCCACCAGCACGAACTGAGCCCCAAGTCGGAGAACAGGCCAGGTCTCTTCAAAAGCTGCGGGCGAGCCAGACAATTCAATTGCAAGATCTGCTCCTCGTCCCTCTGTCGCTTCCGCCACCGTTTTCTGAAGATCAGCCGGTGCCACTGCGTGAGTGGCTCCAAAGCGACAGGCCTGCGATCGCCGATACTCGTCGGGATCGGCGACGATCACATGAGCTGCTCCACGACTCACTGCAACAGACGCCGCTGTCTGGCCAAGCATTCCGGCACCCGTGATGCAGACTGTCTGGCCTGTTAAATCGGATCTGCCATCAAACGCATTGCACACCGTGGCCGTTGCGCAGCTCGAAGGACTGATTGTCTCTGCCGCAAGGTCTTCACTGATCGTCACGATTGTGGTACCCGGCGTGAGCAGGCAAAACTCTGCCAGCCCTCCCAGCAACTCATAGCCGGGACGAAACGCTTCGTGACCATACTTCACGGAGCATTCGCACTTCTGAGGCAGTCCTCGCTGACAGTAGTAACACCCACCGCAGGAAGCAACAATTCCCCAGACAACCCGACTGCCAACTTCAAGAGGACGACATCGTGCGTCGTGTCGAGGAGCATTCGGCCCGAATTTTTCGATTCTGCCGACAATCTCGTGTCCGAGGATGGTTGGAACCGGGACTCTTCGCCGACCTTCAATGCTGTGAAGATCACTTCCGCAAAGAGTACAGCTCTCCACTCGAACCAGAATCTCGGCTCCCTGAGGGCTCGGGACCGCAATCTGCTGCAGATGAATCTTACCTGGTACACCCTCAAAGACAGCCGCAAGTGACTGAACCGTCATGATCTTCTGACATCTCCGTGCTGCGAAAAATACCGAGCCGCAAGGATCAGACACAGGACTGATACGCAACATGTTGTCCAGCATGCGGCCGAAAAGAAGGGTAGCACGGCACCGTCGCGGCTGACAGTCCCCTGCAAGAGCATACATCCCACATATCCCAGGTACCCGGTGGAATCTGCGAGGTACATCAGGAAGCCGGCATTGCCACGTTCGCGAGTCATCGCGAGCAGGCGTTCGAACAGGGTTGTGTGCACCGCAACGTACGGAAAGTAGAGTCCAAATCCAACCAGCACCATAAACACAAACGGTGATAACTGTTGAGCTCTCAAGCCGAGCAGGGCACCGGCGATGAGCAGAAATCCGAACAGGCAGGTCCCCAGCCCAATGAAAAATGCACGCCGGTTGTTCTCCACAACAATCAGGCTCCCATTAATCACGAGCACGCCGATGGCAACCAGAATTTCTGAAGAGGTAAACGTTTTCGCGACTACGGTTGCCCCGAGATCCCTCCACAGTTCCGGGGCAAAGTCCGCGCGCAGGCTGCGAAGGATCGTTGTGGCCAGATACATGATGATCAGCAGAGACAAACCTGGGCCATAATGTCGGATCAGGACCCAGCGATCGCGCTGAGTCATCTGCACACGTTCGGATCGTGCTTCCTGATCACGTCTTGACGGACCGGGAGTCCGTGCAAGGACCGCAACACAACATGCCAGTGGAACAAAGAACAGACCACCTGCGGCAGCCGGCATCCATTGTTCCGATACGCCACTCTGCAAAAGCCATGAACCTACCGATTTTGTTGCACCGTCTGCCACAATGAAGCTTGCACAAAGCCCTGCCGACAATGCTTCCGAGAGTTGTCGACCTTCAAGAAATCCGAGCACCAGACCAAACACCATGCCCAGTGGTACTCCATTCATAAACATGAACGCAAGATTCCATGGTGGAGGTGTGACAGCAAATAAGATGAGTGCCAGTTCACTGATTCCAATCAGCAACAGCAGCGTGCCTGCGCGTTTTTCCGGCCTCATTTCCGAGATCACCTTGATCCCTACAAACTTCGACAATGCGTAACCCAGAATCTGCGAGGTAATCAGAGCTGACTTCCACGAGCTTCCATCACCTTCTGCTGACAGAAACGCTGCAGCTGTAAACGGTTTGCGAAATGCGTACATGCAGAAGTATGTGCCGAACGCAGCAAGCACAGCCCACACGGCCCACATCGGTGAACTGCCGTGTTTTTGACCGTGTTGAGTATTCGCAGCTGGTGGCGTTTGTTCAGAGTCCTGCATGGGCAATGGCATTCCGGAATTAACAGATTCTTCGCTGACATCCAACGCTGACAAGCGGCGTCCGGCCCCTATACTGTTCGGCCGTCTGCGGTTCAGCGTCGCTGCGATGCAGTACACAGGCACTCATAGCTTCCCTGCCCTATGTTAAGGAAGTGTGATTGACTCCACATTGTTCTGAAGGCAAGAGACTTTGCAGAAATCCAATGTCGCTATCGTTGGGGCCGGAATCGTCGGGCTTGCTCAGGCGTGGTCAGCCGCGGAGCGCGGAGCAAAGGTGACCGTTTTCGAACGGACATCTCGAGCCAGTGGTGCTTCCATCCGAAACTTTGGGATGGTCTGGCCAATCGGTCAAACGGCCGGTATTCACTACGAAACCGCTCTCATCAGCCGCAAACGCTGGCTGAGTCTTGAAAGTGAAGCCGGTCTTTGGGTCAATCCCTGTGGCTCTATTCATCTGGCCCATCATCCCGATGAATGGATTGTCCTGCAGGAATTCGCTCAGCGCGCTCCTGAACTGAATGTCGCCTGCAGACTGTTGAATCCCGAGCAGATCCACCAGCACACACCAGCGGCGAACCCAAATGGCCTTCTGGGCGGACTGTTTAGCCCTACGGAACTTTGTGTAAACCCGGCGGAAGCCACAAGGGCACTCCCCGCATGGCTCGCTCGTACACTGTCGGTCGAGTTTCGATTTGGCACCACTATCAGCCATTTGGAGACATTGTCGGATGCTCCGGCCAGCGTTCGTCTTCGAACTTCTGCGGGAGACGAATTCCTGTTCGATCGGGTTATTGTGTGCGGAGGTGCTGACCTGCAGACACTGTTTCCTGAAGTGCTGTCGGCTTCAGGAATTCGAATCTGCAAACTGCAGATGATGAGTATCCGTGGTTACGAAACTGGCTGGAAACTTGGCCCGCATCTTGCCAGCGGTCTGACTCTCAGGCACTATCAGAATTTCCAGATCTGCCCCGGCTTAAAACAGCTGACTCAACGAATTGCCGAAGAAACTCCCGAACTGGATCATTTCGGCATTCACGTGATGGCGTCTCAGAACAATCATGGGGAGATTATCCTCGGCGACTCCCACGAATACGATGAAGACATTGAACCGTTTGATAAAAGTCTGATTGATCGACTCATCCTGCGCGAACTCCAAAAGATTATCTGCCTGCCGGACTGGACGATCTCTCAGCACTGGCATGGTCTCTATGGCAAACATTCGTCACAGCCTGTCTTTGAACATTCGCCATCACCCGGCATTCACCTGTTTACTGCAACCGGAGGAAGCGGAATGACAATGTCTTTCGGACTTGCTGAACGATTCTGGAACGAGCGAGCATCTTCATGAAATTTCAAGGTCATACGATCCAGGCTGTTCTTCTTGACTGGGCCGGCACAACGGTCGACTATGGCAGTCGTTGCCCTGCTCAGGTCTTTGTGGAGATCTTCCGCCTGCGCGGCATCGAGATCAGGGTCGAAGAAGCACGAGAACCGATGGGCCGAGCAAAGCACGACCATATTCTGCAGATTACTCAGATGCCGCGAGTCGCAAAGCTCTGGGTTGAGAAGTTCGGAAAACCGGCCGATCAGTCGGATGTACTCTCTATGTATCACGAATTCCTTCCCCTGCAGAAGCAGGTTCTGCAGCAGGGTTCCAGCGTGATCCCAGGCGTTGCCGACGCGATCAACAAACTCCGAGCGGCAGGACTGAAGATCGGCTCGTCGACAGGTTATACGCGTGAACTGATGAGCGTGGTTGTGCCGGAAGCTGCTGCTCAGGGCTACGAGCCCGAAGTTGTCATGTGCGCCGATGACGCTCCCGCAGGCCGCCCGGCACCATGGCTGAATCTCCGTGCCGCCGAGCTCCTGAATGTTTACCCGATGTCCTCAATCGTTGTTGTCGACGATACCGTGGTTGGTATTCAGGCAGCGAAGAATGCAGGCATGCACGCCGTTGCCGTTTCTCTCACAGGCAATGCGCTCGGCCTGTCCGAAGAAGAAGTTCAATCCATGCCCCGCGATGAACTCGCCAGGAAGCTCGCCCAAATCGAACAGCAATTCCTGTCCATCGGTGCTGATGTGGTCATCCAGAGTGTCGCCGAACTCCCGGAACTCCTGACCACAAACTGAAACCATCACCAAAGTCCTCATCACGACGGAGCGTGATAAGTACTTTCCGAAACACCATGACTGGTAGGCTTCTTCAAGGTTCGTTACCGTGCGCACGTTCAACCAAGGAGAAGAATCTGGTGAAGAGCTTGCTGAGTTGGCTTGAGCGGCGATTTGGTCGCTTTGCGATTCCGAACGTAACGTTGTTTATCATTGCCGGTCAGGCGCTCGTTCTGATGGCTGCACTGCGCGATGTTGGAATTCTGGAACGACTTGACGGGAATGTTGCAGCGATTCGTGGTGGAGACTGGCATCGGATTGTGACGTTTCTGTTTATGCCCCCAGGTCTGCATCCGGTCTGGGCGTTCCTGTTCTGGTATCTGTTTTACCTGATGGGTTCTGCGCTTGAGGGCTACTGGAGTGTCTTCCGGTACAACATGTTTCTGCTGATCGGATACACCGCAAACGTCGCTGCCGGAATGCTGCTGCCCGATGGGCATCTGTCGAACTGGTTCCTCCAGGGCACCGTGTTTCTGGCGTTCGCATGGCTGAATCCCAACTTTGTTATGTATATCTTTTTCATCCTTCCCGTCAAAATCAAATGGCTGGCGCTTCTGACATGGATTGGGTTTGGACTGACCTTCATCTTTGGCGAATGGTCGGCAAGGCTGGGCGTTGCAGCCTCCGTACTGAACTTCTTCTGCTTCTTCGGCAGCGACGTCTGGTATCGAATGCGCAGTGGCCAGCGTCATATGACGAATCAGGTCAAACGGTTCACAGAGAAGCCGCCCGCGTTTCTGCATAAATGCACGGTCTGCGGCATCACTGACAAGACGCATCCTCAGATGGACTTCCGCTACTGCAGTCGCTGTGCGACAGACGCCTGCTATTGCTCGGAACATCTCCGCAGCCACGAACACATCTCGTAGGATGGGCATTCCTGCCCGTCTCGAGCACTGCTGCGGCGCAGGGGGGTGCTCGGGCAGGAATGCCCAAGCTACATTTACGACAGCGGCTCGGGCAGGAATGCCCAAGCTACATTTACGGCAGCGGCTCGGGCAGGAATGCCCAAGCTACATTTGCTGCAGTGGCTCGGGCAGGAATGCCCGAGCTACGTTTGCTTTTTCTTAACCGCCGAACCCGAGTTTGTTCACAAAGACGTCGAGGTACATCACGAACACGAACAGTGTGATGATAAACAGGAAGCCCATACCGTGAGCCCAACCGATGACGCGGGCGCTGGGTTTGCGGCGAGTAATGCCTTCCCAGAGCAGGAACACCATGTGCCCACCGTCCAGCACCGGGATCGGAAGGAAGTTAATCACGGCCAGGTTAATGCTCAGGAAGCCCAGGAAGACCAGCAGGTCCGGTAGACCTCGCTGAGCCACTTTGTAGCCGATGTTTGCAATCTGCAGCGGACCGCTCAGTGAGCTTGGCGGCAGATCGCCTCGGATGAGCGATCTGAGAGTCTTATAGATGTCGATGGTCGTATTCTTTGTCTTCCAGAGACTCAGACTAAATGCGTCCGAAAACGAATCCGCCTTCTGAAGGTCTACGGCTCTTTCCCACCCACTGATTCCTCGAATCGAGGTTGACCAGTTTTCGATCGACTCGCGCTCTTTCAGATCCAGTGCTACGCTTTCGCTGCCGGCTTCGACATGAATGCGAAGCTGGGAGTCAGGTTTGAGTTGAATCGTATGAAAGGCCCAGGCCCAGTTGATGTCTTCAATCGTACCGGTCCCGGCAAATTTCTCTTCCAGTTCGCTGAGCTTCAGAATATCGGGTACGCCCACGGAAGCAGCTTCTTTCTCGTCAGTCGCGGTCTCTGACTTTGGCTCGGGCGGGGAGATCAGTTCAACCCGAGTCACTTTCTGACCGACCTGAAACTTGCCGAGGCGTTCGGCTTCTGAACCTGGAACGATTTTCGCAATTCGAGGAAGAATCTGGAATGCGGCGCCGATCGATGAAATCGGCAGAGGATGTGTCTGAGCTCTGGGCACCTCGGTCCAGGCTGGAATGTCATCCGGAACAATGTTCAGGTCGATTTTCTGAGTCACTTTATCGGGACGTTCGACTGTGACTTTCACTGACTGGCCCGCGTGACTCGAAAAGTAGTTTGGCAACTGCAGCGGATCGATATCCTTGCCAACGACCTGATCGTCTACCGCTATGATCTGATCGTTCGGCTTCATTCCTGCCTGCTCGGCCTTTGACCCTTTCTGGATGGACTTGATTGGGCCAACGGCCATCCAAAGTCCAACGGAACGCACCTTTGCCGGAGGAACAGTAATTGACACGAGGTCGTATTCTTCGCCTGTTCCTGGTTCCGCTGATTTGGGTCGCTGGACTTCGTAGACCAGTTCCTGATCTGCAAACCGAGCAGTCACCTGCTGAAGTTGGGTGAAGGTGTTGATCTCCTGACCATGGAGTTTCACCAGACGGTCGCCGGGTTGAAACTTCCCTGAGGCTTTCGCGGCCGGACTTCCTTTCATCGGGATGTCATCGGCATTCAGGATGTCGGGACTCAGCCGAGGCGTCTGCGATGGCTCGATCCCAATCTGGCGACCCTGACGACCGAAGGCAGGCGTGATCACTTCGTCGAATTTGGTGCCATCTTCATGAATTCCCTCAACCCGAACTGCACCGGATGAAAGGACAATCCCGTTGAAGATGTCCGGAAAACTGCGAATCTCTTTTCCATTCACAACCGTGATTCGGTCGCCGGCCCGAAGGCCTGCCTGCCATGCGGGAAGTCCTGGGTCAACAGCACCAACAATCGGCGATGGTTCTTCCAGACCGAAGTGATAACAGAACATGTAGAACATGAATCCGGTGATGATGTTCATAATCACGCCGGCAGAGATGATCGCCATTCGCTGCGGAACAGTTTTGGCGGAATATGCGCGGGCGTTTTCGGCAATTTCGTCGCTCGTCATCTGGTTGGGGTCCATATCATCCTGCCCCAGCATCTTGACATACCCTCCGAACGGAAGAGCTGACAGAGCGTACTCGGTTTCGCCTTTCTGCCGGCTCCAAAGAATTGGTCCTATCCCGATGCTGAAACGTTCGACGTGAACATTGCACCACTTGGCCACCATAAAATGGCCGAGCTCATGAAAGAATATGACCAGACCAATCCCCAGGACGACCATCAGGGCGCTACCGACCATGCTGCCAAGTTCAGCCAGGTCTACAGCGGCCATCATGCTCTGCGAAATCAGTTCCACCGCACAGCTTCCTCTCGCGCCCACGCATCTGTCTGCAATAAGGCGGCCATCGACGGGTGAGCGTCAAACCGATGGCTCTGCAGGATTTCTTCAACCAATTGAACAATCTGAACAAATCGCAGTTCACCGTTCAGAAAACGGTCCACCGCTACCTCGTTTGCAGCATTTAACACTGCCCCGCAGGTACCGCCTCGTGTCGCTGCTTCAAAGCCAAGCCGAAGTGCCGGAAAGGCGTCAAAGTCGGGTGGATGAAGTTCAAAACAAGCCGTCTGCGTCCAGTCAAACTGCCTGCAGGGGCAGGGCAGCCGTTCCGGAAACGTCAAAGCATACTGTATTGGCAGCTTCATGTCCGGAGGAGAAATCTGCGAAATTACCGATCCGTCATCATATTCCACAAACGAATGAAACAGCGACTGCGGATGAATCACGACAGAAATTTGCTCCGAAGTCACTTCAAACAGCCATCTGGCTTCAATGATTTCCAGCGCCTTATTCATCATTGTGGCTGAATCAACCGTGATTTTTGGCCCCATTTTCCATGTCGGATGGTTCATAGCCATCGCTGGCGTCACCTGAGACATCTCCTGTCTCGTCCACCCACGGAACGGACCGCCGCTCGCCGTTAACACGATTCTGCGAACATTCGTTCGACGTCCCGCCTGCATACACTGGAAAATCGCACTATGCTCACTGTCCACCGGAACAATCACGGCTCCGGTCTCAGCAGCTCGACGCATGATCAGTGGCCCTGCCACAACCAGAGCTTCTTTGTTCGCGAGTGCAACCCGTTTTCCGGCATCCACCGCTGCCCAGGTCGCAGGCAGCCCGGCGGCCCCAACGACGGCGGTCAGGACAATGTCAACTTCTGCACTTCTCAGGCGTTCAGGAAGCGATTCTGAGCTCGCGATCAGCTCTGTATTTCCCAGTTGTCCAGGGAAGTTCGGGTCGGAGACCAGTTCCTGAAATGCAGTACTACTGCTGAGCAAAGCCCACTTTGGCTGGAATTCTGAAATCTGTTCCTGCAGGAGTGCGGCACTGCGGTGAGCAGTCAGCCCCAGAACCTGAAACCGATCTCTGTGCTGACGAATCACGTCGAGGCAGCTCCGCCCGATTGACCCTGTCGCACCCAGTACAACGATGGACTGCTTTCCCGCGCTACTTTGACCAGTGCCCATCCGCGAACCCGTCTTTCCCTGACGTCAGGCCAAAATCGGAAGCAGACCGGTGGACCCGTGCTGAACTTCCAGTGTCTCGATTGTTCCGATCAGCGTCGTGCAGGTGCAGTCATCCACATGAACCCGGGCAGTGGTCGCAATCAGTCGAGGATTTCCGTCGAACACGACAATGCGATCACATTCGGATCGCCCCATCAGCTGAACTGCCAGAGGATCTCCGGCATCCGTTTGATTCTCGGAACGACCTGCACGCTTCGTCGCAGACTTACTGGGGCCTTCCACGAGAACACTGACAGTACGCCCGATAAATTCAGCGTTGTCTTCTTCACTAATTTTGTTCTGAAGCTCCAGCATCTCGTTGTTGCGACGCCGCTTCACGTCTTCCGGGATGTCATCTTCGAACAGCTCAAACGCCTTTGTGCCTTCACGTTTACTGTATTTGAAGATGAAGCTGTTCTTGAACCGAAACTCTCGGATCAAATCCATACTCTTCTGAAACGACTCTTCAGTCTCACCACAGAACCCAACAATGAAGTCGCTGCTGACCGCGCAGTCCGGCATGATTGCTCGAATGCGATGCATCATGTCGCGATATTCCTCAACCGTATATCCTCGCTTCATCTTTTTGAGGATATCATTGCAGCCGGACTGAGCCGGGACATGCAGGTACTTCATCGCCTTCGGCAGATCACGAACTGCCTGAAGCAGATCGTCGGACATATCCCGCGGGAAACTGGTCACAAAACGAATTCGTTCGATGCCTCCCACTTCATGAATCAGTTCCAGCAGATCAGACAGCCTCCACAGACGGCCATCCTCAGTGAACTTGTAGCTGTTCACGGTTTGACCCAGCAGAGTAATTTCGCGGACGCCCTGATTCGCAAGGACTCGGACTTCCGTCAGTATCTGAGACGGCGAACGACTTTGTTCCGGACCTCGAGTCGCGGGAACGACGCAATATGTGCAGAACTTGTCACAGCCAATCATGATACGGACAAACGCCTGAAAGGGCGTCGGCCGCATTTCGGGATCTCGCAGAGGATCGTAGCTCTGGAAGCTTTCAGACACCTCTTCGCGTGACCCTTCGCGGCGTCCCAGACTGACCGCCTTCTGCTGAACTCGCTCCGTCGCGTCGCGTGTCTCGCGAATCAGGCGAGGAATTTCGGCAAGCTGCCCGGTTCCTACCACCAGATCCACATGAGGCGCCTTTTTAAAAATCAGGTCCTGGTCCTTCTGAGCCATACAGCCCATCACACCAATGACCTGATTTGGTCGTCGACGCTTACTGAACTTCAGTCTCCCGAGAGCACTGTAGATCTTGTGCTCCGCATGTTCACGAACACTGCAGGTATTGAACAGAATCGTATCCGCGTCTTTGGGATTATCCGTCAGGGAGTATCCGTCCTGACGCAGTGCGGCAACGACAAGTTCGCTGTCCAGCATATTCATCTGGCAGCCAACCGTCTCGATATACAGCTTCCCGTTGTGAGGAGTCGCTGCTGACGTCGATTCTGAACTTTGATCCGAACTATTCATGAGCAATTACTGTTCTTGTCGGGAGGTCCCGCTTTCAGGACTGAACGCGTTCCATATAGGCACCAGACTCTGTATCAATCTTTACACGGTCGCCTTCTTTGATGAAGGCCGGTACCTGAACCTCAGCGCCGCACTCCAACGTCGCAGGCTTAGTAACATTGGTCGCCGTATTACCGCGAGCTGCTGGTTCTGTATAAGTCACAACCATGATCACCTGTTGCGGCGGCGACATGCTGATCAGCTGACCATTCCAGAACAGCAATCCAACCTGAGCCCCTTCCATAAGGAACCGCATGTCGTCGCTCACCACTGCAGCGGCAAGCGAATATTGTTCAAAGGTGTTGTTATCCATGAAGACATAGTTGTCTCCGTCGCGATAAGAATAGACGCCGTCGCTGCGATGGACATCGGCCGCTTCAAGACCATCACCACTGCGATAGGTACGTTCCAGCAATGATCCCTTCAAAAGGTTGCGCAACTTGGTTCGATAAAGGGCCTGGCCCTTACCGGGTTTTACGAAGTGGCATTCCAGCATTTCGTAAGGTTCATTCTCGACGAGGACTTTAATCCCTTTTTTGAAGTCCCCGGCATTGATCGTGGCCATTTGAGTGATTTCTCTGTATTGATATCTTGAGTCTTCTGACAGGCAGCCTGAAGTGTCCTGAGACGCTCGAAGTGCCGAAAAACAGGCGAGAAACGTTAACAAAACTGATTGCCCGAGTGAATCCCGATGTCGACACTTCCCGACGCCTTCACAACAAATAGTTCTCCCGAAGGGATTGAAGGCCTTCCGGCAACTTCCGGCTCAGATTCCTGGCAGCGAGATCTTTCCCAGGCAATCCGATCATCGCTCGAACTTCTTGCCCGACTTAATCTTACGCCAAACACCGAGTCCATTGGGAGGACACTTTCGGAAATCGAATCCGATTTCCCTGTACTTGTTCCGGAAAGTTATCTCCAACGAATTCGTCCAAATGACCCGCTCGACCCCCTCCTTCTTCAGGTTCTGGCTTCCTCACAGGAACTCGTCCAGGTTTCCGGCTTTCAGGCAGACGCCGTTCAGGATCTGGCCGCTCGACGGGCTCCCGGCGTGCTTCAGAAGTATCAGGGTCGGGCGTTGCTGATGGCCGCTGGCGCCTGTGCAATTCACTGCCGATATTGTTTTCGACGGGAATACCCATATGGAGCCGAACCCAAGCGTGTTGACGACTGGAAACCAGCCCTCGATCTGCTCAGGGAAGACTCCTCGATCCACGAAGTGATTCTCAGCGGCGGAGACCCGCTGATGCTCAACGATGATCGTCTCGCATGGCTATGCGAACAACTCGATCAGATTCCACATCTCGATCGCCTCAGAATCCACTCGCGAATGCCCATCGTACTTCCGTCCCGAATTACGCCCGCCCTGATTTCGCTGCTTCGGGGTTTGAGAATGCAGCCCATGATGATTGTGCATGCAAATCATGCCAGCGAAATTGTCGACGATTGCCTTGCCGCACTCCGTCTTCTGGTTCGCAGTGGCATCCCTACCATGAATCAGGCAGTGCTGCTTCGAGGAATCAACGATACCACTGCCGCTCTGTCATCACTGAGCACGGTTCTCGTCAACAACGGCGTCATCCCATACTATCTGCATCAGCTGGACCGGGTCTCCGGGACATCGCATTTCGAAGTCTCTGAAGAAACAGGTCGACGACTGATCCGGGAACTCGGGGCTCAATTGCCCGGCTATGCAGTTCCTCGGTATGTTCGAGAAATCCCTGGTGCTCCTGGAAAGACTTTGCTCGACTCTGAATCAAGGCGTGAAGCAGAAATCCCGTGACGCAAAAATCCCGTGACGCAGAAATCAACCGGAGCCAGGAAACTCAACACATGCTGGTCACGGGGGGCGGTGGATTCCTCGGACTGTATATCGTCGAACAACTGCTGGCCCAGGGTCATCAGGTTCGAGTGTATTGCCGTGGAAGATACGAGGCGCTACAGCGTCCGGGTGTCGAAGTGGTTCAGGGCGATCTTCGTGATGCGGCCGCAGTCTCCGCAGCATGCCGAAATATCAGTGCCGTCTTCCATGTGGCTGCCATTCCGGGAGTTTGGGGACCATGGAAACGGTACTACGAAACAAACACTCTGGGCACATCAAACGTCATCGCCGGGTGCCGCGAAAACGGGGTTGCTCGGCTGATCTACACAAGTTCGCCCAGTGTTGTGTTTGACGGAGCCGACCAGATTGATGCAGATGAATCGCTGCCATATCCGTCTTCATGGCTGTGTCACTATCCGCATTCAAAAGCACTTGCAGAGCAGGAAGTGCTGGCCTCGAATGATAGCCAGAACTTCCGCACGATCTCGCTGCGGCCCCATCTGATCTGGGGGCCGCGTGACAATCACTTGATGCCGCGATTGATTCAGCGAGCTGTCTCCGGGCGCCTTCGACAGGTGGGAGATGGGAAGAACGTCGTTTCGATCAGTTATGTGGAGAACGCCGCTGCTGCACATATTCAGGCGGAGGAACGTCTGCGAACGTCGACAGTCCCGGCTGGAAAGCCGTATTTCATCAACGAGCCGGAATCGGTCAACCTCTGGTCCTGGGTCAACGATCTGTTGAAACGTGCAGGTCTGTCACCCGTAAGAAGAACGATTTCCTTTCAATCGGCATATCGGATTGGCGCTGTCCTGGAAACAGCCTTTGGAGTCCTGCGGCTTTCCGGAGAGCCCCCGATGACTCGGTTCGTCGCACAGCAACTCGCCGGCTCTCATAGTTACAGTATTCGGCGAGCCGTGGAGGACTTTGGATACGCACCTCCTGTCACCATGGAGGAGGGAATCCGCCGCATGCAGCCCGACGTGGATCGCTGGACGAAAGCCTGCCGAAAGTAAAATTTCGCCTGAATACCTGCCAGGAAAAACAGAGCCTGACCGAAGTAGTTGCGAATCAGCGGATGGAAACGGAGATTCTGCGCACTGGGCGAGGGTGGTGGTATTGACCCGTTTACGGCATCTGACAGACAATTCTGATGACGCGCTGCGTCCGTAACGGTCGCAACGTCAATTCGTTTTTTTGAACATTCCAGACAGAGGACATTCGATGATCAAAGCGACTTTTGCCCGTCTAATGCTGGCAGCCGCAGTGCTGACGAGCAGCTTAACCGGGTACGTCGGTGCTCAGGATAAGGCTCGCAGCGACCAAATCCTGCCAACCACAACCTACCTGTATCTTTCGATGCCGAGTGTCACCCGGTTCAAAGAAGCAATGAGTGCCTCGTCCACGGGTGAAATGTGGCGTGATCCTGCATTCGATGCTTTTAAGGCAGACGTACTTCAGACCTATGGCATGGAAGTGCCCGGTGGTCCATCAGAAGCCTCCATGGGAACATGGATTGGCGTGATGATGAAAGCTCTGAACAGAAGTAATCCGGATCCGAAATGGGACGATCCTCTTGCTGCCATCCAGGAAACGCTTGGAATGTCAGTCGACGAGCTGTTGGCAATTCCGACAGGCGAAATCACTATGGCCGTCTCCAGCACCCCCTCCAACAGCTTCGGTGGTGTTGTGGTCATCGACTTTGGCCAACATGAATCGGAAGTCAGCAGCCTGCTCGAGAAGCTGCTCGCTGTAATAAAGAACCAGCCAAACACGGAAGTCGTGAATTCCGACTACAGTGGCACTGAAATCACAACGGTCACAGACAGTTCGACAGCAGCACAGCGCAATCCCGGCATCAGCTCCTTCAGCTGGTTCCTCAAAGAAGAACGACTTGTGGTTTCCAACAGCAAGGACCTTGTCGAACTTCTGATTGACAACTGGGATGGAACTTCCGAGGAATCCCTCGCTGCAAATCCCGTTTACAGCTACGTGATCAGCAAGTGCGAATCAGAGCCTGGCAAGGGTATCTCAACTGCTTATGCAGACCCAATCGGCATGGTGACCGCGGTCAATCAGTCTAACCTCCTGGGCGAAGACGGTGCAGGCCTCGCTATCGGACTCGGCGCTATGCAGTCTGTTGGCCTGAATCAGTTCAAGGCATTCGGCTCAGTGTCAGAGATGGGTACCGGCGACCTCGAAGCCGTCTCCCGCTCTTACCTCTATGTCGAACAGCCTCCAGTGAGCGCTATGCGAATGTTCATGCTCGACACTGTCAACACAACACCCCCATCATGGGTAAAGGACAATGTCAGCCTGTATGGAAGCATGAAATGGAAAATCGCTGATGCATACGATGCAATCGAAGGACTTGTCGACACGTTCCGTGGTCCAGGCGAGTTTGCGATGATGATCGATCAGATCGCACAGCAGCCGCCGATGATCCATATCAAGAATGACATTGTTGACCAGATCGACGGTTCGATCACGATCGTGACTTCCCCGCCGGACGACGAAAGCTCACAAAACGAACAGCTGCTCCTCGCAATCGGTGTCAAAGACAATCAAACCTTCACCGACCTGCTGACTCGAGTTATGGGCGACACGGGATTTCCTGGTGAAACTCGCGAGTTCCAGGGTGCAACACTTTATGAAATTGGCGACCCATCCGGTCAGACAATTTCGTTCACCGTCGCTAATAACCAACTGCTGCTTTCTGTCGGCAGCTCATTGATGGAGCAGGTTCTTCGCAATGACAACGATATCCGTCCTCTCGCAGACACAGACGAATATCGTGCTGCCGCAGAACGATTCCGCGAAGGTGCTCTGGCTCTCACATTCACTCGACCTGCCGGTCAGTACAGCCGTCTGTACAACATGCTCCGATCAGGCACTGCCGCTGATTCGTTCCAGGGTATGGATGATGTGTTTGAAGGTATCGACTTCACACTCCTGCCCCCGTTCGAAGTCGTCGAAAAGTACCTGTCGACAGCCGGTGGATCATGGGTCGGTGACGAGAACGGTGTCCTGATGGAATCGTTTTCACTGAAACCATCGAAGACCGAATAATCTGTTCCGCCAATTCCGCATCAGCCCTTCCTGACGACTTGTCAGGAAGGGCTGTTTTATGCTCAAATCGAAGGCAGGGTTGGCGTTTTGACCACGGAAGACGCGGAAGAGACGGAAAAATCGCAGAAGTACCCGATTGTGTTCTTTCGTGTGGTTCGTGTATTTCGTGGTGACCAATCACACTGGCCGTGCGCAAACGCCCCAACGGGGCAAACTAAGGTAGCCTGGGGCATCGCCCCAGGAGTCAACACAACAGCACAACAGCAACCCTGAAGGGGTGACCCACGTCCCGGAACTGCAATAGTGATGAATGCGCGAAGGCTGTAGATGAATGACGATATCAAACGTTACTCACGAAAGCACTGATGCTCGTCGACCGGGATGAAAGCTCTGGAAGGTACAGTGATCGATGGAAAAAGAATGGGGGCAGGAGAATGGCAGAGTCGTGCATTCTTCTGCCCTCATTCTCCTGCCAATTAAGAAGACTCCAGGACACTGTTTGTGGCTTTGAATTCAAGTCGCAGGCAGGACTCGCGATTTGACCACGGAAGACGCGGAATAGACGGAAGAATTGCAGAAGTACTCGATTGTGTTTTTTCGTGTGGTTCGTGTATTTCGTGGTTACCAATCACGCTGGGAACCGCTGACTCTGTTTCTGCGACAGGCAGGAGTTCCGCTGGACAACAATGTGTGCGAGCGAACTCTCAAGCGAGCGATCATGCACCGCAAGAATGCCATGTTTTACAGAACTCGTACCGGTGCCCGAGTCGGCGTCTCTCGGTAGATGCGATTACAGCACTGGTGTTCCAGTCATGTTCGTTGTGGACGCTGGCGGTTTTCATCTCTTACGAGTTGTCCGCAGGCTGCAGCGATGTCGGCTCCCAGCGAATGGCGAGTGGTGACTTTTAAGCCCGCATGCTTCAGTGTACGGGAAAAGTTCTCAATCACTTCTCGCGCGCTTCCTGTAAGGTGCGGCGCATCTTCAATCGGGTTGTAGGGGATCAGGTTGATGTGGACGTTCAGTCCCATGACCCACGCAGCCAGTTCCTGAGCTTGATTCATCGAGTCGTTGTGATTCTCCAGCATCAGATACTCGATCATCAAGGGAACATTCTGCAATCGATTGACTTCCGCAATGGCCCTTTTCAAATCCTGAAGCGGATACTTTACTGCCAGCGGAATGATGGCTTTGCGAATCTCCGGATTCACGCTGTGGAGGCTGAGCGCAAGGTTGACCCTCGAAAACCGACGCGCGCAGCGCACCATGGCTTCCGGAATGCCGACCGTTGAAACCAGGAGGCTGCCCGGAGACCGTTCAAACTGACGAACATCAGTCAGGATTTCCAGAACCTCGTACAGGTTCTGTTCATTGTGAAATGGTTCGCCCATACCCATAAAAACAATATTGTGCAGACGCCGTTGTTCGCTGGTGAGGATCTGTCCGGCCTGCAGAACCTGATCAAGGATTTGAGGGGTGGTCAGGTTTTGCGCAATCCCCATGCGGCCGGTCGCACAGAAGTCGCAGGCGGCCGCACAGCCAACCTGACTGGAAATGCACAGCGTCGTTCTCCCCGAGGCGATTCGCAAAATCACTGATTCGATGAGCATTCCCGCAGCTGTGCGGAACAGCAGCTTTGTTGCACCATCAATCTCCGAATCGCTGCGACGATGGAGTTCGAGACAGTGGAGCACCAGCCGCTGAGGCTCAGGAAAGTCACCTATCGCCACCGAATCCGGAAGAAAGCGTTTAAGCAGCCGATTACGAAGTCCTCGAATCAGGTATGGGTCCAGAGCCAGGTCTTTCCGCAATGCTGCCATTGCGGATGCGTCAAAGATACTTGTCATGTTGGTTTACAGATCGGACCCCGTAAATTTATCGGGCAGCTGGAAGCAGCGATTTCTGAACGTCGGTGACCCTGCCACACTTCGCTGGCAATTTACGGCCTAAATAACAGCATGGTGGTTTGGGTAATCCGAGGCAGCATGCATTCTGGCAGGTTCCCATGCCGCGGCAAGTTTCCTGTATTCCCCTGACATCGGCAGATGCGAATAATGCGGCAAGTTACTTCTGATGGGAAAGGATGCCGCCATGCTTCGTTGCTCTATGTTCGTGCTGGTCACTTGCCTCTGTCTCGGCTGCGGCCCTGCAACTGAGGTGAACCGCCGCGTTGCAGAAATTGGCCGCAAACCGCCAGAGCCCTCAACAGAGGAAGTTCGACCATACGATGAGGCACCAATTCTGGTGCTTAATCATCTGATCCCGGACGAAACCGAATACTACAACACTGCCCCAGGACAACAAGGACAACCAGCAGATGGTACTTTTGCTGCCGGAACCAGAGTCGGTATCCTGAAGGAAGCAGGTCAATACGTGATCGTGCGTACTTACAGCGGTATCGAGGGTTTTGTCGTCGCGGACGCCGTCAAACTGTCGAATATCTCGGCTGCGGATGTGTCTGGACTCGTCAAGGGTTGCAATCAGTTCGCTCTGGAATTGTATCAGCAACTGCGTTCAGGTGATGAGAACCTGTTTTTCTCTCCGACCAGTATTTCTGTGGCGCTTGCGATGACCTACGCCGGGGCCGCCGGTGACACGCAGGCGGAGATGGCCAGCACTCTGCATTTTGACATGCCCAATACACAGTTCCATGAGAGCATGCATGCTTTCCAGGGATTCTGGGCGTCACCCGACAAAGTCAATGGTATCCGTCTGAAACTTGCCAACCGTCTATGGGGTCAGCGTGACTATCAGTTCCTGCCAGCGTTCCGTGACCTGACTCGTGACAAGTACGCTGCTGAACTCGTCCAGCTGGACTTCGCCGACAGCGAGAACTCCCGGCAGACAATCAATACCTGGGTCGAAGAGCAAACCGAACAGAAGATCGTCGATCTGATCCCTGATGGATTACTTTCGTCTGACACGCGGCTTGTCCTGACGAATGCCGTCTATTTTCAAGGGAACTGGGCCGACCAGTTCGAAAAAGAAAACACCAGAGACGAGGACTTCCAGCTGAACACAAAGGCCAAAGTCAAAGTCCCCATGATGCACCGCACGGGTAAGTGTCGCTACAGTGCCATCGACAATCTTCAGGTTCTTGAGTTGCCTTATGGTGACGGGAGTCTGTCGATGATTGTCCTGCTCCCGAAAACAGTTGATGGTCTCGAGGGACTCGAAACCCAGTTGAATTTCGAGAACCTGCAACGCTGGATGCAAAGCGTCAAGCCGGACGATCGGCTCGAGATCTCTCTCCCGAGATTCAAGATCACCGCAGAGTTCGACTTGAAGCGTACCCTGCAGGCGATGGGCATGAAGTCAGCGTTCGAGGTCAAAGGTGCAGACTTCTCCGGCATGACCGGTGACAGGAATTTGTTCATCTCCGGTGTGGTTCATAAAGCCTTCGTCGATGTGAACGAAGAAGGCACTGAAGCGGCGGCGGCAACTGGTGTCATTGCGACCATAGTATCGATGCCGCCGACGTTTCGTGCTGACCATCCGTTTGTGTTCATGATTCGAGACAACCGCAACGGTGCACTCTTATTTGTTGGCAAAATCACGAATCCTGCGGTGGATCCCGGAATAAGATAGGCAATCAGAACTCCGAAACTGTTGCTGGTGACGTCTTTCACCGGTTGACGATAACTCAGCTGAGGCAGAATCGGACAAACTTGTGGAAGGCGGTCCATGTGTTTGACATCAGTCAGACCGAAGGTGAGGATCTCCCAACACTTTCAGAGATCTGCGGTTCACCGGGGCTCAACCTGACGTGTCTCACCGGGTGGTCACGTAGTCGTCAAGGAAGGGCTCGACAGAATCCAGCAAACCGCGACCAGGATCATCGGCTTGATTCAGGAGGTCAAGAACACGCCAATTCACATCCGGTCCTGCTGCCGATCGAATGAAAAACGCACAGTAACGCACCAAAGTGAATAGGGCCTGTCAGATAGGCTAAAAAGGTTACTCTTTGTTTTGTCCAGTGGTAAGATTTTCCCATGAGCACAGTCATCGAACAAGTTGAAGCGTTTCGTCAATACGTCCTCGAGCAATCTCAGATCGACGCCACTGATACGTCACTTGAGGATCTGTTTCAACGATGGTATGCGTCCCGCCTTCCCGAGTCAGAGCTTGATCAAAGCCTGCAGTCGCTAAGACGAGGACTTGCAGATGCCGAGGCCGGAAAACTGGTTGATGTGGACGTGGCGATTCAGGAAACACGAGCTCGTTTGATGCGGACCAAATGAGTCTACGAGTTAGACTGACCGCCGAAGCACTGCGAAACCAGAATGAGTTCGCCGACTGGGTCATGCAGCGATCTGTGGATGGTGCTCTTGCGTGGCTGGATGCCCTGGAGCGAATTTTAGGCCCAGTCTCCACGAGTTGATTATGCATACGAACGAGCCGGAGTAGCAAATCGCAGCTGGGTTCGGGCGGACGGCAGACGGAGTCTGCCTGCTACTGTAGCAGGCACTCTCCGAGTGCCGTCCGCAACACCGCAGCTGTCGGCTAGCCTATCGCGGCTGCTACGTGGCGTACGCCGGCGTGATCACTCGGCCTTCGCAGATGCGAAACGGCCGGTTGACCGGATCCCGATATTCAAGACCCGGATCAATCCCGAGCGAAGAAAATACCGTGGCCATGACATCCCACGGGCCCCAGGGTTCACTTCTTGGATATGCACCTCGACTGTCGGATTCTCCGACAACAGTTCCAGGTGCAATCCCGGCTCCGGCAAGAGCTATGGAGTACACCGAACTCCAGTGCTTTCTTCCCGGTGTCAATCCCGCGAAGCGAGGCTCCAGCGCCACCAGCGGTGCACGGCCGAATTCTCCCATGCAGACAACCAGTGTGTCTTCAAGCATTCCCCGAGCATCGAGGTCTTCAATCAGCGCGGAATAGCCTTGATCAAATCTTGGCAACAAGTGATTCTTCAGACCGTCAAAGATGTCGTTGTGAGTATCCCACCCATAGAGGTCTGTGTTTTGCGGTTCGACATCCTGCCCTCGATTGCTGTGACTCCAGATCACTGTCACCAGAGGAACCCCGGCTTCCACAAGTCGCCGTGCCAACAAACAGGCTTGCCCCGATCGGTTCCGACCATAACGATCTCGCAACTGGTCAGGCTCTTCGGACAGATCAAATGCCCTCCGTGTATTGTCGCGCGAGAGCAGATCGAATGCCTGCGAGTAGAGTGCCTGCTTGTCCTGAACGAGTCCGGCGGGGATGTCTTTCGACATCATGCCTTCGACAGCCGTCAACAACGACTGTCTGGATCGCATCCGCACTTCCGGTACATCACTGTGAGGGATAAGCGTTGGTACTGCATTTGTCCCCTTCGTTACGTCACCCAGAACCAGCGGATCGCAGGACTTGCCCAGCATCCCGCCGTTCTGGCCCGGAGCAATCAAAAAAGGAACCTCTGCCGGTCCGTTCAAATGCACTGCTGTCTGAGCAAACTGAACGGCTGGACGAACTCGATGAAGTATCGATCCAAAACACGGCATGTCCTCGGGAGATGGAAGAGGATTGCCCGAACGTCTGCGGTGATATCGGCCGGTCATTGCCAGGTAAAGTGCGGATCCATGGTCCAAATCTTCGTGAGCCATGTTGCGAACGATACACAGTCGATCAGCGACTTTGGCGATCTGCGGCATGTGTTCACAAAACCGCACTCCGGGCACGGATGTACCAATCGAACGAAATTCACCTCGAATTTCGCTGGGAGCTTCTGGTTTCGGGTCCCAGGTATCCAGCTGACTCTGCCCGCCGCTGGCAAACACAATAATCACAGACTTCGCTCGACCAAATCCAGGCATTTGCTGGGGCAAACTCACGTCCGCTGCACGCGCCGGAATCAGTCCGGGAAAGGCCCATGAGATTCCCGCAAGCCCGCCGATCCGCAGCCACTCACGTCGCCCGGCATGTCTGTTTGATGCATCGTTCGAATACGAAAACCGCAGCATTTGGCTTCAGGCCTTCCGGGACAAATTTCGCGTGCGGGCATATTCCACTGTCAGATCGGCAAAAACAAGTATACACTCTTCCAGTTGTCCGCCCTCCTGCAAAGTCGGCATTTCGGTTTATCTTCGCTGATGCTTATGATTGATCGAGGAGTTATCCAAATGAACCGCACATCCAGTCGCCGCCGATTTCTTGCCGATGTTGCAACCGGAACTCTCCTGTCGACCCTCGGGCCGACCATGATGAGTGACCTTGGATTGATGTCTCGCTGCTTTGGCGATGACCAGAAGTCCGCTGATGATACGGACAACTCGCTCACGTTCGGATCGCTGGAACCCCTTGTCTGCGAGATGCAGGAAACACCTGCGGATGCACTGCAGCCTCGACTCGTTGAGCACCTGCGTTCAGGAACCTCAATACAAACACTGGTCGCCGCTGGAGCTTTAGCGAATGCTCGCACCTTTGGTGGCGAAGACTATATCGGTTTCCATACGTTCATGGCGCTGGCACCCGCGCTGCATATGTCAGAACTGATGCCGAAAGACATGGCTGCTCTGCCCGCATTGAAGGTACTCTATCGCAATGCAAACCGCATTCAGGATTTCGGAGGTCGTTCATCTGAAACTCTGCATGCCGTCCATGCTGCGAATGACGCCTCTGTAACTCAGGCTGATCTCTATCGGCTGATCAAAGAGAAGAACACAGAACTGTCCGAACAGACGCTCGCCTCCATCGTCTCAAAAGATTCACTCAGCGCTCTTGAAGCTCTGATTCCTTCTCTCATGGACAGTCCCGAAGTTCATCGCACCGTTCTTCCGTATCGTGCCTGGGATATGCAGAGAATCGTGGGTACGGAACACGCCACGACTCTGCTGCGACAGTCACTGAGATACTGCCTGCGAGTGGAACCGCATCGTCGAGCAGAGTGGGATGTGAATGCGAAACTGATGTCCGAGTTGATGGACGAATTTAAACTGGCTTCGCTTCAGCCAGGCCAGCGCGAAATGGATGACGCCACATTTAACGCACTCTCCGAAGCACTCGCATCACTCAGTCCGAAGGATGCTGCACGCGCGGCTGCAACCGCACTTTCAGAAGGATTCAATCCTCGCTCCGTGGGAGAAGCGATCTCCTCTGCTGCATGCCTCCTCGTTCTTCGCGATGGAGGCCGGCTGCCTCAGTGGGAAGATCGACTCAAACCAGCTGGTTGTGTACACGGAGACTCTGTGGGAGTGCATGCCAGTGATTCCGCGAATGCATGGAGAAATCTGGCGATGGTAACTCGCGGCCAGGCATCCACGACGTGCCTGCTGATGGGTGCATGGCAGGTGGCTCGGGATCGCGATGGGTCGCCCGCTCCACTGCTGGCGCAGCCATTGCCTGCTCAGCATCATCTGAATCAGCTTTCCGGTGCCGACAGTGATCGCCTGCTGACATTGATGGATGAATATGTCCAGAACAATCTGCAGGGGCATGCAAGTGCCGTAGCTTACCGCTATGCTGAACTCGGACTTCCAGCAACACCTCTGTTTTCCCGACTGCTGAAGTACGCTGTCAGTGAAGACGGGGCGCTGCATGCTGAGAAGTACTTCCACACAGTGTGGGATGACTTCCACTCCTCGCGACCAACGACTCGTGCTCGATACCTTGCAGCACTTGCTCGTGTCACCGCCAGCGAATACGGAACCCCGGCCGCCGGTCAGGAACAGGCCCGAGAACTCCTTCGATCAACATAAAGTCCTCATCACGCTCCGCCGTGATGACGAACGCTGACGGTGCTGGACGGGCAGGAATGCCCATCCTACATAATCACGCTCCGTCGTGATGACGAACCCTGCCGAATGTACTCATTACGCAGTGGGTCAAATCGCTGGCTGCGGCTCAACATCACGACGGAGCGTGATGAGTACTTTGTTGCTTCACGACACAGCGTGATGAGGACTTTGGGGGGACGGCTCGTGGAATGTGCATGGAAGTATTGTGCAGGGCGGAGTGGCCTGTATCATGCGGATCTATGTCCTGCGGGCCGGTCCTTTATCGCAGATTGACAGCGTCGGAGCAGTCTATGAAGTTGCAGTTGTTGAACCGAATCAGTTTCCCGCAGTCCTCTCGAATCCGAGTGGCGTTGTTGAGTGCTGTTCTGGCCGGACTGGGCTGTGAACAGCTGGGAATCAAGCCTGAAGGGGATGGTTCTGCACCGGCCGACGCGACGGCAGAAGCCGGTTCGGATCCGAATGCAACAGACGCCGCCGCAAACGCCCCGGTCTTTACTCCGGAGCAGGCAAAGCCGATGAGTGAGGACCCGGGAGTCGCCGGATCGGCCGCGAACGCGGCAGCGGTTACCCCGGAACAGTTCCTGGCGAACTTCCGAGCAAAGGCGACTCGCGAAATCAACGACGCTGACCTGGCAACGCTCAGCGGCATGACCGAACTTCATCCACAGATTACCGAGCTTAGCCTCAAGGGATCCCCCATCAGCCGGAATGGACTGGCAACCCTTGCTTCATTTCCTGCACTGCGAACAGTGGATCTCACGGGAAGCACGATCCAGGGTGATGACTGGACGGCTCTGGCAACAGCAACTCAGATTGAATCACTCAACCTCGAATCCGCCGGTATCAGCGATGCATCGCTGGCCGCAGTTGCTCCGCTGGTCAACCTGAAGTACCTCAACCTGAATCGGACTCAGATTTCCGACCAGGCGTTTATCCACTTCATGAAGCTTTCGAACCTGGAAGAGATCCACATCGAGAATACTCGACTGACCGGCGCCGGGTTTGAAGCATTCGGCAGGCAGGGAGCGAAATCACCGCTGAAAAAGATTTATGCGGGAAACACAAAGTTTGGTCAGTTTGGATTCGTGCACATCAAAGGAATAGACTCCCTTGAAGTTCTGGGAGCTGCGAACTCCGACGTGACCGACAGTTGCCTTGTGGCACTGAAAGGAATGGACAAGCTTCGTTCACTCCATCTCGGCTCGAACCAGATTTCTGATCAGGGTCTGACGGTGCTTGCCGGTCTGAAGAAGCTGGAAGAACTGGATATCTCGGGAAGCCGGAATGTCTCCAATGCTTCACTCAACCGCATACGTAAGCATGAAGGTCTGACGATGATTGATGTGGACGATACCTCATGCAATCAACAGGGTGTCGAAGAAATGAAGAAGCTGCATCCGAATTGTCGCATCTTCTTCGGAGGCGCGACCTACTGAACGCGGGTGAGTCGAACGTTGTTACTTCTCTGAGCCGAAAGCCGCCATCACCGATGTCGTATCCACGTGTAGCAACGTTTAAAACGGCCGAAGAATTTCTGGAACGACTCGCAGAACTGGAAATCGATCTGCCGCTCGACCCGGTACTGCCGGAAGGTTCTGCGAATGCACTCGCAGCTCCGCTGACTTCAACCGCCGGAAAAATTGGCAATCGCTTTTGTATATTGCCGATGGAAGGATGGGACGGAACCACCGACGGCCAACCCACTGATCTGACTCGACGCCGCTGGGAGAATTTCGGCCGCAGCGGAGCGAAGCTGATCTGGGGAGGGGAAGCCGTTGCCGTTCGGCATGATGGTCGTGCGAACCCCAACCAGCTGCTGATCAACGATGCAAATCTCTCGTCGCTGGAAGAGCTTCGTACTCTGCTGGAACGCCGTCATCGGGAAGAATTTGGCAACACGGATGATCTGCTGATCGGCCTGCAGCTGACACACTCAGGCCGTTATTCCAAACCGAATTCCAAAACACGGATGGAGCCTCGCACGGGTTATCGTCATCCGATACTCGACCGTCGACTCGGAATTGAAGATGACTCCCGAATGCTCACGGACAGCGATCTGGATCAGCTGATTGAAGATTTTGTAATCGCCGCAAAGCTTACGGAGAAAGCCGGATTTCGCTGGATCGATATCAAGCACTGTCACGGTTACCTCGGCCACGAGCTGTTGTCCGGATTTGATCGACCCGGAAAATACGGCGGAAGTTTCGAGAATCGGACTCGCTTCCTGCGGAATATTGTTGCAGGGGTAAAGGCAGAGTGTTCCTCACTAAAGATGGGGGTCCGCGTCAGCGTCTTTGACTTTGTGCCATTCCAGCCGGGCCCCGAAGCTGATCGTACAGGACGACCAGCTCAGACGGGCGAATATATGTACGCGTTTGGCGGTGATCGCACGGGTCAGGGTATTGATCTTGCTGAACCCGTACAGTTTCTGGAACTCCTGCGTGAGCTGGGTATTGACCTGGTCTGCACGACCTGTGGCAGCCCTTATTATAACCCTCATATTCAGCGTCCGGCTCTCTTTCCTCCGTCCGATGGATACCAGCCGCCGGAAGACCCGCTCGTTGGTGTGCATCGGCAGATTTCCGTCACTGCACTAATCAAGCAACAGTGTCCGGAAGCCATCATCGTCGGATCCGGTTATTCATATCTCCAGGAGTGGCTTCCCAACGTGGGTCATGCGGTCGTGCGACTTGGGATGGTGGATAGTGTCGGCCTCGGCAGGATGGTGTTGTCATATCCAGAACTGCCGGCCGATGTCCTTCGAGGCCAGGTCATTCAGCGTAAGAAGATTTGCCGCACATTCAGCGACTGTACAACGGCTCCGCGAAACGGAATTGTCTCCGGGTGTTTTCCTTTGGATCCGTTCTACAAATCGATGCCTGAACGTGAACTATTGGTTCAAGCAAAACACCCCACCCAAATGTAGCTTGGGCATTCCTGCCCGAGCCGACCCTGCGCCGAACCAGTACCCGAACCAGTACCCGAACCAGTAACGGGACGGGCAGGAATGCCCATCCTACATTTGCGACAGGAGGAGAGGAGCCGTACAGTATGTTGAATTCTTAGAGTGAGGTGCGACGTATGAGCAACGACAGCCGACTTCTGTTTGTTTCGTGGTTGCAGACCCTGACATTGGTGCTTCTCGTGCTGGTTGTTGGTACGCCTGCATTGCAGGCCGATGCAATTGATTTTGAAACACAGATTCGACCGTTGCTCACGAAACAGTGCGCCGCATGTCATGGTGCAAAGCAGCAGAAATCAGGCCTGCGAATTGATGCACGAAGTTTCTTCTTCAAGGGAGGAGATGCCGGTCAGATCGTTGATCCTGGAAACCCGGACGCCAGCGAATTGATCCGGCGAGTCCGTTCGACGAATTCCGATGAGCGAATGCCTCCGGAAGGAAGTCCGATCGCATCTGAAGAGATTGCTCTGCTGGAACAATGGATCCGTGAAGGAGCAAACTGGCCGGAAACAGAAGCCGATCGCCTCGCGACCATCGACCCGCGCCGATCACACTGGTCATGGCAGCCACTCAAAGTTCAGTTACCACCGAAGCACTCGGGCGAAGACGGACGAGTGACTGACACGAAGCAGGTGATTGATCAGTGGATACTGGACAAGCTTCGCGCTCAGGGACTCAGACTTTCCGACAAAGCAGATCGTCGGACTCTGATTCGTCGACTCTCGTTCAATCTGCATGGACTCCCGCCCACACCGAAAGACGTACGAGCCTTTGAGAACGATACATCCCCGGATGCGTGGGAGAAACTCGTCGACCGTTTTCTGGAATCCCCACATTATGGTGAGCGGCAGGCCAGACACTGGCTGGATATTGCACACTATGCGGATACTCATGGATTCGAACGCGATCAGCGGCGAGACAACGCATGGCGATATCGGGACTGGGTCATTCGATCATTCAACGCAGACTACGCCTATGATCAGTTTCTGCAGGATCAGATCGCTGGTGATGTCCTGCGTCCGGCAGACTCAGCGGCTGTGATCGCCACGGGATTCCTCGCAGCGGGCCCGTGGGATTTTGTCGGTCAGGCGGAAACCCCCAGTCCGGTCCTCAAACGTCTGGCTCGTGCGGATGATCTGGATGACATGGTGACTCAGGTGATGACGGCCACCTGTGCAGTCACGATCAACTGTGCTCGATGTCATGACCATAAGCTGGATCCCATCAGCCAGGAAGAATACTACTCTATGTGGGCCGTGTTCGCCGGAGTTCGTCGCGGTGAACGACTGGTGTCGGCCGATGAGGAAAAAGCTCTGGACCAACGTCGTGCATCACTGACAGAACAACTGAACCGATCCGTGGCCGCACTTGCAGCACTTCGAGGAGACGGGGTGAGCCTCGCAGACATTGTCTGTGGGGGAGATGGCTTCCGGACAGGCAACCGAAATCGGGGAATTGATCCGGTCACAGGTCAGTCATTCGAGGAGAAGCGGGGATTTCTCGAAGGGGCAGCTGCAAATCGTTTTGTGCGATCGAATGTTCGATTTATCGATGGGGTCTTCATACCGAATGGGCAGTCGGGACCAGTCACGGTGACATCCTCCGGGCTCACGATTGAGGGGTTGCCAACCACATCCGGGAAAGCATGGGACGCTGTTCGAAGCGGACCGGTGAACTCGCATTTTTCGACATCACTGGCGGGAGTTGACTATGCGACCGAGCCACACGAACTACTTTCACTGCATGCGAATGCGGGAATCACGTTCAACATCAGGGCGATCTGCGAACACCATCAGCTAAAGAACGTACATCTGTCCGGACTGGCTGGCTACTTTGGCCAGACACCAAAGCACGCTGCCGATATCCATATCGCGGTTGACGGAAAGATTGTGTTTCAGAAGCAGAAGATCGGTCGCGATGACGGGCTGATTGATCTTCACATCGCAATTCCCGCCGAAGCCGAATTCCTGACTCTGATCGCAACAGATGGCGGGAATGATATTGGCCATGACCAGATCTGCTTCGCTGACCTGTTTGTTGTGTCTTCCAAAGGCGATGGGCCTGAAAGCGATGACTCTGACGACGAGAAATCAAACTCTCAGCAGGCGGAAATCGAGCAACTCACGCGGTCGATCGAAACACTCAGACGGGAGCTCGAACAGCTTCCTGCTCCCGCAAGAGTCTACGCGGTCGTGACGGAAGCCCCACCGGAAATCAAAGTGCAGCTGCGGGGAAATCCGGAGCAGCCTGGAGAGACCGTTAGCCCTGGCGTGATCAGTTGTGTCGCAGGTCTGCCAGCACCTTTGGGGACGAATGAGATGACGGAATCGGAGCGGCGAACAGCATTCGCTCGCTGGATTATTCATCCGGACAATCCTTTGCCCCGCAGAGTCATCGTCAATCGCATTTGGCAGCAGCACTTTGGAACGGGCATCGTGGACACACCCAGTGACTTTGGACTGGGCGGAAGCTTGCCCACGCACCCGGAACTGCTGGACTGGCTGGCCGATCAGTTGTCTTCGAACGGCTGGTCGCTGAAGCACATTCATCGGCTGATCTGTCTGAGTGAAACGTGGCAGCAGACATCCGTGATTTCATCAGACGAGACTTCTCGGACTGGCGTTAATGTCTCCGGTTCGAAGGCCTCAGACGTAGACGCCTCCAATCGTCTGCTTTGGCGACAGAACCCGAAGAGACTGGATGCGGAGTCGCTGCGGGATAGTCTGCTTGCGGTGAGTGGATGCCTGAACCGCGAAATGTATGGGCCGGGTTACAGAGACTTCGAATATAAAGAAGAGTACGCTCCGGTGTATACGTACATTACGGCAGACACGCCGGAGTTGTGGAAACGAAGCATCTATCGATTCGTTGTAAGGACCACCCCCGATCAGTTTCTGACGACGCTCGACTGTCCCAACCCGGCGAATCTGACACCAACTCGAAGTGTTACCACGACTGCTCTGCAGTCACTGGCAATGCTGAATAATGACTTTGTGATTCGCCAGGCAGGTCATTTTGCACAGCGACTGCGAAGTGAATGTGGCGACGATCGTGCGAAGCAGGTTTTCCGAGCATTTGAGCTGGCATTTGGACGGAAACCGGATGTTGACGAAGCTCGGGCATCGGACGAGCTGATAATATCGGATGGGCTTCAGGAGTTTTGTCGACAGATTCTGAATACAAGTGAGTTCATCTATGTGGACTAACATCCCGGCATCGACAAGCAACAGCCGACATGAAGAAGCGAAGAGCTCTCGTGAAGGCGAGAAGGGCCCGCGATTCACACGGCGAGCAACTCTGGCCGGGATGGCGGACGGCTTTGGCCTGTGTGCTCTGTCTGCCATGTTGCATCAGGACTCCGCTCTTGCGGGAACTTCACCCGCCGATTCGACATCGGCGGGAACATCACCTGCCGATTCGACATCGGCAGGAACATTACCAGTCGGAACTGCAGAGCCAACAAGTTCGCGGTTACGGACTCACCATCCCGCGACGGCGACCTCGGTGATCGAGATCTTTTGTCCGGGGGGGTTGAGTCATGTGGACACGTGGGATTATCGACCGGAACTTGAGCGACTTCACGGACAGGCATTTGATGCGGAACTGGGAAAGCAGACATTTGCGGGTATTGCTGGCTCATATGCGAAGAGCTTTTGGCGATTTCGGCAGCATGGTGAAAGCGGTCGCTGGCTGAGCAGTCTGTTTCCACAGATGGCACAGCATGTGGACGAGATAGCATTTATTCATTCGATGCAGAACAAATCAGCTCTGCATGGGCCGGCGATGTTCATGATGAACAGCGGCTTCATTCGTCCAGGTTTTCCGTGCATGGGCGCGTGGGTCACATATGGGCTTGGATGTGAAACCGACAACCTGCCATCATTTGTAGTGTTGCCGGATGTTCGCGGGTTGCCGCCCGGAGGATCGCTGAACTGGAATGCCGGATTTTTGCCAGCCGTGCATCAGGGTACGGTGATTGATGCAGCGGAAGGCAGGCAGCCGGTTGCGAACCTGTTTCCGCCGGCCGAGGCAGTGAACGCTGATGGGCAACATGGGCGACAGTTTCTGGCAATGTTGAATCGCCGGCATGCCGAGCTTCGACCTCAGGATTCATTGCTTGAGGCGAGGATTGCAAGTTACGAGCTTGCCGCAAAACTTCAGCTGCATGCGCCCGAAGCAGCCGATCTTTCGAAAGAGACACAGACGATTCAGAGTCTTTACGGGCTCACCGATGAAGACGTTGGACCATTTGGCCGCCAGTGTTTGCTGGCGAGGCGACTTGTGGAACGAGGCGTGCGGTTTGTGCAGATCTTCTGCGGGGCGGAGAACACCAGTTCGAAGAAGATTCGTCCGAACTGGGATTCGCACGAAGACATTGTCCGTGACCATGGGTACTGGGGCAGAATTCTGGACACCGGGGTTCATGCGCTGCTGAGCGATCTGAAGCAGCGAGGTCTTTTGGAATCGACACTGGTGATTTGCACCAGTGAATTTGGCCGTCAGCCGTTTATGCAGGGCAAGCAGCGAGGACGTGACCACAATCCGGGAGCATTTACGGCGTGGATGGCAGGTGGAGGAATTCGCGGAGGCACCAGCTATGGCAGCAGTGACGCAGCCGGCTTTCAGGCCGCAGAAAATCCCTGCTGGTCCTACGATCTCCACGCAACCGCACTACACCTGCTGGGCCTCGACCACGAACGACTCAGCTACTACCACAACGGCATCCAGCGCCGCCTCACCGACGTTCACGGCCACGTCATCCCGGAAATAGTCCAAAGTACTCATCACGCTCCGCCGTGATGACGAACCCTCCCAACACCCGCGCACGCCGGACGCAGTCCAGCCAGCCAGGCAACGTCCACCAAGAGCGAACCCAGGGCTCATCATCACGATGGAGCGTGATGAGTACTTTGGCAAGCTCGCAGGCAGGGTTGGAGTTTTAACCACGAACCACACGAAAAAACACAATCGGGTACTCCTGCGATTCTTCCGTCTTTTCCGCGTCTTCCGTGGTTACCCATCACGGTGGCTGCGCGCTGCGTGGTCTTTGGGCCGTGCCATGTGTTGAGTGACGTGGCGGGAGTCAGCGTTTGACAGAAAGGCTCATTCGCCTCTCCCCATCGTGCTCAGCGCAGCGGTGATCGTAATCGGATCCGCTTGCTTCGGCGCTTCAGGCTGCCATGCTATCACGAGTTGTACAAGCAGGGTCACCGTCGATCACATGCCAGTCGCCAACCCCCTGAAGGGGAAGACTCAGGAAGCCTTGGGCATCGCCCAAGGAATGCGGGTTGAACGAACGAAGCAGGTGGGCCGCCAGGTGGGGAGTAAAATGAAAAGCAAGAGAGATTTGCAAGTCTCTAAAGTAAAGCTCCAGAGCATTGTTCTTGTAGAAGTCCGGTATTGACACCAGGGCACCTGGAGATATTCTACACCCTACACCCTACACCATACACCCTACACCCTACACGCACGTTTCGGTCAAATGGTGCCCTGGATCAGGGACCATTCAACATGCCGATTCTGTTTCGAGTGGGGGTTTTCCTTCGAGTATCTCGGCTCTCTCGTTTCCTTTTAGGAGGTGTAGACATGAGTAGGTCAAAACTGCTTTTGGTGATGTGTTTCGTCCTGGGCACCTTAACAATCTCATCAGCGGAAAGTTCGAGTACAAGTACGCGGCAATTCACGATTGATGACCTGAAAGAGCTCAGGGGTGGTGGTTCAATCTGTCGCAGCGGCGACGTAAACTGCGAGGGTGGGGGGTATACATGCGCAGGCTATGAAGGAGATTGCGCCGGATGGTTTCAGGAACAGGCGCTCATTGGAAACTGGTATTACTGCTTCCCATGGTTTAGTGGAAGCTGTACCCTATCTTTGCCAAAGGAAGAATGTGTACGGGGTGTAGCGTGTAGATTGTCGGATGACGATCCGCCGATCTGCGAACCAGATTATGACAATGTCTTTACGGTGATCGAAGGACATGAGAGCTGCTCAGATGGTCCGCCACCAATTCCCTGATTGTCGAGGTTCGCATTTGGGCTTTGTGTCGCATCTGAGAGTCACTACGGATTCTCCTCGAGTGACGAACCAGACATTCTTTGGGTCGGAGAACGATCAAAATGTGTCAAAAGACAATCTTCCTGTCTCTGTTGTTAATCGCAATCAATTGTCCTGCTTCCTATGGAGTGGATCACAACGAAGATGACAGAGTGATTCTCAGAGTGCTTGAGGCGGCAAATGATGAACAGACATCGAATTCACGTCGCGGAGCGATGGATTTCGAACTTGAGAAGATCTGGTTCGTTGATGGAGAAGCCGGGGAACGGCGGTTTTTGTCAGGCACAATAGAGTGGGATGAAAACTATTTATACCTTGACGGAGAAAGAGACGAACGCAAGCCGGAGGCTGTCGGAGAGCTGAGGCGTCATGATCGAGTGAGAGTCGCTGTTGCGGGAGGCAAAGTTCTTGGCCTGCTCGATCGATTGAAGTTTTCGTCAGCGAGTGCAGATGGATCGCTGCTGGTTTTTGCACCGGAATCGATGTTGGCCAAAGCGGGGTTGGACTCACTTTATCCAAATCCAGAGAAGCTGTTGACGGACCCCAGAATCTTGTTAAACGGGAATCTTTCAACCAGTCTGTTTGCGACAATGCGATCGAACGAATTGCCAGACAACCTGAAAGACGACAGATTAGTCGAAGTTTCAGACCGAAATGTAAAGCTTACATGTCGCTTTAGAAATGGCAGTTTGGCGACGCACACATTTGATCTGGGCCTGGGCGCCAGATGCACGGAAATTAAGGTCGCCGGCTACGACGGCAAATTCGAGACCATCCGGCGAACATGGAAGCAGACGGCCGAGGGACAATGGTACCCGGAAACCAGCACTCTTCACATGTCTCGTGATGACTTCGAAGGGGAGACGAACTTTGAGTGCCGGTTAACTGTCAAAGGACTGCGTCGGCTTGAGAAGAAGGCTATTGTGGCACCGTTGACTTTGACAAGTTTCGGTACCATCGCTCGAGGTACTTCGATTCAGGAAGTGTCGGCTGATGGCAACGTTCGGCATCGAAAACACCTGTGGAATGAGGGAGAAAATGCAGAACAGGAACTGGATAAACTTGCGGAGGAGTTGAGTCGTTCGGGTCTCGGCGCAAATGGAGAACGGTAATGATTCCCATCTGCCTGCTGTTGTTGCTTGTCGGCGATTCCGGCGGGGGAGGAGCGGCGTTACCCGTTGAGAATGATTGTGGTGTGAATTGCCTCTATGTGGCGATGAACGTGCTCACCCCGGATCAGACGGTCCGCTTGAAGCAGCTCCAGCTCCGACTGAAACCAGAAGACAAAGGGAATACTCTGGGAGAATTGTCTGAAGTGGCCATAGAGAATGGATTACAGGCAATGCCGCTTGTTACGTCGTTGGAAGCCCTGGAGATTCGAAAACGCCCGTTTGTTTTTATCGCTCACCTCAATCGCGGACATTTTGTTTTATTTGCTGACATCGCAGCAGATACAGTTACGATCGTTGACCCGCCTGGAAAGGCCATCGTCCCAAGAAGTTCATTGCCACTCGAATGGAGCGGCGCCGGGCTCATCGTTTCATCCTCCGAGATTGAGAATGAAGACTCTGTTCGCCGTCGTCTGTGGTGGATCAGACATCGATGGAACATCTGCCTCGGAGTTGCCGGAGTGTTGGCACTCGCTTTGGGTACAAAGATTGCCTATTCGCGATGGAGATTGACATGAAGTCGCGGATTCAGACAGGAACGACGATCTTATTGCTGTTCTTCGCCTCATTGATGTGGTTTCGATGGGACCGCTCGAACGACAAATCGCCTGCTTCAGATGTCGTGACTCGACCTCCAGCACCTTTAGAGGACGTTGACAACCATCCGACGGATTCTGTCCCGTTAATTGTTGCCTCTGAGAAGCAGGACCTCGGCAGGATTCGCGTTGGTGTAGATTCTGACGAGTTCGCTATTGAAATACTGAATCAGTCTGATTCGGAAGTTAAAATCATTCGCACTGAGGCAAGTTGTGGGTGCATGCAGTTGGGTGCCCTGAGCATCAATCCCATACCGCCGAACAGTACTGCAGAGTTCCGGGGCAGGCTGCGATTGAACAATGTTGGTCAGCAAAGAGCATTTGTGAGGATCTTTGCCGAGGGGCAGACTTTTGTACCAACGGTGGAATTGACCTGGGAGCCTCTGCTGGGAATTGATGTAAGCCCCAAACGGTTATTTGTCGACAGGATTCGTGTCGGAACGACAGTAGAACGCGAAGTGCGAATTTTTTCGACTGCTGAAGGAGACGCAGGAGATCTCATCGAGAGTATCGAAGTCAAACCACAGGAGTGGGTCGACCACAGAGTAACAGAGCGTGACGGTACGGCAACCATAGTGGTTTTGATACGAGCATCGGATTCGGCTGAGCGACGTCACGGCACGTTGAAAATCAAACTCTCCGGATACACCGACGCCGTTCGGATCCCGTTGGAATGGAATGTTGTAGACTCACTTTCGCTGGAACCTCGCTCCGTTTACAAAGGGAACGTCAAACCTGAATCAGACATCACGACGACATTTGTCATTCGCGGCGCCAGATCGGTAACCCTTGAGAATAAAGACGTCATCAAAACGCACAGGATCGAAATGTCTTCGAGCCCTGTTGCAGATGGAGTTCTCTGCAGTCTGCGTTGCCTTAGTCCCTCCGATGCGGGCCTTTTCAGTCTGGATATACCACTCTCGATAATAGATTCTGACGAACTTCAACAGGAACGCAGGTTCACCATGGCTGGAGTTGTGACGGAATAGAATCACTGGTGACATATGACCATGCGAGGAGACTTATGCCATGATGAAGTATGTGCGAACGACTCGGCAGACAACCCAGGGAAGCAAGTTTGAAGGCTTCTCAATTCTCGAAGTTGTCATCGTCATTGCAGTGATTTCTCTGTTGCTTGCGCTGGTTGTTCCTGCCATTCAGTCGGCTCGTGATTCAGCAAGGCGAATTGACTGCTCGAATCGAATGCATCAGATCGGATTGGCAGTCCAATTGTTCGAATCTGCTCACCGTGCGTTTCCATCCTCCGATCCCGACTGTGATGACCAGCCGTTCAGGGCAAAATTCCGAGGTTTAAAATCGTGGCAATTTCAGTTGCTGCCTTACCTGGATCAAGTCGCCGTTTACGAGAAGCTGGAGGAGGCAAATACGATTCGCCGGGTGGACAGGCATCTCATGTTTCAACTTCCGATCCTGCATTGCCCCGCAGAAACGGTCGCCATTGGCATGAACTATCGCTTTTGTGCTGGTCGCAACTGCAGCGACACGTCCTATCACAACTCGCAGCAGTTGACTCGCGGTTTCGGTATCTCGGCATACACGGGCAGCTGTCGAGGAAAAAAGATCTCGGACATCACTGACGGATTGTCAAACACGATTTTGATGTCAGAGCGAACCTTGTCTGAGGAAAATACAGGCCATTTCAACCGATTTCGCGACATGTGGTTCTCCGGAGCAATTGAACTGGGGTTTGATCCATTTTCAAGGACCGCTGATGATGCTGCCAACTCATGTGCTGCGGCTGAGGACACAACAAAGTTTTACTTTCCATATGTTGGTCACAATCTTATTACGTATGGCCTGTTTAATTGGTTCTTCACGGGATTTAGTGGCTAACATTTTGAGGGATCAAATCGAGTTTTGGTTCTTCACGGGATTTAGTGGCATGACAATAGTGGCCATGCGATCAGGAGGGTGGAGGCTGTGCATTCCTTGCAGA
>JAEUIH010000056.1 GCA_016795105.1 Planctomyces sp.
CATTCTCGGACAAGACGCCTCTTTTCACATAGGCCAATTTTTGCTCATGACTATGCGCAATACGCAGATCGCACCCCCACATAGCGTTCCGGAGACGGAAATGTGGTGCGGAACCAAAAAGAGTAAGCCGCTGACAGGACCGCAATCATGACCACAAAACCGAGACAACTCCGAAGCATGGCAGGCTCGAATCTTTTTACAGGCTGTTATTCGTGAACGCTCAGCGAGACATTCTCGATCCCGGTGTGACAAGATCATTGAAGCGATCAACTGGTTCATGTGCTGACCACGCAATTCCTCGGAGCATCAGCACGCGAAACAGAGGATCATCAAATGTCCAGCTATAGTGACCAGGGATACTGACAAAGACTCGGCCTTTACCGTGTTCTTTGACCCACATCTGGGGCGTCGCCATTCCGTCTTCCACGCTGGTTGCCAGCAGTGTGATGTCGCCTGGTTCACCGGTGAGCTTCCAGTAGCTTTCATCGTAGAGCTGGATTTGATCGAAGTTTCGTACAATGGGATGATCAGTGTTGCGGATCTCGAGCGAGAGTGGTCCGTGGCGATAGCTGATCCGTCCACCCCACGACGCCATACCAATACGCCGAGCAAAATCTTTGACCTGATCGTCGCCATTGACGGCCCAGTGAATATAGACAGCACCACCTCCGCGAGCGAAGTATGCATCCATTTTTTCTGCTCGTTCAGTGGGCCAGCTTCCTTTCTGAAAAAACAGCAATACGTCGGCTGCGGCAAGTTGCTGATCGTCTGGAAACTCCCAGGCTGTCATCACAGTCACATCCGGCGCAGCGGTTAGAAGTTCTTCCCAGACTCGTTGCCATGCAGGATAGTCGTGTTCACCGGGGCCATGGTCCTTTGGACCGGCAACCAGCACGACCTTCAGAGGTCGGTTCGGGAGTGCAGGTTCCGGAGATCCGGCGAGAGCCGCAGCAACTTCAGCCTGTGTCCTCAATGGAGGGGCCGGCAACGGAGATTCCAGAGGCATATGCGGAGCCGGAGTCAGCAGATAGGTCATCAGGTCGCGAATTTGATCAGGTGATAGTTTATCAAGGAGACCCTTTGGCATCACGGAAGTCTTCGAAGGCGTCGTCGTTTCGATCTCCTGTCGATCAATTTTTGTCAACACACCCTTTTCATCGCCGAGGAACAGGTCGCCGTTTGCTGTCTGAAGCACGCCCGTCAAAACCTGGCCACTCTTCATTTCGAGGATATGCCCGATGTAGTCGGGGTTAATTGCAAAACTGGGATTTTGAAGGTCTCGCAGGACCGACGCATAGTCCCGGTGAACCACGTTCATCAGGTCTGGTCCAATTTTTGGTCCGCTTCCAGCAATACTATGACACTTAAAGCACCCGGCCGCTTCGCTGCGAAAGACGCGTCGACCTCGCGCCCAGCTGCCTCCGGCAAGTTCCGGAATTTGTTCCTGTGTTTGAGGAACGGCATCGACTTCCGCTGAAGGATCGACCCACGGCAAAATCATTCGGTGTAGTGGAAATGGTCTGAATCGAGAGTCTTCATTCGTGCTGAGTGCCATGGTCAAACTTGCCGCAGAATCCGCACCGGTCGGGAGTTCGATCTCCAGCGAAACAAGCGAATTGGAATCTCCTGAGACTTGAAGTTGAGTCAAAAACCTTCCATCGGAAAGTTGACCATCAATTTGAGCTACGAACTGTCCATCCGTTGGTGTCCGGGGCATCGCGGTGGCACGAATCGGAACATCACTGGTCAGCGTCAAAAAGACGGTTTCCGCTGGCCATTCGTAGTCAATTTTTGCGCCCGGCTGAACTGCTGGTCGCAAAATATGGTGCAGGTTTAAGCTTGTTGACAGCTTCAGTGTTCCTGGACGGTTCAGTAATTGCCACAGTTCTTCGTGCCCTGCACTGCCCTTCAGGATGGACCTGGACACCGCAAGATCTGCGTGCGGTAACCAGCCGGTCCAGTCGGTCCTTGCCGGATCGGTCTGATCGGTCTGATCGGTCTGATCGGTCTGATCGGTCGGATCAGCGGGCGTCCAGCGGGCGTTCACTCCGTGAAGCGCGAAATCGACATCCAGCTGCGGATGCTGCGCGAAGTTTGTGTCTTTCCGTGAGTACGCATCTCCAGGATTCTGCGACATGTCCGTAAACGGCAGACTCACTGCATAATGAGAGCTGGACTGCATCGGGGCGGTGTTAATGATCACCGTCCTCAGATCGTTCGTTATCCCGACACTGCTGACAGGCAGTTCGAAACGAGGCTGCATCAGTTGTGCTTTGACCACGGCGTACGGTGGCATTAGGTTTTCGAATCGATCGCCGGCTCTGACGTGGGTTCCGTATTCAACACGAGTTTTCTCCTGAAGATTTTTCAGCGTGAGCGGATCCAGAGCTCGGTCAAATGCAATGCGAATTTCCTGAGGACCTTCTGCCCAGGTTGCGAGTGGTCGCGGAGCTTCCGGGTGGTCCATACGAATGCGAAACAGTTTGCCAATCCCAGCTGGACCTGTTCCCCAGTCCGGCGGTCCGCTGTGGCAGGCGACGATCAGATCGCCCATCGGACTGACGCAGGCATCAATCGTGAGCATCTGCAGGCAAGCGAAGAGTTGCGAAGTTGCCACATAGCCGGAAGGCGTGGGAATGAGTTGAGTCCGCCAGAGTTTTCCTCGGGACTCACCACAAACAAGAGCATTTCCTTTCCAGAAGTCCGGACCAAACACTGGGCCGCCGTTCACGGATTCATTGAACACCATTCCGCATGTCGACTGATGTTGGGGGCTATAGTCGAACGTTGAGGGCTCATCGATGACATCCGGGTTATGTCGAGGATGTCGGGGCGGAAAGCCGTAGTGTCGTTCGGGCTGAATATGCAGGAGTTCGTCCAGAGGATTTCCATTGGGCAGCCAGGTGGCGCCTTCCTGCTCGGTGCAGAACAGGTCGCCATTGTCATTGAATGCAAGTGCAACAGGGAAACGAATTCCGGTGCAGATGGTTTCCCGTTTTGAAAAGTCTGCAGATACCTTCTGAATGGACCCGTTGTCGATCGTTCGACGATACCTGGCGACACCATCATCACCGATCTGGTAAGCATTCGCGAAGTCACCAACCCCAAGTCCAAAGTAGATATTCTCCTGTTTGTCCATCGCGATTCCGATGGCATCGACGGTTTGCAGAATTTCATTCCAGCCGCTGGCGACCACAATTTCTTCATCGGCTCGATCGTCACCATTGGTGTCAACGATCAGCGACACTTTTCCTTTGCTGGGAACAAACACACCGGTCCCACGTGAATAGCCGGGAGGGGTCAGCAACAGACCGATCGGACCCCGCAGACTGCCTGTGTTCTTCCAGAACAATTCGGCGTGATCTTCTATTCCGTCAGCATTTGTGTCGCTGAGAACATGAATGTCTCCGTTGTAGCCGAGTGTGATCAGCTTTCCGTCACTTCGATAGCGAACGTTATTCACATTGGTAAGTTCAAGCGGCAACTCGGCTACAGAGAAACCTGGAACAAGCATCTGAATTTGAGGAGGATTCTCGGCCTTCACAAGAGGTGTACCTTTGGTGTTGCCAAGCTTCAGCTCCCCGGGGAGCTGTTCCGCGAGTTCCCGATACTTTTTCGAGATGTAGGTTCGAATCTGCACGGATTCGGATTCGGTGAGAACTCGGTCAAAAACAAGTATCTCTGCGATGTCTCCCTTGAGAGGACCTCGGACTTGCTGAGCACCCGGCCCGTTGGTGTAGAACCTTGCTCCAATGGTCAGTTCTTCAACCGAAAGTTCCGTGGAATCGAACGGGCGAGCTGCTGCCTTCTGCCCATCTGCCAGCATCCTGACTTCTTTGACGCCTGGATCGATCACTGTTTCAAGAGTGTGCAGAGTCCCGAAGGGAAACGTCTGATCCAGAAGGTCGCGAGCTCCTCCAAAGCCACGTCCTTCAATGTTCAGAGTATCAAATTCGAATGAGGGGCCCGGTCCAAGGTCGATTGTGAATCCAGATTCATAGTCTCTGCGTTCGTGGGCATTAGTTGCCATGAAACCTCGAAAGTCACCAGGGTTCTCATGGGGTGCTGCGACGATGAAAATCGTTGCGCTGTTGAGAGACAAGGCAGAACCGATATGGCGAAGGTGATCGTCTTCACCGTCAAATCGGACTACCGAATGATTGCCCACCTGAACATACTTCGGTCGAAGATTCTCGGCTGCCTGTTCGGCGTGTTGCTGATTCCCGGATGCATCTGTCCAATTGGATACAGTGTCCCCGGAATTCAGCTCAGTTTGCTGGCCTGCACTACGAATTGAATTGATGTGAGACGCGTCGAGCCACAGTCTCAGTCCATCGCGAATCGGCAGACGTTGATCACTCCCGGGCACGACCATGGCTGTCTTTTGAACGGTAGCCGCCTGTGGCATCGCGACGTTCTGATCAGACCACGTCATCAAGAGTGCGAGCACTGCCAAACAGATCACCAGACGCCGAATATAGTGATGGACCACGAGTGGTTGAGAGTATCTTGAAGTCATGTTCGGAGATCTCTGGAAGAATTCGAGTCAACTGAATTTCAGAACGAAGGAAAATTGACTTCTGAAATATACACAAGTTGATTCCAAAAGTGGACTGAATTGTCATATTGACAGGTGCGCAGTATGTCACTCGCTGTAGATTCGACGAATTTCGTTTTGAACCGAATCGAACTCGTTTTGTCGGTGTTTAAGGCAATGAATCCTCCTCCACAACCTGAAAGGCGAGAACGATGTGCTTCAAAGGTAACCGAATCTTCCAAAGAATGATGTTCCTGTCAGCATTGTTGTTTGTTGTCCCGTCGATGACTCCATCACATGCCGACGAACCAATAACAGTAACTGTAACACCGGAGACTTCTGAGATATCTGACTCAGATTCAAGTACAATCTGTGAGGTTCGGATTCTGATGCTGGGGACGAAAGCTGGAGTCGAGATTCCGGAATCGGTTCCGGATCCGCAACAGTTTCAGAAGACGCTGAGTGAGGCTGGCAGCATTGCATGGACTCGTCAACTGAGAACACCGGTTCTTATGGGGCAGGAGATGATGTGGAACAGTGGAGAAACGACGCCTGTTGTTACTGGTCAGGTCATGACACCACGATCTCAACAGCCTGTCCGCTCGTTGACACAGGTTCAGACGGGAACGATCATCAAGATCGAAGAACTGTCGATGGAAGAAGAGTGGATTGTGATGAAGCTGGATGTTGAATCATCGCGACTGGAAAAATTACCGGAGTATAACTCAGAGGCTCCCGACCGCGAGTTGATGACTCAGATTCAGCAAACCTCATATAAGGGTCGGATTGCTGTGCAAAACGGCAAGACAGTCATGGTGCAAGGCAGCCAGTCATCGTCATCCGAAGATGCTCCCTCCGGCAACATTCTGATTTTTGTCACAGCGAGAAGAATGTAAAATGTAGCTTGGGGATTCTTCCCCGAGCACACCCCTGCGCCGCTGCAGTACTCGAACCAGAGCGGGACGGGCAGGAATGCCCATCCTACGATTTGGGGGTGTATCGGTCTTGGGGCCAGGATTCGGCGAGTTGTGAGAGTGATTCAAGGATGTGAGGGTCTTCGCTGCAGGCGACGATGGATGGATAGCGGAGCATACCGGCTCGAGTATCCATCCAGAGTGATCGGTAGTGAACCGGCTCACGATTGTGGGCCCAGATGGCATCACCGCCGCGAACTCTGGCGATGTGCATCGACACCGGGAAGTCGTAGATATTGGGCGAGTGAATCAGACTTCCGGCATATTCGCCGGTTGCCATCAGCGGATAAATGCTGCCCTGCATTTCATCCGAAGTCCGGCCCATAAGACCGAGTCCATCAACTTCACGGGCTCTCTGAGTATCTCGTTCCTGAAATCCAATCAGATAGATTCCCTGCCCGAGCGATTTTCGAGGAGTCGTCATGTCGGGGAGTTTGTCGAGCACCTGTCTGGCTGGTATGGATGTGTCGTCCGGACCGCAGACGATCTTATTCGGAGTCACTTCCACCCATGTGCCATGCGGTCCCATTTCAGGGGCAAAGACGAGTGAGTACAGAGGCGTATCAAAGTTGTGAAGATGGACAATGATTGAATAGCCGTTTCCGGTGCGGTCGCGATACTGTTTCGTACCGTCGATGGGATCGATTGCGATCGCGAGTTCGCTTTCCTGTGCGAAGTTTGCCATATCGCCGGTTGTCTCCTCACCCTGAATTCGACATTGTCGCAGGATCGGATCCGCATCGCGAAGTGCTGCAACAAGAAGTTCCTGAACAGACAGGTCAGCCAGAGTAAGAGCATCTGTGTTGGCGTTGCCGGATGACTTTCCGCCCACAGAAATATCAAAGTGTCTCAACCTTCGAGCCACAGCTCCGCACCATCGAACTGCAGATGGAAGTGCTGTCTGTAATGCAGAGATGATTTCGTTCTGATTCGTTACCTGATTCATCGTAGATCCCTTGTTGCGTCAATCCAGTCAAACAATCGGGCAGCAACATCGACACGACATGCAGCCTGCAGTCCTTTCCAGCCGGGGACAGCATTCACTTCAATAATCACTGGTCGATTTTCTTCGTCGTACATGAGATCGACACCAGCAAAGACTGTCCCAGTGATTTCCGCCGCCTGTTGAGCCAAATGCAGTTCTCCGTCTGTCGGCAGATGAGGCATGCCTGTTCCCTGCTGGGAGATATTCGCTCGGAATTCACCTTCCCGCGGGATTCGCTTCATGGAGCCAATCAAATTGCCGTCCAGCAACAGCAGTCGGAGATCAAATCGGGGGCCGTTGAGGAATTCCTGAAGGTAAATCACAGCTCCAAGTCGTTCGATTGTGCGGAACGCGCGGTGAGCCAGTTCAGGATCGGAAACCCTCATGACTCCTCTGCCTTCTGCTCCGAACAGAGGTTTAATCACTACGTCGCCACCCAGTGACTCGAAGGCCTTCATGGCAATTTCGGAGTTCTCGCAGACGACGGTATCCGGAACCGGCAGTCCAGCGATCGCCATTCGCTGAGTCGTCAGATACTTGTCCACTGCACATTCAAGGGCACGCGGCGGATTGAGAATCTTCACGCCTGTGGATTCAAGTCCCGCCAGCAGGTCCATCCTCGCGACCACTTGTTCGAGGCTGCCTGGAGGCATCGTTCTGACAAGAATCGTGTGCAAAGGATTCAGGCACAGTTCGCCACAACGAAACCGGGACTGACCAGCCTGGATGTTTGATGAGAAGTCTTCATATAAAAGAGGAAAGATCTGGTGACCTCGTTCTGTACCAGCTCGCACAAGGTCACGTACGTACCAGCTGTCATGATTTCCGAACACACCGATTTGCATAAATTGCTCAGTTCAGCCGCTTCGATCAGGGTGGTTCAGAATTCTTTAGAGCTCAAAAGATGATTTGATCAGCTCAGGAAGGTGACGACCGTATTGAAATGTGCGCCCCGATTTCAGATTGTGAAATATGACGATTGCCGGACTAAACAGAGCGGGGTCTAAAGCATAGAAGTCGTAGTTCGCTGCTTTAAAGAGCGAAAGAAACGTCTGACCATGGGAAGCCGAAGCACAGGATGGAACCTGTTCCCCGATTGACTGAATCTGCTCATCTTCACAACGCACCCACAAGTGCACGGTTCCACCATAAAGAATTGCATCATTGGTACGGCCGATCCCGTGAAGGTCATTCTTAGCGATTGGCGGTAAAGGGGCAGTGCCGGAACCGCTGAGGATCGACGAAAGCGGGAAGTGGAGTTCGTGCAGCTTGTGAAGAGTGGTTTCCACAGATCGAGCAACCACCTGCAGATTTCCCGCCTGGGAAGCAGTTGGTGCGACGGCAAGAATTAATCGACGAGACTCGCCAATCGAAGCTCGGATTTTTTCGACTGCCGCCGGGGTCGGGAGTTTGTTCGATTCCAGAATTCCGACTGCTACATTCTCCTCAGCTGTTGGAGGGAGGTCTTTGAACAACTCTTCATTCTTCGCAAGCGCCCTCATCGGGCCCGATCCCATCGCGAAGTAATCCTCTGTTGCGATCTTCCAGCCTGCATACTGACTCATCAGGCAGGCAGCAACCGGATGATCAGTGCGAACCTGAACCAGCGGCAGGTTTCCAAACAAAAGAACATCCGGAGTGATTGAAATCTCCGCAAGATCAGACATGCAGAGTCTTGCCAGCAGCAGACCGGCATTCATTCCGCCATCGCATTGAACGCCAAAGTCAATAATCGAGACAAGCCCTTCGTCGTGAACTGTAACTCGCAGTTCGGCCGCTCTTGTTCGGATATCTTCGAGAAGTCTTGCTGCACGAGTATTCAGTAGTTGCATGATGAAAGGAGCTCTGTGGCACGTTTGAGGGCTGTTAAGGCGGAACCAAATCGTGAAAACCTGGATTGTGGATGAGAGGGTCCTTAGGCTTCCCTCCTTCCTCGGATGTGAATCCCGGATTTCAGAGAATTGAATTATTCAGTTTTTGCTGTGATCGTCGAGTCGCTCGCTGAAATGACTCAACAGAAAGTCACCGTCCGGCGTCATTTTTTGGTTGAAATGGTCGTCTTATGCGAATTCAGACGTACTCGAAAGTTCTAATAAAGCGTAGGATTCGGCGAAATTGCGGTTGGACGGCTGACCGCTCAGGAAACTACCAATCTTCTCAGATCGTGAACGGTGCTCTCTCATCGTCAACCTGGATTTGGCAATTCTGTAACTGGTTTTGACTCGCGCTGTTGATCCATTCTGGTTCCTTTCTTCATTTCGAATCACTTGAGTGGCATAGCAGGCCTATGTCTGATGACTCAAGTGTTCGAACTTCCTGCATTAGAAAAGGTTTGCATCGGATGCGTCGAATTCTGTTGAGCCGCTGGTTTCTGAGTCTTTGCTGTGCCGTAGGTGTGATGGGTCTTGATTTTGCGTTGAAGCCGGTGAATGCTGAGGATTCGACGACAACGGCTGTTGTGGCACCGGTATATGAAACTCTAAAGCCAACGCACAAGCAGACCAAAGTCATTAAGCCGCTTCACAACAACGCACCAATTGTGCTGAATACATATTGTCTGGATAATGATGGAAATATCCTGGCCTGCGTTGGCGGCGACAGTTACCAAATTGTTATGAACAGTGATGGTACTCAGGAAACAAAAAAGGTTGAATCTGCAAAGCTGGTGCAGCTGATTTCTCCCGAAGGCAAGCTTCTCCGGGAAGTCGCCCTGACGTTCGCACCAACTGCGATCAATCAGTCGCCGGACGGTACAGTCTTTGTCGCCGGTGAAGGGAAAGTTGCGAAGCTGAGTGCCACAGGCGAAGTTCTCGCAACCGCCGATTCGCCTCATGTTGGTGACATGAAGACGTTCAGGACTCGTGTAGAAGAGGGATATAAGAAGCAGATCGATGAGATGACATCCACCATGAAGCAGCAGGTGAAGCTGCTGGATGATCGACTTGCAAAGCTGCTGGAAAAGCCGGAAGCCGAACGAACAGATCGCGACAACAAGCGAATCGCAACGGTTGCAGAGCAGAAGCAGATGTACGTGGATCAGGTTAAGCTCTTCGAAGACTCATATGCACAGTCGTTTTCCGGTGATCAGGCGCTGACACAGAAGCTTGGAATCACGGCTGTTGCCGTCACAAGCTCCAGCGTCTTTCTGTGCTGCAATTCCATCGAAGGCCACGGCTATGAGGTCTGGAAACTGACTCACGAGTTTTCAAACCCCGAGCGAGTTGTTGATCAGCTGTCAGGATGCTGCGGTCAGTGCGATATTCAGGCGACCGAAGACAATTTGGTGCTTGCAGAAAATACTCGCTTTATGGTGTCGCTGCTCGATCACGAAGGAAACCGACAGAAAGAATTTGGCAAAGGCGATCGAAAGGCTGTTGACGGGTTTGGCAGCTGTTGCAATCCAATGAACGTTCGGTGTTGCGACAATGGTGATATTTTGACCGCAGAATCGAGCATTGGCACCATTAAACGATTTAACAAGGACGGAGAGTTAATCGGTGTTGTTGGCAAGGCCCGCATTGGTGGTGGCTGCAAGCATGTTGCAGTCGCATTCGACGAGTCTCGTAATCGTTACTACATGATGAACGTAGACAAGTCGCACATCTGTGTTCTGGTTCCAAATGAAGAAGCGCCAGAATTTACTGAAGAAGAGTTGTCGGAGAAAGCGGCTCGTGAAGGCCTTGGAAAGAAGATCGTCGGTGAATGGTCTCTGGACGGAAACAGGCCGAAACAGAACGCAGCCGGTGCAGAAGGAGTTTTCTCAGTCATCATCTCGGCACTCTCTCAGGGGTCAGCAGATGTCGTGGAGGAACCTGCTACAATCGTTGCTGGTCAGGAAGTTGAGTCTGGAAACGTAGAAAGCCAGGTTGAGGCTGAAGAAGCGGAGACGAGTGCTGTGACGATTTTGGGAGAAGGGACGGACCCCTATCGCAGCACATGGCTTCATTTCCAGGCGGACGGAAAGCTCCTGATGAATGAAGGAGTCTTTGCTCAGGGCGAAAATGAATGGGCGCCGGTTCGACAAGACGGAAATGTCCTGTATGTCGCACAGCTACAGGAAGGAGTTTCGTATTTGGAATACAAGATCGAATTCGTCAACGACAACGAAGTCATGATCACTTCGATGATGAATGATTCGGTGCTTTCCAGCAATCGGTACAAGCGAGTCACTGAACCTGCCCAGCCAGTCGATGCGAAGAAGGCGACAGGTACATCGCCGTAGTGTGACGTAAGGGATTCGAAGTCACCTGCCGGAATAGTCCGATCCAGGCAGACTGCCTCGGAATGCTCGCAGCAAGTCGAATTGTTGATTATTCTTTAACGGTCCGTCCGTAATATCTGAATTAATATCTGAACTCAAGACAACATTCTCAACTCAAGTTTGAACTGCCCTGCCCGGGAGATAATTCTATGCAGTATGGCTTAAAGACATTCGTTGCAGGTCTGATGATGGCCTGTGTTCTTCCTGCAGCAATGTGTTTTCGTGCTGTGGAAGCGTCTGCCTCAGGTGGCAATTCAGCCGAAGATGCGAAAGTATCATCACTGAGTTTGGTTGTGATGGACCCACTTGCGGCACCGCTGGCCTGCGATTGTGTGCAGGGGTATGCTCAGAGAAAGTACGAAGCACTTGGGGAATACCTGACGAAGAAGCTGGGCCGCGAGGTCAACGTGGTCTGGGCGGAATCTCTGAAGGAAGCAATGGAGAAGTCGGGTGGAAAGGCAGATCTGATCATTGGAAAGCACTCGGTTGTTCGAGCTGATGCGAAAGAGGCGGGGCTTAAAATTCGGCCCGTAGCAAAGCTGACTGGTCTGGACGATAAGACGACTCAGACCGGTTGGATTGTTGTGCGAAAAGACGATCCTGCGAAGACAGTTGCCGATCTTAAGGGGTATCGAATCCTGTTTGGCCCCGAAGATTGTGACGAGAAATATGCAGCTCCCATTGCACTCCTGAAGGAAAATGGAATTGAAGTGCCGGAGAAGCCGGAGACAGCACCGTCGTGCAGTACAGCTGCCGTCCAGTTGATGGAGTTGCCGGCTACAGACAAAGCGGCAGCAGTGATCTCAAGCTACGCGGGTCCACTCCTGGAAGGCTGCGGAAAGATTGAGAAAGGTGACCTGAGGGTTATTGGTGAAAGCAAACCGGTTCCGTTCATTACGATGTTTGCTCGCCGTGAAATGCCAGATGCTGAGCTGACCGCTCTGAAGACTTCTTTGGAAGACGTCGCACTGGAAGCGAAGCTTCTGATTGATCTTGAAAGTGGCAGTGGCTTTGAACTTTGGAAGCGACAGTCTGAAACGCTGTCTGCGAATGAGCCAGCCGAAGGCAGCAGTCAAACAGCAGCAAAAAAAAAGAACTGACGTCTGAACAGTGCACACCCGAGGAAACGCCGGCTGATTCAAGTTTGGGAAACCCGGACTGGACCGGCTGGCGTGGATCGCGGAGAGACGGTCGCCTTGAATGGTTGCCAGATACCCTACCAACTTCGCCCGACTTTGCATGGACGTCGGAGTTGTCAGGAGAAGGCATAGGTGGTATTGCCGTCTCTCGGGACGTCGTTGTGGTTGGCAGTCGAGACATTGCCGATCAGCATGACGTCTTTCAGGGATTCAGTGCTGAGGATGGCCAGTTGCTCTGGCAACACTTCTATCCGGCTTCCGGAAAACTCGACTATGGTAACTCCCCACGTGCCACACCGCTGATCGACGGCGATTATGTCTACACGCTTGGTGCGTTTGGAGATGTGTGTTGCCTGGAGCTGGAGACCGGGCTCGTCCTCTGGCAGAAGAATATTGCTCGTGAGTCAAGGTCGCCTGCGCTCACATGGGGACATTCGGGCTCCCCTCTCCTTCTCGACGGAACGCTGTTGCTGCAGCCTGGTGGCCCAACGGCCGGGATCGTAGCGCTCGATGGAGAGAGCGGTGACAAGGTTTGGGGAGCTCCGGGAATTCGAGCTGCCTATGCGTCGATGCTGCTCAAGGACGTTCAGGGCACCTTGCAGGTGATTGGTCACGATGAAAAGTCGCTTGGCGGGTGGGACGCTAAAACCGGCAAGCGGATTTGGACCGTCACTCCGCAGGAGGAAGGTGACTTCAATGTCCCGACGTGCCTCGATCTGGGAGACCACCTGTTTATTGCGACTGAAAATAACGCGGCGAGGCTCTACACGTTTCAGGAAGGTGGAGTACTGAATCCCGATCCTGTTGCCATCAACGAGGACTTGAAGCCGGATTCTCATACTCCTGTTGTTTCGAATGGTCGCATATACGGTATTCACCATGACCTCGTTTGTCTTGATCCATCGGACGGACTGAAGACTGTCGCAACATTTTCCGACAACGCTTTTGGGGACTATGGATCACTGGTGGCAACCGATAGTCGACTTCTTGCACTGTCGACTGAAGGTGAGTTGTTGCTGTTTTCCACGGTTGATCCACAACCAGTCCTGCTGTCCAGACTAAGACTCAAGGCGAGTCGGAATCAGGTCCTGTCGCACCCGGCATTTGCCGGTACCGCGATTTATGTGCGGCTTGGGAAAGACCTGGTTCGATTCAATTTGAAGTAACTGTTGGTATTGCAGATCAGTTGATTCACTGAGTGAGAGGAAGCAGAACACGAATGGAAATTCTGAAAGACCTTTTGGGGCGAACAAATTTGCCAGGCCGAGTGGAGTGGATCGGAATTTCGCCTCGATCCAGGGCGCCAATTTCTTCAGTTCCACAGGTTGAGGCACTGCAAAATGCCGGCCTTACCGGCGATCATCATCAACGTCCTGAGAATCGCTCGAAACGACAGGTCACGTTGATCCAGTTTGAGCATATTGCCGTTGTGGAGGCGATTCTCGGGGGTGATGTCGTAGTCATTCCGGAACTGCTCCGCCGCAATATTGTGGTGTCCGGTATCAACCTTGGTGCGTTGCGGTACCAACGGTTCCGGATTGGTGATTGCGTGCTTTCAGGGACAGGTTCGTGTCCGCCGTGTTCTCGTATGGAGGAGAATCTTGGCCCCGGAGGTTATGCGGCGATGCTTGGGCATGGTGGAATCACTGCGGTTGTCGAGCAGACCGGAACGATTCGCATTGGTGATTCGGTCATTGCCGAGGCGCTTTCTTCCTGGGTCTCCTCGAATGACTAGTTGACATGGATTGGGCCTGGTATTCTCATGGCTCATTTCTAAATTCAATCGTCCCAGGCAGCTGAAGTCATTCACATGAGTACTGTTCCGCTTCAACAATACCGTGCCTCCTTTAATCCATTGATCCGCCCATATCTGGTGCTGAACATTGGCTTTGTGATGATTTGCACCCTGATTGGCATTCCGCTGGCTATTGTCTGGTTTTGCGGAGTCGGGCAATGGTGGGCGCGGCATTATTTTGACAAGTTGGAATGTGAGCTGACTTCAACACGGCTTCGATTTCGTAAGGGGATCATCTTTGAGGTCGAGAAAACAATTCCGCTGGATAATGTTCAGGATGTGACGTTTGTTGAGGGGCCACTGCTAAGACACTTCCATCTCAGCATTTTGAAGTTCGAAACGGCAGGTCAGAGTGCTGGACAGGCAAACAGCATGCAATTGGTCGGTGTGATTGATGCTCATAATTTGAGGAACGAGATCCTCAGCCGCCGCGAACTCCTGAAAAAGGAACAAGCAGCCCCCGCAGCAGCAACCTCCCAGTCGAACACAACCGAAAGTGTCGTTGTGCTAAAGGAAATCCTAATCCGTCTGGACGATATTGTTGCTCATCTCAACAAAAAGTAGCAGGCATTCTCCGAATGCCGTCCGCAACACGGCAGCTGAGAGTGTGGCAGGGACGAGTGCGTGTTCTGGAGGATTTTCCCCCCTGAGGGCGAAAATCTCGAACGTCGTTCGAACATTTTTATGGACGAAGGCGTAAATTGGTATGGAGAATTCCGGGATTGGCACTGATCTTGCATCCTGGTCTTTCCGGGACTCAGTAGGCAAAGTTGTTAGGAAATCGGATTTGATACGTCCGTATCGGCGACGCGAAGTGCGTTCAGAGTGTTGCAAATTGCATTTCAGTGATGGGGTTTGACGAGTGTTTCTGATTCGCAGGCGTTTTCGGCAGCGAGGTGAAAGGCGGCATTTTTGTCCCGTCGCTGCCGATTCTTGCCACGGAGAATCGCTCGAGCGACGCGATTTGCTCAGCACCGTCACCGTACAGCTTGGTGCCTCCGAAGATACGACAATTTATGATGTTCCCTCCGGAAATGTGAGTAACGGCAGTGGGGAGTTTCTCGTTGCCGGAGGCGTCTACAATTCAATTGGCGCGAAGCGGGGTCTTGTTCGATTTGATCTTGGATCGTCGGGTATCCCGGAAGGTTCCACAATCATCGATGCGGTGCTGACGCTACATGCAACTCAGTCCATCGGTGGCGCCTCTTCGGTGGGTGTTCACCGACTGATCGATGGCTGGGGTGAAGCTGCGTCCAATGCCACCGGCAATGAACTCAGTGGAGCCGCGGCATTACAATTTGATGCGACCTGGTTATTCAATTATTTTGATGGTTCCGCATGGATACAGCCGGGCGGAGATTTCACGCCATCGGCATCGGCTGCGACCACCGTCAACGCGATCGGCCCCTATGAATGGATCGGCGGGGGACTCGTTGCAGATGTTCAGGGCTGGCTGGACAATCCCGGGTCAAATTTTGGCTGGCTGTTAAAGGGAAGTGAAATTGCCGGTGTTGTGAAGGCATTTGAAAGCAGCGAATCTCCGAACGCTGTACTTCGGCCTGTCCTGGAAATCACCTACGAAGAACCATCAATTCCCGGCATTGTGGAAGGTCGAAAATGGCATGATCGAAATGCCGACGGCCTTCGAATTCCGGAAGTCGTCAGCAACCTTCAGCTGAAGTATCACTCGGGTAAGAACTACTTCAATGACTTCAAAGGCAGTGAATACTGGTTCCGATCAGATCTTACCAGTGCCTGGTATTTTCTGACACCATCCGGCGAGCTGATTCGATGGAATGGTCAGTCCGGGAAGCTCACCGGCCAGACTGTGGCTCGACTTGACGAGAGATTCTGGATTGAACCGGATTTGCTGCTTCATTCCAATCAAACGGCCGCAGAGCCGTGGATGAACGGCTTTGTCTTCGAACTGGTCAATTCGCAGGGAAGCGTTGTTGCGACAACGACATCTCGCGATATCGACGTAGATGGTAATGGCTTCATCGATGCTGAAAATGAACGCGGTTGGTATCGTTTTGAAAATGTGGTCCCCGGCAAGTATACAGTTCGTGAACAACCAATCCCCGGGTGGACTCAGAGTGCTTCAAAGACATCTCCTGAAGCGCTGACCGCTTACAGTCTTCAAACAAATCTTGGACTGCATGTTTCCGGATCTCTGTTCGAAGATTTTGGAGGCCTGGGGGAGAAATGGCTTCGAGGATCGGCGGGTTGGTACTACATCGTGCCGACTGGGAGTCTTTACAAATGGGATGGGAAGGCGGTTTCTTCAACACGTGGGGTCCAGGGAACTCTGATTGCAAATCCTGGGCGATCCTACTTCCTTGAACCGGCATTGCTTTACGCTGCTCAGAATCCTGTTCTCACAGTCAGTGCAGGACTCACCATTTCGAACGTGGACTTCGGGAACTTTCAGCCAGCAATGATCAGTGGCCGAAAATGGCATGACGTCAATGCTGACGGACGTCGAAATGTGGGTGGCTACGGGACCGTCACAGTGATGCCACAGGCTCCTGCCGGCGCTCCGTTTTTGAATGCTCCCTGGTACAGGCTGCCAGCCGTTGATGGCGAAATGAATATCGTTGGTGAAACGTACTTCTATTTTGCTGGCGGGGATGTTTTCCGCTGGAGCAAAGCGACTGGATCCGTTTACGTTACGTCTGTCTGGGGCGGAATTGCAAAGACGTCCGAAGCAATCTCTCAGGCCGTGTTTGCAGCAGAGCCCTGGTTGAACGGCTGGACGTTTGAATTGCTGGACGAATCCGGCAACGTGATCGCAACGAAAACAACAGCGGACGTCGATCGCAACTTCGATGGGCGCATCGACGTTGAGACCGAACGGGGCTGGTATGCCTTTGAAAATCTCCTGCCAGGAAATTACACGATTCGTGAAGTACAGCAGGCAGGGTGGGTCCAGACTTCACCGGCTCGACCCGAATATCAGGACTTAGCCGAATCGCTGAACAGGACATATGGATTTCGGACGACCGGTATCGACTATTTCAACTTTGGTGCCCGCAACGAACGCTGGTTTCAGGGACGAAATAACGAATGGTATTTCATCATCCCTTCCGGGACTGTTTTTGAATGGGACCGAAATAGCGGGGGTGTGCATGGACCTGCTCGCGGCAAAATTGTGGCACAGCTCTCATCCAGCTTCTATATGAACCTGAATCTGCTCTCAACGCCCGCCGGAAGCTCAGTCTCAGTGACCAGCTCTCAGGTCATAGAGACAATGAACTTCGGAAATCATAAAGTGATTGACGGCCTGTTCAGCAGCCTGAAAGACGAACTGCTCCAGTAATGTACTCATCACGTCCGCGTGATGGAGAGAACACGTCCGCGTGATGAAGAGAACTCTGGCATCACCTGTCTGGCTGGATGCAATCCAGCCGGACAGGTCTCTCTACGAGGGCGTGTTCATCACGCGGAGTATGATGTCTACTTTGCTTTGACGAGGATGTTCACGGTCTGCATCGTGGCGGGCTGGACGGGTTTGTCGTTGCGGTCAACCGGAGTGCTTCCGATTTTACGAACAACTTCCATACTGGCGTCGTCTGCTGTACGACCGAAAGCCGTGTATTGTTTGTCGAGATAAGCGTGAGTTCCGAGGCAAACAAAGAACTGTGATCCCGCCGAGTTTGGGTCATTTGTTCGTGCCATAGACAGCACACCGGCAACGTGGGGTGTCGAGTTAAACTCTGCCTTGATTGTATAACCCGGTCCGCCGGTACCTGTTCCGTTGGGACAACCACCCTGAATCATGAAGCCGCTGATGACTCGATGAAATGAAACTCCGTTGTAGAACCCGATTCTCGCGAGTCCGATGAGATTCTTACAATGGCCTGGTGCAACCTCCGGCAGCAAGTCAAGCAAAATGCGTCCGTGATTGGTGTTGATTTCCACCTGGTAACTGTTCTTCGTAAAATCTACGTCTTTAGTGGCTTCGGTCACTTCAGCCTGGCGGTTACGACTCATTATCGCTCGATCCAAAAAAAGGGGACGGTCTGTAAATGTTTTCAGGAGTTGCCGAAAAGTTCTCTCATCGGCCGCTGAAACGCAATCCTATGGGAAATTCGGCCCGCTAAATTCATCAAAAATCCGGGTGATGGGACGATTTCAGCTCGCGTTTGACCGGAATCGCATTGTCAGGAATTCCCATTCCGGATTCTGGCGTTCGCAATGCTGAGCTTCCCAGTCCGACAGGAACAGGATTGCCGGCTGATCATACTGATCGTGCACCAGTCTGCTCGACGACAACAGGTTGAGTTCAGATTTGCATCCTGGTTTCGGCACCACCCAGCGGGCAACCTTATAGTTCAGCCAGCGGACTTCGGTTTCCGTATCATATTCAGATTGAAGGCGAAACTTAACGACATCGAACTGCAGTTCACCGACCGCTGCCATGATGTTCTGTTTGGTGGCCGAGTGCGGCTGGTTAAACAGCTGAATCGCGCCCTCCTCCATCAACTGTGACAGACCTCGTTCAAATTGCTTTCTGCGTGACGTATCTGTGCACGTCATCGTTGCAAAGAACTCGGGGGAGAACTGCGGAAGTGATTCAAAATTGACCGGACTTCCTTCGCAGATCGTATCTCCCAGATGGAATTCACCAGGATTCACAAGGCCGATGATGTCACCCGGAAAGGCTTCATCCATCGTCTCACGTTCCTGGCCGAACAGTTTATGAGCGCGGCGAAGCCGAATTTTCTTTCCGGTTCTGGGGTGGAACACCTCCATTTCCCGGCGGAACCTTCCGGAGCAGACACGGACGAAGGCAATTCGGTCTCGATGCTTTGGATCTAGATTTGCCTGAATCTTGAACACAAAACCAGAGAACTCCGGCCGCGTTGAAAGGATACGTCCAACATCGCTGTCTCGGTCTCGCGGAGGCGGGCAAAGTTTCAGGAAGCCTCTTAGAAACTGCTCGACCCCATAATTCGTCAAAGCACTTCCGAAGAAGACGGGCGAAACTTCTCCGTTGAGAAATCTCTGCCTGTCATAGGTCGCGCCTGCCATCTGAACAAGTTCAACTTCTTCTTTCGCCTGCGCGACGATTCCCTGTGGCATGGAATCTTCCGGAATCTCAGCCAGAGGCACAGTTCGGTATCCAAGCCGATGAAGGTTGTCACGATCTTCAAAGACATCTGCAATCCGTGATTCAAGATTGATGACACCACGGAATTCGAAGCCGGTTCCAAGTGGCCAGTTGACTGGAACCGGAATGATGCCCAGTTTTGTTTCGATGTCTTCCAGAACGTCCAGTGTCTCTTTCCCCGGACGATCCACTTTATTCACAAACGTCAGAACCGGGATTTTTCGGATTTTACAGACGTTAAACAGCTTTTCGGTCTGACTTTCCACGCCGTTCGCGAGGTCAATCACCATCACTGCACAGTCGGCAGCAACCAGTGTTCGATACGTGTCTTCACTGAAGTCATGGTGGCCGGGAGTATCCAGCAAATTGACCTGGCAACCTTCAAACTCGAACGTTAGTACCGTGGAACTGACCGAAATTCCGCGTTGCTTTTCCAGAGCCATCCAGTCAGAAGTGGCTGACTTCTGAGTCTTACGCCCGCGAACAGCTCCCGCAACTTCGATGCATCCGCCATACAACAGCAACTTCTCAGTCAGCGTCGTCTTACCGGCGTCGGGATGGGAAATAATGGCAAAGGTTCGGCGGCGAGCAGCCTCGCGGGCCACAATTGGGTCGGCTTCAGACATTTCTCAATCAGATTTCGGGCAAACAACAATTCAGATTTCGGACAAACAAATGGTCCAGATTTCACCGAACGAGGCGTCCGGAGAGACGGTTTGATACGTCGAGAGCCCTCGAATGACAACCACGTATCGCCGACGATGCCGGATTTATCGGAAGTTCAGAGTGATTTACCCCAACCTCCGCCTCCCGGTGTTTCGATTCTCAGAATCGTTCCCGGACTGACCCTGGTCGAAAAGGCACCGCCCGCATCTTCCCAACCTGTGTCGGGACGGAGAATTTGATTCTTTCCGCACATTCCCGTTTGACCGCCATCCATACCGTAAGGCGACGTCACTCGCCGTTGTGACAGCATCGATACGGTGAGCGGAGCGAGAAACTCGATTTCCCGAATCACCCCATCGCCCCCCTGATAACGGCCGGCCCCTCCTGAGCCTCGTCGGATCGAGAATTTTCGCAGTCTCACCGGATATCTCTGCTCCAGAACTTCCGGGTCCGTCAGCCGAGTATTCGTCATATGTGTATGAACCGCAGTGCACCCATTGCCCTCACGGCACGCTCCCGAGCCACCGCAGATCGTTTCGTAGTAGCCAAACTCAGAATTGCCAAACGTCAGATTATTCATCGTGCCCTGACTGGCGGCTGCAAGATTTAATGCGCCAAGCAGCACATCGACAATCCGCTGAGATGTTTCTACGTTTCCGCCGACAATTGCCGGGGATGTCGCTGGTGTACTGCCGGGCGTTGGGTTGAGTATGCCTTCGGGAATGATCAGCGTCAGAGGCTGGAGAATCCCTTCATTGAGCGACACATCCTGAGCAAGGAAACAACGAAATGCATACATCACGGCCGCAGTGGTAATTGCTCGATTGGCATTCAGGTTGCGAGCGTGCGTGTCTGCAGAGCCGCTGAAATCGAGTATTGCTCCGCTGTTTCCGACCGTAATTTTGACTTTCAAAACTGCACCGTCGTCGATCTGATCGCTGAACTCCATGGATGTATGGGGGAGTCCATTGAGTGCCATCAGCATGCGGCGTGTCGATGCTGACTGGATATGGCCCATATAGTCAGCAATCAGTCGGGTTGAATGCTGTTCGCAGAGCTGCTTAAGCAACGCAACTCCTCGGGCATTGGCCGCCACCTGTCCGATCAGGTCGGCAATATTGTCGGACACATTTCGGGTTGGAAAGTCATTCGATGTGAGTAGCCTGCGGATTTCATCCTCTCGAAACTTACCCTTGCTGACGAGCAACTGAGAACGAATCAAGACACCTTCTTCCGCCAGCCGACTCGAAAACGGAGGCATGCTGCCCGGTTGAATACCGCCGATTTCTGCATGATGAGCTCGATTCGCAACATAAAAATCGGGGCGACCGAATCTCACTGAGGCTGCCGAGTCGGAATCGCAGAAGACGGGTGTCACCACCGTGACGTCCGGAAGGTGTGATCCACCCCGAAAGGGATCGTTCGTGACAAACACGTCTCCCGCCTGCATCGCGGGATGATCTTCCATCATGGCGCGAACTGTTTCTCCCATTGCTCCAAGATGAACAGGAACATGAGGAGCATTCACAACCAGTCTTCCCAGATGGTCAAATACAGCACAACTGAAGTCCAGTCGCTCGCGAACATTGGTTGAGATTGATGTCCGCCGCAGTGTTTCACCCATCTGTTCAGCGATCGAAGTGAATCGGCTTGTAAACACTTCCAGCTGGACCGGGTCGGCTTCGACACTCAGACGAGTCTCAGGGTGATCAGTTGCTGACAGCTGAGCGTTGTGATGATTATCTTCAGTCCTTGCAGACGGATCGATCGTCAACAGAAATGCGCCTGAGTCCGTTAGGGTCACCGAGCATTTTGGTTCAACGACGATTGTTGAAGTGTCTTCACAGATGATTGCCGGCCCGTTGACGAATTCTCCGCGAGTCAGATTGCTGCGATGCAGAATCGGAGCAGAGTGTAAGCGGCCTGAAAACCAAATGGCTGCATACCGATGCTTGTGTTCCACGGCACTTCGCGGCCCGTCCGGAATGATCGCTGACCCTTTAGCTGGTTTGCGAGTGCCTGTGCATTCGGCTCGGATCGACACAACTTCCAGCGGGTGACCTTCTCGTGTGTAGCCAAACATCTGATGGTGAAGTGTTGTAAAGTGGTCCCTGACCATCGCTTCCATTTCTGAAAGATTGACGTCCGATTGCGTTGAGGCCGATTCTGAAAAAATCTCCGAGTCGAGCGAAATTGGAATGGCACCATCGGTTCCCGCGTATCTGACATAAGCAGTGAACGAAGCAGACTGCATATCTGTTTTCGAGACCTGCGAAGAAACTTCGAATTGAGCTTTCTCAAAGAGTTCCCTGGCTGTGGTGTGAAGTTCAGCGAGTGTATTCAAATTCAGGGACTTCAGCACACTTGCTTCTCGTGAACTCTTGACTTGTGCCTGTCCCATTCCCCATGCACTCAGGACTCCTGCGAAGGGATGAATCAGGACTTTCGAAATCCCAAGTTTTCTGGCAACACTGCACGCATGCTGGCCGCCTGCTCCGCCGAAACAAACCAGTAAGTAGTCCGCAGGATTGCAACCGCGTGCGACTGAAACTCGGCAGATCGCCTGAGCCATGCGCTCGTTGGCGATTTCCAGAAGTCCTTCCGCCAATGATTCCAGAGTCTCTGGCAGATGGATTCCCTCCGCCACGCCCATTGCTGTCCGGAGTTCCTCCAGTCGACGCTGGACAGCACTGTTGTCGAGAGGAAATGGGAACTCGTCCGGAATGATTCGACCGAGGAACACATTCAGGTCGGTCACCGTGAGCGGACCACCTGCACCATAACACGCAGGACCTGGAGACGCACCCGCGCTTTGTGGCCCTACAAACAGCCGAACTCCGTCGAAACCGCACACACTACCCCCGCCGGCAGCAACCGTCTCGATTCCAAGGACCGGCGCCATAATTCGGACACCCGCCTTCAGTGTCTCCTGTTCGATTTCAAATGCCCCATCATATCTGGCAACATCAGTGCTGGTGCCACCCATGTCGAAGCCGATCGCTTTTGAAAACCCCTCGAGCTTTGCAGCCTCGGAGAACCCAACAACGCCACCGGCCGGACCAGATAAGACAGAATCGCGTCCTCGAAAGAGTCGATTCGCAACCAGCCCTCCGCTGGACGTCATCACCTGAATATTGCTGCCCGGCAGTTGCCGCTGAAGCTCGTTCAGGTAACTCCTCAGGATTGGGTTCAGATATGCATCAAGAAGCGTTGTTTCACATCTTGGTACATACCTGATCAATGGGCTGACTTCGGAGGATCGGCTGATTTCGATGAATCCAGCCGCCCTTGCACACTCCTCCAGCTGTTTCTCGTGGACATCATTCTGCCACGCATGCATAAGACAAAGTGCAATGGAATCGACTCCCCGGTTGCGGAGTTCGCTGAACGCTGCTGAAAGATCTGGCAAGACTGTTTGTTTATCTGTGCTGCGATCTCGCAGTAATACCGGACTGCTTAAGTCGAGTCGCTCAGCGACACTCCCATCAGCGGTCACGCGTTCGACCACTTCCAGTACGAACGCGAACAGCGGTTCGGGTTTCTGAATTCGAATGGCAAACAAATCAGGACGAGTTTGGTTTCCAATCAGCGGGACATCACCAAACCCCTGAGTGGTAACTAATGCAACAGATGCACCGGTACGTGTTAACAGTGCATTCGTTCCTCGAGTTGTTCCGAATCGCATCTCAACAGCTGGACAGATTTCGTTTGCGCGGAGTCCCAGCAGATATCGTACGGCCAGCACAGGCGCAGACCAAATGGTGGTCAGTTCGTAACGAATCGTCCCAGCGGAATCCGTGTCGAATTCAACGGGTTCCGTTAACTGAAATGTCCCCTGCCCTGCTTTCGTTTCCCGTTCGGGCTTTGATGATTTCGGGTAGCGTTTTCCAGTGAACGATGCGACAACACGCGTTGAAACAACTTCGCCTGCTGAATTCAAGAACCGGATCTCAGCCCCATTCCAGAAGCCATCCGGATCCGCGGAGCGATTTTCGTCAAACACGACTTTTGAGAACAGCGGCGCTGAGTTCAAAGCGCCGGTTTCGACGCGTCCATGAGATCCTGCGGCTGAGGAACCTGAAACCAGCTGGCACAGGCCTCGAGTCATCCCGGACGAGAGAGTTTTAAACTGATGAATTGTGTTCTCGGGCGAAACGGCGATGCAGTCGGTAAACGTACCGCCTGCGTCGATCCAAAACTGCCATACTGACATTGCCGAAGCCTTACATTGCGTCGTCTGACGCATTTTTCTGAATATGCGTCATCTGACGAATTCGTCGCACTGCGCGTCATCCGACGCATTGATTATTGTCCGCTGTCAGACGGCAACAGGATCACAGGTTGAACCCACGCTCGTTCGAACTCTCCATCCTCCGACGGGTTCGGGTGTAGCTTTGAAGATGTTACAACGGCTCTCACGTACAGTTCGCTTCCGTCGCACTGATAGGTTCCTTCCGGACCGTCGATGGACGAAAGCACGGCACCAACATCGTCGCTGTAGATTCTTGTGAGACCAGCTGCTGTTGCTTCATCGTCAGATGCCGGCTGCGTTTCATCGTTGAACTGCTTTCGAGTACCGATGAAATCAATTCGATAGGTCAGACCTTCCTGCGGTTGAGCTTTGACGGACAGCTGGCGATCTTTCCATGTGATGCTTTCCAGAGTGACGCCCGAGCTCGAGTAGAACCGGCCTGCTTCGAGGGCATCCACGATGCTGTCAGGATCGAGCCGCGAGCTTAATACCATGACCCAGCCTCGTCCAGGCTGAGCTGTCTTGCCCGGGCCGTCTTCGTGGTAGTTATGTCCATCGTCAGTCGAGAGGCCATACATGGCTGGCAGGTTGAGCTTTGCAAGTCTCCACGTGTTCACGATGTCCCACATTCTTTCAGTCCCTGCATGACTGTTGTCGCCACGATTATAGACGGTCGGGTGGCCGTTGTAGACTTCAAAAAACTGCTCCCCAACGATTGGGATGAGCTGTTCAGCCGTGATGGCCCACCCGAAATTGGGATGATTCAAATGAACGAGCGTCTTCACTCCTGTACGTTCGCGTCGTGAAATCGCGGCTTCGATGTTTCGCTGAATGACATCTGTGACATCATCACCACCGGTCGGTGGAATGAGTTCTTGAGTGTTGGTCGCACAGAGGTGAATCGGATGGGTCTTATATTTGTCTGAGATTTCTTCACCTTGTATCAGTAAGAACTGACCTGGCCGAGCCAGCCGATCAAAGACTTCGTCAAAGTTCTTCAGGCGGACTTCTGTTTCGCCTTCGGTTTCACGAGTGACCGTCCAGTCACCAGGGAATGCGGCTTTCAGTTTTTCAAAGGCTGCCGGACCAGTTTTCTTTTTGTTGATGTTGATCCATTTTTCACCCTGCAAGAGGGTGTTGTGATCGGTGAACACCAGAAACTGATAATTGTGTTCGTCGTACCACCGAGCAATCATTTCCGGATAGTCATCACCATCGCTCCACAGCGAGTGCGTGTGCATATTGCCTTTGCGCCATGGAGTTTCTTCGGTCGCCTGAAGCGTAAAGTCCGGAGTCTGTGCGAAGGCCGGCACGGAACTGAGGACACATAACAGGCCGCACAACAGAACATTTTCAATATGCCATGTCTTACTGAACATCGCATCGGTTCCGTGATGCTGTCCGGCGGGGCAATCCAGAGTCATTGGCGGGGCTCCGAGGGCTTTGACATTCTGGCGAATGTCGGTGGTTTGCAGGTCGTGGAACGCAGACCCTAACACGGACGAAGGCTGGTCGCAATCGAACGGAAGTTGATTCAGTCTGCAACAAGATGCACATGATCGAGGTAGATTGTTAAATTTGATGGAGGCCGGTAACAGTAGAGCTCAATCTGGCGAATACTGGTCACATCCATCTCCCTCGATTGCGGTGCCTGACGAAGTTCATCAATCGGGATTTGGATTTCCTGAACTGCCTTGGGAGCAAGCTCAATCACCTGCTGAAACCTGTCAGATGGTTCAAAATCTGAGAGCTCATGGGCATGGTCTTCAATTCTCAGAATCAAAGGCACCATGTTTTCCGATGGATTGAAGATCGAGAAGCGGAGTTCCCTGAATCGAGACCAGTCCCCTTCCAGCCAGTTCATGCCTGTGCCGCTGAACTCCAGCGGTTCCATAGTGAGTTTCATGCTGTGACTGCCGTCAACCGACCAGTCCGTGCTTCGAACCATGATTGCGTTCTGTGCATACCAGCTGCTGAGTTCACGGGGGCGTTCGAAAGATGCCAGCTGTGGAAAACTATTGATCTGCTGTATGCAGTCCAGGATATTCAACGCCGGATTTGCCGAGACTGCGGCGATCAGAAATACTGCACCGAATCTGACTGCAGATCTGATTCTCGTCTGCAGGTTCTGAGCAACTAACCAGATGCCCCCGGCGACAAGCCCGAGCGTGTTGGCTAGAATGTCACTGATGCTGGAGTGTCTTCCGGCGAACGTTTGCATCAGTTCGCCCCCAGTCCCGGCAATCATCAGCATCAGTGCCAGAATCAGGATTCGACTCGGAGTCATGGTCGCGATTCGTTGCTTTGGCGGTTCCTTCCGGATCACTGTTTTCCGGATCACTGCAGGATCCAGCTGAGCTGCGATCAGGATGAGTATTCCGCAAAAGGCAGGTGCGTGAGCGAGGTTGAACACTTCCGACCATAACCGCCCGCCAACCGGAAACGGAAACAGTAACCCAAAAGCCATGACAGTGCCGACGAACGCAACGAACAGCAGCCTTCTGCGAATGGCGGTTTGGAGAGCACTTCCGAATGTACTGAGTTCAGTCATCTCTGGGTATCGAAATCTGTAAAGCAATCGGGGTGACCGCTCCATAATGTTGTTAAACGCATCGACCATGGTCACTTTTGGTCAAATTCCGCGTGAAGCAAAATTGCGAGCTGAATGATTCTGTGAAATACACTGTTCGGTTCAACTTTGTAACAATACCGCCGCTGTGTTTGTAAGAAGTTACAGGTTTACAAGACGAGCAATGTGGAAGTGAACGGAATCATGAGCGACGAAAGTATAGCGGGGAATTCAGGTCTTACGCGGTTGGGGGACAGGATTCTTCAGGTGCTGGCAGTCTGTGAGTCGAATGTCGGGGGAAAGACTCTGCAGAAACTTCTGAGGGCGTGTGGCTGGGATACCACAGCGGATGGTGGACTTTTGACGCAGTCGAAACTCAAGGAGGAGTTGCAGACTCTTCGTGACCAACGGCTCGTGATTGCTACAACCCGAACGTTTTCATTTGTCGCGATTCACCCTCGCATAATGGACTCTGTCATACAACAGTCAGCGATGAACGGTACTCTTGATTTGATCAGCTCGGCCGTGGAATCATTCAGTGAGCAGCTTGAAAGAGAGATGCGAGTTCATGTTGATGATGCATCGGTTCTAACGGCGAGACGCCGAGCGAGGATCGCCTTTTATCGCGGTGATGTTGCGGCATTCAACGCCGCAACGACAGATCTCTCGAAGACTTCTTTGGAAATGCAGGACCTTGGCCTGCTCGATCCGTTCAACAGGGAACTCTACGACAGGACGCCGGTGGAACTGCAGGCGGCGTTTATCGTTGACGAGGCACGGAGGGCCATTATCACCGGTGACGAGGCCGCTCCCGCGATTGAGGCGTTTAGGGACTATGCCGAATCGCATTCTCCATTGTCGGGAGTTGTTGCGGACTGGTGGATCAGACTCCTGGTTGTGTCCGGAGATCTTGATGAACTTCGGAAGGTGGCGGGCTCGGAGACGACGGGTGCTCCTGTGGCTGCAGGTTGTCTGGCATTTCTGACCGGTGATTTTGATTCTGCTGAAGCATCGTTCGATCAGTTGACTCGTCAGCTTCCGAAACCCGCAGGAAGGAAGTCTGTCGTATTGCCGGATCTGATTGGCCTGTTACACGTTCTGCTCGTTCTGCGAAAATGCGACCCTGCCTCACGCTCGACATTGAAAGCACTCGGCACGGCAGCCATGAAGGACTGGCCTGACGAGTGGACCGACATTCCGACGCTGATACATGTCGCAACGAATTACGCAGATTTGCCCTCAGCGACGACAAAAGCAAAATTCTGGACAGTGTTGGATAACCCACGTGAGAATCGTGTTCCCATTGTTCAGCTGATCGCCAGATACCTCAATCACTGGTTCATGCCTTCAGAAATCTCCAGAGCTTCACGGGATCTGAGCCAGAGAGTGAACTTCTACGATCAGATAGGCATGCACTGGTTGGCCGCACTCTGTGAAGACGGAGCCAGCCTGGTCGCTCGAGGTTCAGAAAAGAAGAACACACCACCGGATCAACGTCACTCGAAGCTTGGCACATTTCCAATGCTGACATGGATCGAACCACCGTCGCTCTGGAAGAGAAAACTCGACTTCGTTCGTCAGGTCCTGAACGAGAGCTCGGGGCAGACAAAAAACACGGTCAGCGGTTCGCCGTATGAGGAACGTCTGATTTGGGAACTGAATCTCCTCACCTCAGATACGGTGAATAACCCGAGTCCGCGGCCGATCATCCAGAAACTTTCGAAAGGGGCGTGGACTGGTGGTCGTCCGGTGTCTCTCGAACGGCTGTACAAAAATCACTCAGATCCGGAATTTGCGTTTCTGACTGAACGGGATCGAGCTGTATGCAGGTGCATTACATCCACGGAAGTTTCGTCGGGGTACCGCAGTTATACAGAGACCATTTACGAATTTGACCCGGACGAGGCTCTGAAAGCACTCATCGGTCATCCGCTCGTCTTTACTCTGGGCAATCGGACGCAGCCGCTGGAAATCATATCCCGGAAACCGCAACTGGTGATTAAGCGAAAGCACTCCGGACTACGGATCGAGTTAGTTCCACCACCACGAGCCAATAAAAAATCTGTCATCATCAGGGATGGATCACAGCGGCTGGTTGTTGTCAACTTTACGGCGGAGCAACTGAAGATCGCCGGCATTCTGGATGGTGCGTTGAACGTTCCAAAGAATGGAGAATCCGACGTACTCGCGACGGCGAAGGCTCTCTCTTCGATGTTCTCTGTGCAGTCGGATATCACCTATGATGCTGACGATTCGGGGTCGAACGTGAGGTCTGTTGCTGCGAATCCTCTGCCACATCTGCATCTGCTGCCATTTCATGCGGGTTTGCGCGCGGAGTTCTTTGTTCAGCCGTTTGGCGATACGGGTCCGTATTTTCCTTCCGGACAGGGAGGTGAAAATATCTTCACGGAGATTCAGGGAGAAGCGGTATCAACGAAGCGCAATCTGAAACGCGAATTAAAACTGGCTCAGGAGATCGTTGAGGCGTGTCCGGTTCTTGCCATGAACAGTGACCGCAAGTGTTCGGCTGCAGAATTTCCTGCCGCAGATGATGCACTGGAGTTTTTGCTGCAGATCGAACCAGTTCGCGCATCCGGCAATCTGATCGTCCACTGGCCACAGGGGCAAACATTGCGAATAGCCGGGTCAGTGACCGAAAAGCAATTGCACGTCAGAATTGAGCGAGACAGAGACTGGTTTGCGGCGTCTGGTGAGGTCGTCGTCGATGAGCTCGTGCAGATGGACCTGATGAAACTCGTGGATCTGGTTTCTGTCAGCTCGAGTCGATTTGTACTGATGACTGACGGTCGGTTTCTTGCCTTAACGGAACAACTTCGCAAACGAATCATAGCTTTTGGTGCGTACGGCGAACGCAACGGTGATACGCTGCGGTTTCCACCAATCCGAGCGTCCGCGTTCAGCGATCTCGACGAATGGTGTTCGCTCAAAGCTGACAAACACTGGAAAGCATGCCTCAAACGCATTCAGGACGCCGGGGATGTCGTAGCAGACGTACCCTCGACACTCAACGCGGAATTGCGAGACTATCAGGTCGAAGGCTTCCGCTGGTTGTGCCGCCTTGCTCACTGGGGAGCCGGCGCGTGCCTTGCCGACGATATGGGACTTGGGAAAACTCTGCAGGCCATCGCGATGCTGTTGCGGCGCGGAGCTGACGGACCGGCATTGGTCATTGCTCCCATGTCCGTCTGCTTCAACTGGGAAGCCGAACTGCACCGCTTCGCACCAACTTTGAATCCTCGCATATTCGGCACAGGCGATCGCGATGCGTTCATCGCTGACCTCGGCCCGCGAGATGTGGTGATTGTGAGCTATGGTCTGCTGCACACCGAAGCTGAACGACTGCAGGGCGTCCAGTGGAACACTGCGATTCTGGATGAGGCTCAGGCCATCAAGAATACATTGACAAAACGATCTCAGGCTGCGATGTCGCTGAGTGCTGATTTTCGCTTAATCCTTACCGGTACCCCGATCGAGAACCATCTTGGAGAATTGTGGAACCTGTTTCAGTTTATCAATCCAGGATTGTTGGGTTCGATGGAACAGTTTCATCAGCGATTTGCTGTTCCAATTGAACGGGACCACAACCGCGAAGTCAGCCAGCAGCTTAAGCGACTTGTGCAGCCGTTTCTGCTGCGTCGCACGAAAACACAGGTACTCAGTGAACTTCCCCCGCGAACAGAAGTCACGGTTTCTGTCACATTGCCGGATGAGGAAGCAGTGCTGTATGAGGCTGCACGTCAGCGAGCTGTAAATGAGCTGACGATGAAGTCGGACGATGTCCGTGGCCAGCATGTGAGAATTCTTGCCGAAATCATGCGATTGCGTCGAGTCTGCTGTCATCCCAGTCTGCTGTTGCCCGAATGCAACCTGCCTGGAGCGAAGCTGGCTGCGTTTTCGGAAACGATCGATGAACTGATTGAGAACAAACACAAGGCGCTTGTCTTCAGTCAATTTGTGGATCACCTGGCGATCCTGCGAGCAGAACTGGATCGTAAGAAAGTCGCATATCAGTATCTTGACGGTTCTACGTCGATGAACGATCGCAAGAAGGCCGTCGAGGCGTTCCAGAACGGCGAAGGTGATGTGTTCCTGATTAGTTTAAAGGCGGGCGGAGCGGGATTGAACCTCACCGCCGCCGACTATGTGCTTCAAATGGATCCCTGGTGGAATCCCGCTGTCGAAGATCAGGCTGCCGACCGCGCCCACCGCATGGGCCAGCTGCGTCCGGTCACGATCTATCGTTTCATCACCCGCGGCACGATCGAAGAAAAAATTCTGGCCCTGCATGCCACCAAACGCGATCTTGCCGACAGCCTGCTCGAAGGAACCGACACCACGGGACGACTTTCAGCCGAAGAACTATTGGCACTGATCCGGTAGTTAAAAATGCCACCCAATACCGAACTCCAAAAGCAGCCATCAGTAAAGTACTCATCACGCTCCGTCGTGATGACGAGTCCCAGTGTCCGCCCCTGATCGCATCCAGCGCGTAGCCAGTGTGATTGGTAACCACGAAATACACGAAAGACACGAAAAAATACAATCGAGTACTTCTGCGATTCTTCCGTCATTTCCGCGTCTTCCGTGGTCAATACGCGAGTCCCGCCTGCGACTTGAATTCAAAGCCACAAACACTGTCCTGGAGTCTTCTCAATTGGCAAGAGAATGAGGGCAAAAGAATGTCGGACGCTGCCATTCTCCTGCCGCCATTCTTCTGCCATATCCCGAACTCTTGCCCCCCTGCGATTCTTTCATGTGGTTCGTGTGTTTCGTGGTTAAATCGCCAACCCTGCTTGCGAATCCATCCCCAATCGGCTGGCTGGATTGCATCCAGCGTGCGCTGGTACTGCCGGGGTTCGACATCACGGCGGAGCGTGATGAGTACTTTGCGGATGGCGGGAAGGCTGGTGATACAACCGGAACAATCGGAATGTTCAACCGCAGACTACGGAGGTTTCCTGATCGTTTCATTTTTCGCCGCGAGTCCAGGCCGGAGAGTACCGATGAAACGACAGGGATTCTCTTATCAAAAAAGTCTGCCTGAGCGGAAAAGTCACAGACCCGGTGTTTGGGAATGTGAAATCGTTTCCGGATTCGGGTGAGCGGAAAGCACATGCCTCAGGAGAGGAGGCAACGGATCATGAAATACGACCTTGCAGTCATAGGAAACGATGAAGCCGCATTCGAGATGATGTTTGTGGGGGCTGCTGCGAAGCAAAAGACGGTGGCGGTGCTGCCGGAGTCCCGGCATTCGTCATGGATGATGGGCCAGGCGTTACGGCGGCTGATGGGAAATCTGCTCGTCGATCAAAGTCATCGTCGTCGTTCGATGATGGTCAACGCCGGGACGCCACGACTTCTGCAGAGACTTCTCGCTCAATGTATCGTTGAAGAAGTCAACGAACATACGGATGCTCTGAAGAGCTGCGGAGTGGATGTCGTCTACGGGGAGACTCGCTTTCGGTCGAAGAACGATCTGGTTGTGACGGACGGCATGTCGTGTTCGCAATCCGTAATTCAGGCTTCGAACGTCGTGATTGGAACTGGGATTCGATATACATCACAACATCGATCACTTGGGCTGGTTGCGACTCAACGACCGGAATCTCTGTTTGAAGGTCAGCGGCTTCCGAAGTCATTGTGCCTTGTCGGAGGTGGTCCACTGGGTGCCGGTTTGGCTGGTTTATTTCAGCTCTTTGGAGTCAGAACTCAGCTGATCGCAAAGGAGGACTCGGAATGTGCGGTCCTCGAGATGGCGCGAACAGCGGGTGTTGAAATCGCAGGACACCCGGCAGACTTTGGACTGACTCCGGATGCGGCTTCTCGCCGCAGTCGCCGGGAGTTTATCGACTGCCGACGGGTTCTTGGCTTTACGGAACATCTGAATCTGAAAGCCGTAGGAATCGAGCCTGACGAAAACGGTCAATTGTGGTGTACCACTGGGTTTGAAACCTGGTGCAGCGGCGTTTTTGGAATCGGTGAAGTCGTGGGGTTTTCTTCGGACTCAGCACTGCATCCAACACTGCAGGCAGAGCGAGTTCTCAATCGGATTCAACATCGAATTCGTCGACCTCATTTTCTTCGAATGCCGTTGCGGGTATCCGCGACGATCTAAGTTCTTCGGGCCAGAAGTCGGTTGGCGGCTCTGATCGGATTTCCAGCCATGTTCTGAGAATTGGATGGAGAAAACCGAGCTTTGCCGCATGCAGTGAGTGTCGTTCTTCCGTGGGCTCTTCGCCATCAAAGCGGGGAGCCTTCCGGATTTGCCCATATGCTGCGTAGTACTCATCTCCACTGACTGGAAAACCAATATCCGACAAGTGGACTCGAATTTGATGATTGCGTCCCGTAAACAGAACGCATTCGACAAGTGTGTGAGTTCCAAGACGTTCGCGGACTGTGACACGAGTTCTCGCAGGTCTGGGATTGATTGCGCCGTGTCGTGCCGACATCAGCACACTGTTTCCACCGGGGCGTTGCCCGATCGGCTGTTCGATCATTCTGGTGTCCCAGGGCGGATTTCCATCGACAAGTGCAAGATAAGACTTGGACAGCTTTCCATTCTGAAAGTCGATCGACAGTAAGCGATGAGTCAGATGCTCCTTGGTGGTCACAATCAGGCCACTGGTCATGCGGTCGAGACGATGCACAATTCCGGGTCTGAGGAGCCCTCGTGATCCGGATGAAGAATCCAGATACGACTGCAGTGCATTCGACAGCGTTTCACTCTGAAAATCGCCCACGGGATGAGCGACCAGGCCGGCCTGTTTGTCCACAACAATCAACCATGGATCCTCGTAAGCGATTTGTAGCGGGAGATCAACAGGGTCGAGCAGTTTGTCGGGCGGTTCAAGCAGCCGAATGCGGACTCGCTGCCCCGTAAAAACTCGATCATCCCCCTTTGCCGGCTGATCATCAATTCGAACCAGTCCGGCCATCACCATCCGATGAAGCCGCCACGGTGTGTAATTCCTCAGATGTTTGGCAAGGAAGGAATCAACACGCACTCCCGACAAATACTGTTCGACAATGAACTCTGGTGCAGCGGCAATCGACATTATTCCGACACACCACGAATGCAGTACAGGTGACGGAATGTCCTGATAACGATCTTTCCGTCAGTCGGTGCAGGTGTCGAATTGCCGGGATCGTTGAGTGAGTTTCGAGCAATGATGTTCAGGCCTGTGGCATCGGGCCTGAAGACCAGTGTCTCGCCTGCCTGATCCGTCAGATAACATCGGCCGTAGGACCGAATCAGAGAGCCCCAGAACGCACCGCCCGGAGAGCGTTCCTGCCATTTGATGTCACCTGTCAGAGGATCGATCGCCTGGATGAGGTTGGGCCCTGCGGAGGGTGCGATCAGCAGGCCGTCGACGAGCATGCCTGAACCGATTCTCTGAGGATTTCCCTGATCTGTTCTCCAGAGTCGACTGGAGTCTGTAATGTTGTCGCTGCCCTGCATACGAAATCCAATCGCCGGTCCCTGATAACCTCCCAAAGCCACACAGATATCGCCGCTGATCACAGGAGACGTATAACACAGATCTCCTCGTTCGCCGCGCAGCCCTTCACACCACCAGCGCAGTGTTCCGGAAGTTTCATCGAGTCCAATGACGCGAGTTGCCATGCTGCAAACGACCGTTGAATGGCTGCCGCCAGGAATGATCCGTGGTGTGCTCCATGAACCCATATACTTGCCGTTTTCGTTGCTTTCTCCATTGCCGGATACTGGCTCCTCAAACCGCCAGAGTTGTTTGCCGGATTCGAGGTCAAAAGCAGCGACAAACACGGAAGCACCAGGTCCACTGTGCAGAATGACTCGATCACCGCTGATCACTGGTGAAGTGCCATAGCCCCACATATGCCGAAATTCACCAGGCACCTGATGCCACTTCTCATTCCCTGAGAAGTCATAACAGAAGAGTCCGGCCGACGCGTGCCAGACGACTACCACGGACCCATTGGCAACCGGTGTTGTTCCCCCGTAGAGGTTGGTCTCATGTGTTGGCAGGTCTTTATCAAACAAAACAGACCTGGCCCACAGCGCGTCTCCGTCCAGAGAAAAGCAATGGAGAGTCCTCTGATGTCCGTCCGTCGATGCGGAAGTCAGAAAGATATGGTGATTCGAAATAATGGGACTACCGTTGGACTGACCAGGAAGTTCATGTTTCCAGTCAACCCCTTCGGTTGAGGACCACTTAACCGGAACATTGGACGCATTTGATTCTCCGTCACCGTTTGCACCCCGGAATGCAGGCCAGTCTTCAGCGAGAAGAAGGCTGGGTGACATTGATGTCACTGCGGAGAGCACAACGAGCAGGAAGAGGTATCGCTGATTCATGAAAGGAATCCCTGGTTGAAAGGAGAATTTCTCCGGCAACGCCTTTTAACAGACCACGTCCTGGATTTCCCTCAACCAACGACAAAACCGGGCCTACTGAACGACAATTGGGCGAAGGCGAACATCAGGAAAGCCAAGGTGCATAATTTGTGTGCCTTTTTTTGGCATTGTGCCTCAAAAAACGACATGCGTGCTTTTGCGTGCAAACACTCACTACTTGGATTTAGCATTTAAAGTCTTTGTAGTTATGAGTTTGCGATATGAATTGCTCTCCTTTGTTCACTCTAAGGCACATTCTTTGCATTCTCGCTTCCTAAGTCGTTTTTATAAGCAGATTCGTCGTAGAGGGCAAACACTGCATCAGTGATGCTGATGCAGTGTTTCCGTACGACGTGCAGGCAACAGAAAGAACACAGTGAGGAGAAGGGCGATGTTTGGGAGGTTCTGGTTGAGTAGCCGAGCAGTCATGCTGGCATTTGCGGTGGGGCTTACGTTTTGTACGGTTTTACCAGGTCAGCTGAATGCTCAGGATCCTGCTCCAACTGCGGCAGAAACTCCGGTAGCAGAAGCAGAGCCTGTAGCTGAAGCCGCAGCTTCAGAGGCTCCAGTTCCGCCCACAGCGGAAGAGGTCATGGCAAAGTTGTCGGTCGGGATCGACACGATCTGGGTTATGGTGTGCGGCATGCTGGTGTTTTTTATGAATCTGGGATTCGGATGCGTGGAGTCCGGATTCTGCCGGGCAAAGAACTGCGTGAACATTCTGTCAAAGAACTTTATTGTGTTCGCAGCCTGCTCGATCGGGTTTTGGTTCATTGGCTGGGACTTGATGTTCGGAGCGGGAGACGGTGAATTCATTGGAAATTCCGGGAGCCTGATGGTTCAGGGTGCAGACAACAGTCCAAAGCAGGCAACTCTGGGTTATGAAGGTGTCTATAGTGCGATTGCATGGTCGACCGTTCCACTGTGGTGTAAGTTCTTCTTCCAGCTCGTATTTGCGGCAACCGCGGCTACGATTGTGTCGGGCGCAGTCGCAGAACGAATTAAGTACCACGCGTTTATCATCTTTTGCTTTATCATGGCCGTTGCGATCTACCCAGTCACTGGTCACTGGATTTGGGGCTTCGGTTACCTCGCAGCAAAATGGAATTTCTGGGACTTCGCTGGTTCGACCGTCGTGCACTCTGTCGGTGGCTGGGCAGCATTGACTGGAGCCATCATTCTTGGGCCTCGAATTGGAAAATTTGGTCCTGGTGGAAAGATCAATGCGATTCCGGGTCACAACATGACGGCTGCGTTTATCGGCTGCCTTGTTCTTTGGTTCGGCTGGTTTGGGTTTAATCCGGGCAGCACTATGAGCGTTGCGGCTGACGGTGGAGCAATGGCTGCGATTTCGGCTGTGAACACAAATATGGCCGCTGCATTCGCAACGATGACAGCCACGGCAACTGCCTGGATCCTGCTGGGTAAGCCGGATATTGGAATGACTTTGAACGGGTGTCTGGCGGGCCTCGTGGCAATCACAGCCCCAGCCTACTTCACAAGTCCTGCATGTTCCGCAATCATCGGTGCGATCTCTGGTGTGACTGTCGTGCTGGCTGTGCTGATGTTCGACCGACTGAGAATCGATGACCCAGTGGGTGCAATTTCCGTACATCTTGTACACGGTGTCTTCGGAACTCTGTGCGTCGGCCTGTTTTCAACGACAGACCTGTCAGCAACTCCAATCACTGGTGGACCAAAAGCTGGTCTGTTCTTCGGTGGTGGCACGGAACAGCTGGTTGCTCAGGCAGTTGGTGTTGTGATGGTCGGCGGATATGTACTGGTTGTCTCTTCAATTGCCTGGCTGGCTCTGAAGTACACAATCGGTATTCGAGTCTCTGAGTCTGAGGAAATTGAAGGTCTTGACCTTGGCGAACACGGTAACGAAGCTTACCACGGATTCGTAATGCAGTCCTCCGGCAATTGATCTGAGTCATCTCAGCGTTCCTGATGAGGACGTATGAAATGAGCTCTGCTGATACAGGGTGGAATCGACAAAGTCGGTTGCACCCTGTTATCGTTGGCACCCTGCGATTGGTTGTCGAGCGTTCGTGGGGAGACTCTGAGTGATGAATTCAATACTGCTGCTTGCTGCCTGCGTCTGTTTCGCGGAGTTTCAAACAGTTTCGTCAGGCGATGAGCGGCTTGATGCGGTCGATGTTTGTTTTGTCTCCGAATTTGATCAGTCGGAACAGCGATATGTGATGATGGGGCTTCCTGGCGGTGCTGAAACGAAGCGGTCGAATGCCACTGCTCAGAAAACGGCTGACTCGGAACAGAAGCCTGAATGTCGTGATGTTCTGATTGCACTTCACGGTCACGGTTCTGATCGCTGGCAGTTTATTCGAGATGAACGCGACGAGTGTCGTGTTGCTCGCGTGTTTGCGCAGATGCACCGTATGCTCTATGTGTCTCCCGACTATCGAGCAAGGACCTCGTGGATGGGGCCGGCAGCCGAGGCCGACCTGGTGCAGATCATTCGTGAATTGAAAGAGAAATACTCGATTCGCCATGTGTTCCTTTGCGGCGGTTCAATGGGTGGTACGTCGGCTCTGATTTTTGCTGGACTGCATCCAGACCAGATTCAGGGAGTTGTGTCTCTGAATGGTACGGCGAACATGGTGGAGTACACTGGATTTGCGGATGCCGTCGCCGAGTCCTATGGAGGGAGCAGGTCTGAGGTTCCGGAAAGGTATCGCGAACGAAGTCCTGAATTGTCGTTTGAGCAGTTGACGATGCCGGTTGCGATGACCGTTGGAGGGCAGGACACTCTGGTTCCGCCGGACAGTTGTCGTCGGCTGTCAGCGTTGCTGATGAATGCAGGAACACCGTGTCTGCTGATTGATCATCCGGATGGAGGTCATGCATCGAATGCAGAAGACACTCTGAGAGCACTTGCATTTGTACGCGATGCCGTGCTTTTGAAGTCCCAAAGTGCTCAATGAGCCGTGGAACAGCTCTGTGAGCCGAGTCAGTAGTCGTTGAGCCGAAAATTGCAGGTTGCACCCGAACTACTTTGCGTCGATCTGGTGCTTCATGAAGCACAATCGGTCGCGGTCGGCTGTCTCGTAGAATTCCGTGAGCATGTCGCCGATCTTAGGGGCATAGTCAATGGTTTTCCTTTGACGCCCGCCGACGATTGTGATGGGTTTATCGAGGTCAATTCCGGGCATTCCGGGGCTGAGCATCAACACGGCGGACGACGGCATCGAAGAACACAGAATTCCGTTGTTTTCGGTTAGCCTGCATTCCAGAGGTGCCGGGCGAAACTTTCTCGCATCCCGCCATTCCGAGGGTGCATCAAGTTCCGCAAACCGCTCGGGGATAGATTCAAGGAGCAAGTGAAACCAGCGACGTTCGCTGGATCGCAGGAGATTTGCATGGATCAGCGCCGGATATCGGTCTCTCTGGTGCTTTGACATCCACTCAAACAAAAACGGTCGCTCTTCTGTGAACCTTTCGAAACCGCGGCCCGGGTACATTATGAATGTCAGGTCTGTCAGCAGACGTGTTTCTGATTCGCGCCGGAACAACCGCTGCAGGAGTACACCCAGCCGTCCGTGCCAGTTCCCCTGTTTTTCGCCAACTACAACATACCACGGGACCTCTGGATGGTTGTGGGCCGTCCACTTGAAGTGTTCACGGCCGAGCGACGCGATGGAAGCAACACCAGCGAACAGGTCAGGATGTGCTGTTGCCATATCAATGGCTGCTTCGCCCCCGATTCCATGCCCGGCCACGAAGACTCGAGTATCGTCGATTCTTAGGCGCAGTTTGATCTGTCGCACGAGTTGAAGGAATTTCTGGTGAGTCTGTGCGGCCGCGTCATATGCTCCGTGATTTTCTTCCCAGGCCTCGGGAGTCACGACCACATAACCATGCCGAATTGCCAGTGGGATCCACAGGTCAACAGCTCGTTCAGATTCGGTGAATTCTCGAGGAAACGCAATCAACAGAGGGTACGACCGCGAATCTGAATACTCGGGAGGAACAATCCCGGTGCATCCCATTGTTGACTCTGTTGCTTCGATTCGAAACCTACCTTCTGCGAGTGGTTGTTCGTAATCCGCATGGACGGGATCAATCGCGGGGAGAGATCGGATCAATGCCGCCATTCGATCCGGGCCAACGCCTTCCTGCTGTTCGATTTTCGCCAGCAGCTCAACACGCACCGAATGTTCTTCGGGCTGTGTCTGCATGTAATCCAGAACCAATAAGCGGGCTTCAAACAGTCCCCAGGTTTCCTGCAGATTTTGAATCGCTGATTCCGGGCCCAGCAACCATCCGGACACGGCCAAAGCAACGGCTCCAACCGGGTCGCCCTGTTCATCGGCGAGGAGTTCAAACGGACCAAAGCGATCAACCGTGTTCGCGTTCAGTCCCTTCAGTACCAGCTGAATCATTTCGGCAGACCGGCGGGATTGTTCTTCATCCTGAACGGCCGAAGGCAGTTTTTCAAGGCGAACCCTCAGGGATTCAATTCGACGTTGAGTGGCTTCAGCGGCTTCGATGATTTGTGATGCTCGGACGAGCGTCTCCGGGGCCAGTTGGTCTTTGGGAAAAAGTCGAGCTGCAGAAAGTGCCAGCTGAAATTGTCCGGCAGAGTTTCGCCGATCCAGTTCCTCGAGGATCCGCTCTCCAAGCTGGGTTCTCAGCGAATCACGAACTCGAGTCCCTTCGCCCTGAAGCTCAGGAAAGTCACCGGCAATCGTGTCGAGGACTCTTCCGGCATGATCGATCAGCCCGGCTTTCATCAGCATGCGGACAAGTTCCAGACGCCGCCACGGGCTGGTTGAAAACTCATCCACGCGTTCGAGGATACCGGGGAACATTCTGTTCTGAGGAATGGCCGACAGGGGAATGCGGTATTGCCAGTTGTGTGTGAGTGAAGTCACATCGGCAAAGAGTTCATTCACCTGAGTAATTGCAACGGTGATTTCTTCTTCTCGGCCTTGAGCAAGTCGAAGTCGAACGGTGGCGATTCCGTTTTCGTCGAAGTCAGAAATATCGGGTACACCGATGATATCCGGTATTGGTTTTCGGCTGACTGCTTTTTGCCGAATTCGAAAGCTCTGGTTTGGCCAGTCCTGAGGATTGATGACGACGGGATTGCTGTTTTGCGAAGCAATATAAACGTGTCGAAATCCCTGATCGATTTTGCGAACTTCGATTCTTTCATCCCGTCCATCCGGCGACAGTGTCGTTTCGCGAGAGCACATGCCGCGAAAGATAATGCCGCTATTGGATTGGACAGCCCCCGCCACCGGATCATCAGCGGCCAAAGTTGAGGGATGATTGAAGAGCTGCAGACTCATTGAACCTGCAAGCAGGCAGACAAAAGCCAGGCGGCTGTTAGAAAGTGAGAACGACTTCATCGGAATCATCGCTGCTGCAACAGGCTGCGGAAAAATGACCGCGGCCAATGCTGCATGGAGACAGCATTGGCTCAAACGGTTGTGCTCGCGCCACAGCAGGCATTATTCCATAAAGAAGTCGGTTGGGCCACGCAAAGTGTAGTACGGATACTGGACAAGAGCCGGAGCCGCATTTTCAGGCGGGTACATCAGGCCTTGTGGGTACGAGTAGGTGTGGAAGTTTCGGTGAACAGGATGGAACGGGAGGTTACATCCGGCACCAGCGCCGTTGCAGTGACCCTGATGTCCGGGAGGACATGTTGGGCACTGTTGAGAAGCGCCTGACGGACTACCGTCATGGTACATCGGCATTTCTGTTGGAGTTTCGTGGCCGCCCCAGGACGCGAACGTCGGAGACGGGTTTTGACCACGAAATGTTGGTGTTGTGGAAGCGCACCCAGTTGCCAGGATTCCAATCGCCCCCGAAAGCAGCAGCGCAAAAGCACGAGATTGCATTGATATTGACTCCCTAAACTCCCCCTGCAAACGAATCACACAAAATCGTTATCGGCAACAGAACCCATGAAACATGCAAAATCCCTACAAATCATCCAGATGTTGAAACAGGAAGATTGTATGGTCTTGCGTAAATTGCCTGATCGGCATACAGTCACGAAGCGAAAAAGGGAGTTTCCTTGCGGCCGCAATTTTGTTGTAAGTGGCTGTCGTTTATCGGTTTAGGATTGACAGGAGCGTACTCGTGCATATTGCCGCTTCAACGCGAAGTCTATGGGATTTGGCGTTCCCGGCAGCGTGTCTGCAAATTCAGGATCTGGAGTTTGATCGGGTCGAAATCTGGTTGAATGAGACGTTTGACCAGCTCAAGCCGTCTCAGGTTGCACGCGATCCGGAGACCTACGCGACTCAAATGCGTGAAGCGAGTCGAGTTGCCCCGAGCGCTGTGTTCCTGGAATCTGAAGTGGACATGGCCACATTTACGGCAATTGTCCAGTTCTGCAAACTGCTCAAAGTGGTCCAGCTGACAATTCTGGCTTCTCCCAAGGGGACTCCGTTTAATACAGAGATTGACCGACTGCGAGAGCGATCATCGCTGTGCAATCAGGAGGGGGTTCGACTCTCGATTCTGACACGAACGGGCCTGTTGAGCGAAGACCCTCACACTGCGGTCGAATTGTGCCAGTCGGTCAAAGGACTCGGAATTACTCTGGATCCCAGCTATTTCATTTGTCGTCCCGGTGGCGTGGTCGACTTTGATATCGTTTACAATCACGTTCTGCACGTGCATTTGCGGGATACATCTCAAACCGAGATTCAGGTTCCAGGTGGGCTCGGCGAGGTGGACTACAATCAAATTGTGGCCCGTCTCCGCCAGTGCGGCTACCAGCGGACTCTCAGCATCGACCTGTTGCCCCAGACGTTGGCGGGCCGGGAGCGAACTCTGGAATTGAGGAAACTGCGAATGCTGATGGAATCGATGCTTTAGGTCGATGCCCGATCATCAGGACTGAGAAAAGTGGCAAGGATGTGCGGCTTGGCAAGTTGATAACTGCGCTCATGCCCGTAGGATGCGACAGGGGCAGTATATGGCTGGCTGTACGATGAAAACAGCTGTCTGATCTGCCATCGGTCTCACTTACGGCAATCGGAAAAAGTCATGGCGCGCGTCGAGCAGGTTCGCAGTGTTGTTTCGCAGATACAGGATCCGGAACTAGGGCAGTCACTGGGTGATCTGCGAATGGTTCAGGACGTAAAAGCCGATGGAAATCGCCTGATCGTGACCATTGAGCTTCCGACGCCTGCGTATCCCCAGCCCGGAAGACTTGACGAAGCAGTTCGCCAGAAGGTGACTCCCCTGCTGGATGCTGACCAGACCGTGGAAGTAGCGTTTCGTCCGGTGGTCCGTGGACGCGATGCTGGTGGTCGCGTCGGTCTGAAGATCCACAACATTATTGCCGTTGGCAGCGGAAAAGGCGGTGTCGGAAAAAGCACAGTCGCTGCTGCGATCGCCTGTGGGCTGCATTCAATGGGGTGCCGCGTTGGATTGATGGATGCAGACGTCTATGGACCTAGTATCCCTCACATGATGGGTGCCTCGGGACGACCGGGAGCCACGGAAATTGAAGATGGTCAGGGCAACAAGTTCGTTCGTATGGAGCCAATCGACGTCAGCGGCCTTAAACTGATTTCGATGGGATTCTTCATTGAGCAGGGGCAGTCAGTTGTCTGGCGTGGTCCAATGCTGCACAAGGCACTGACTCAATTTCTGAAAGATACCGCGTGGGGAGAGCTGGATTATCTGATCATTGACCTACCTCCCGGCACCGGCGACGTTTCACTGACCCTGTCTCAACTTGTGGGTTTGGCAGGAGCAGTCGTGGTTTGCACGCCTCAGCAGGTGGCGCTGCTGGATGCCATCAAGGCGGTCGACATGTATCAGAAGGTGAACGTTCCAATTCTTGGATTCGTAGAAAACATGTCCGGAGAGATTTTCGGACGCGGTGGCGCTCGGAAAGTCGCTGAGGAGCTCAAGGTTCCGTTCCTCGGTGAAATACCAATGCACGGCTGTATTCGCGAATACTGTGACCGGGGGCAAATGCTCCAGATGTTGACCGAAGAAAATCCTGCCCTCGAACCCTTAAAGGCAGTCTGCCGGTCAGTGGCGATGCAGGTCGTCCGGGAACTTGTCAAATCTCCCTCCGGTCCAACACTGGAAATTCTGTAGTTGCGAATCCATTGTGTTTGAGGTGTACAGTGTTTGAGGTTTTCAGCGGTTGAAGTTTTCAGCGATGACAATTCAGGAATTACTGTCTGAATACGAGGAACTGGTCGACTGGGAAGAACAGTGCGACTATTTGATTGACATCGGCCGCGAGCTTCCCGTGTTTCCGGAAGAATTCAAGACTGATTCGAATATTGTTCATGGGTGTCAAAGCCGAGTCTGGCTGGTTGCCGGACTTGATCAAAGTCACGACCATGAGTTTGTTCGACTTCAGGCAGACAGTGATGCGATGATTGTTCGAGGCTTGATAGCGGTATTGCTGGCAGCTTACCAGAACAAAACTCCTCAGCAGGTCCTGGACACCGATATCGAGGGGCTGTTTGAGCGGATGGGCCTGAATCGACATCTCAGCTCATCGCGTCGAAATGGCCTGCACGGAATGGTTGAGAGAATTCGCCGGTATGCTTCGGAGATTGTCGGCGCGGAGGGATCGCAATGACGGAATTTGACTATCTGTCCGTGAGAGCTCAGTTCCCGGTACTGATGCAAACGTTGAACCGAGGACTGCGACCGACATTCCTGGACAGCGGTGCATCTGCACAAAAACCCGCATGCGTCATTGCCAAAGAGCGAGAGGTTGAAGAACAGTATTTTGCAAATGCTTATCGAGGCAGATACCTGTTTGGTGCTCGGGTAGATGATGAGCTGGAGGCTGCCCGCCAGAAAGTCGCTGTATTCCTGGGAGCATCCTCGCCCCAGCAGGTTGCCTTTGTCCCAGGCTGTACGGCTGGCCTGAATATGGTTGCATTTGGCTGGGCAAACAAGCACATTCATCCGGGGGATGAGATTCTGATCACCCTGATGGAACATCACGCCAACTTTGTACCCTGGCAGCAGGTCGCCCTTGAACGATCGGCAAACCTTCGGTTCATCCCAATGACGGATGACGGTCGGCTTGATTTAGACCGGATTGATGAAGTTCTGACGTCACGGACGAAGGTGATTTCGGTCTGTGGAATGTCGAACGTTCTTGGAACCATCAATCCGATCGCGGAACTTGCAAAAATTGCACATTCATCGGGGGCGATACTGGTTGTCGATGGTGCCCAGAGCGTTCCACACATGGCGTCTCGCGTGCAGGAAACGGATGTGGATTTTCTGGTGTTCAGCGGTCATAAGCTTTATGGGCCAACTGGAGTTGGAGTGTTATACGGTAAGGCGGATCGGCTTGAAGCGCTTGATCCAACCGTGTTCGGCGGACATATGATTGATCGAGTTTGGGCAGATCGATCAACGTGGGCAACTGCACCCGCGAAGTTCGAAGCGGGAACGTTGCCGATCGTCCAGGCAATTGGGCTGGGTGCCGCTGTGGACTGGGTGAACTCGGTGGGGCTTGAAGCCATCCATCAGCACGAACAAAATCTTTTGGCCGAAGCCACACGTCGACTGTCTGATTTTCCGGGAATCCGGATATTTGGACCGGGGTTAGAACACAAAGGTGCGATTCTGAGTTTCCGATTTGACGATCTTCATCCTGAAGACCTTGCATTGATGCTTGATCGGAAAGCTGTGTTCACTCGGCATGGTCATCATTGTACGATGCCTCTTCATGATCTGTTGGGTGTGAGCGCGACGACTCGCGTCAGTTTTGGTGCATACAACGGAACCGATGATATTGATGCTCTGGTAGGGGCAATCGAGTTTGCCAGAGAAAAACTGGGTGTATCCGGAGTTCAGAATAAGTAAGTATCAACACGATGGCTCGGCATCAGATTTCTTCCCATTTCGAAAATGTCCTGAAGGCAGCAAAAATGCTGTCTTCCAGCTCCACCGCGTCCGCAGTTCTGCTGCTGGCCGGGCAGCCTGTCGATTTTAAGGCGGTCAAGAGTCTGCTTTCGGGAAGTCGGTTGATTGTTGCTGCAGATAAGCCGGATGTTCAGGCGGCGGTTCGGGAAGATGGAATTGACCTCGTCCCCATTTTGCACGAACCTCAGACCAGCCATCTTCAGGTCACTCAGGTATTGTTGGAAGCCATCGCGGACGAACTGATTCAGACCGGAGATGTGGTTGTCTGTGTCTATTCGTCGTACGAAAAGGACGGTTGTGATTCAATCAGCATGGTTCGACTTGCCGACCAGCTGGCTCGACTGACATCCAGGGATTTGCAGCGACTTGAGACTAAGGTTCCTCTGGAGACATTGAGAATCGTGGTGGATTTAGCCTGCGAAATTGGGCGCGAGGGGCGGGAAGGAAAGCCGGTCGGGACGCTGTTTGTCGTGGGAAATCATCGAAAGGTGATGCAACTTTCTCAGGAGCAGGTACACGACCCATTTCGAGGCTATCCAAAAGCAGAACGATTGATACGGAATCCTCGAGTTCGGGAAAGTATCAAGGAATTGGCTCAAATTGACGGCGCATTTATTATCTCGGCCGACGGAGTCGTCCAGGCTGCTGGGCGACATTTGAGGGCATCCGCTGACAACCTGACATTGAGCAAGGGGCTGGGTTCGCGGCACTGGGCAGCTGCTGAGATATCCAAGGCGACTGATGCGATCGCAATTGCGGTTTCTGAGTCCACGGGTACGGTTCGGGTGTTTCAGGACGGAGTGGTTGTGCTGCGTATTGAGCCAATGGACTCGGCAATGAAATGGCACGACGAATAGGCGTTCACTTGCCAAAACGTCGCCAGGATTAGATAACATGGGGATGCTGCTGTCCTGTTTTCCCCCTGGATTATCGCGCCTGCCGTCTTGTGCCACGCGAATGGAGAAGAAGTGCTCTCATGCGATGCCCGTTCTGTCTGCATGACGAGACCAAAGTGATTGACTCCCGGACCAGTCCCGACTTTTCAATCCGGCGACGCAGAGAATGTCTGTCCTGTGAGCGACGGTTCACGACCTATGAACGGATTGAAGAATCGCCGATCAAGGTGATTAAAAAGGATGGATCGCGGGTGACGTTTGATCGTGAACGCATTCGATCGGGTGTCGAGAAGGCCTGCTACAAGCGTCCGGTGAGTGCCGAGCAGATCGATCAGCTCGTTGGCGAAGTTGAAGCCGCAATCTACGAAGACGGAATGCGAGAAGTTCCGTCCCGTCGAATTGGCGAGCTGGTTTTCAATGCTCTGCGAGACCTCGATAAAGTTGCGTTTGTGCGTTTTGCGTCGGTGTATCGTGAGTTCCAGGATGTCCACGATTTTGTCGACGAGCTTCAACCGATCCTGGAGAACCGCAGGCGAGAAAAGTGATACTCCGAAGGAATCATCAGACAGGAGTCGAGCGGGATTCGCTGATCTGCGGTCCGATGCAGCTGGCATTCCTGCTGATGGTGGGAGTCTGGTCCGCCGACCTTGTTCGGGTCACTCACTGGAGACTTTGTCTCCTGATCATTCTTGGGTTCATCGTCAGTCGGCTTATGGACCAGCGGCGATGGGGGCGAGTCGCCGATGTGATTCTGTGGGGAAGCCTTCTGCTGGTTGGAAACCTGGCAGCTTCGCTGCGACTGCATCAGACGGTGGCCAACGATATCGGTGAACTACTCTCAACGCCGATCGATGTGCCGATTGTTGTAACCGGAAGTGTTGCTGGGCTTCCTGCGGAACGGACTCGACGTGAATCCCTCTCTGTATGGAATCAAATCAATGAGACGGAACCGACTGCGGAAGACATTCAAACCACATTTCTTGCTGATCTGACAACAATCGCAGCGTCGGATGGACCGGTTGATGCAAGCGGGATCGTTCGAGTTTTTGTGTCAGGCCAGTGTCCTGACATCCGCTGGGGAGATCAGATCCAGATCACCGGTCGCTTTGACGGTGGGCAACTGCCGGAGAATCCCGGTGAATTTGACTATGGACAACTGCTGGATCGCCAGGGAATCTCTGGTGCCATCTATGTGCGACACTCGATGGCTGTTCGACGACTGGCACCTGTTGCCGACTGGGCTCCGAAAAAGCTGCTGACCGACTTTCGAGAAGAGGCTGTCTTCCTGCTGAAAGCACATCTTTCAAAGGATGCAGCTCCGCTTGCGGAAGCTCTGCTTCTGGGCAACCGCGGTCATTTATCGCCTCAGATGGAACGCGAGTACATTGCGACGGGAACAATGCATCTGCTTGCAATTTCCGGTTTGCACGTGGGCATCCTTTATGTATTTCTGATACGCCTGTTTCATGTACTGATGCTCCCTGGAAATCGGGCGATGGCATTGGCCGCTGCTGTGTGCTTCGCGTATGCCGTGCTCACTGATCTTCGGCCATCGGTGATGAGATCGGCGATCTTCATTGTGCTTGTTGTCGTGGCACAGATTTGGAATCGTCGGCTCCGGATGCAGGTTCTGATTGGTAATGTCGCAGTGATCCTGATTCTGCTGGACCCGGGAATCGTCTACGACATTGGTGCCTGGTTGTCATTCGTCGCCGTGGGTGCACTCGGTTGGGTGTCGCATTTGTCTCCCGTCAAACAGGAGCATTCAACGCTACCGCTGACTGACTTTACTCTGACTGAGCGGCTGACTCGCTGGACTGCATACCTCAAAAGGGAGTCCGCCCGTCACGCAAGGCAGATGGCTGCTGTGACTTGCCTGTCAGGGCCAATCGTTGCGACGCAGTTTCACGTTGTCTCGGTCATCAGCTTTGCGGCAAATGCAATACTGATTCCGCTGACCGCAGTTGCCATGGTTCTTGGATTTGTGTTTATCGGGATGGGGATGGTACTTCCTGAATCCACCCTGCTCTTCTCAAAGCCACTGGAACTGTCGTTGTGGGTGATGAATGAAGTTGTGTCTGCCGCGGCCTCAGTTCCATTCGGATGGCTGTCGCTCCCCGACTTTCCTCCATGGTATTGTCCGGTCTATTATCTGGTACTGACTCTTGCTGCTCTAAGTTCCATATCTGCCATTCGGCGAGTTGCCTGGACGGGCGTAGCCTTCATGATCCTTGGAGGACTTGGATTGGGCCTCGCAGCTCCGGTTCATCAGGATCTTCGTATGACGGTTCTCAGCGTCGGACACGGGAATGCTGTTGTGATGGAGGCTCCGGATGGTCGAGTGATGTTGTTCGACTCGGGAGCACTGCGTCGGTCAGAGCGAGCAGCGGACCTGATCTGCCGCTTCCTCTGGAGCCGAGGCCACAGGCAGATCGATGGGCTTATCATTTCGCATGCCGATATGGATCACTACAACGCTCTGCCTGGAATCCTGGGGCGTATGCCAGTGGGCGCGGTGTATACTTCACGGGACTTTGCCCGCACCGGAACAGATTCCATCAACTGGCTGCTACGGCATGCACACAAATCCGGAAGCCGACTGACTCTGGCAAATGACGGGGATCGAGCATCCTTTGGTGGTGTGAACGTGAGGTTTCTTCAGGCCGATCATGAATCAGACTGGACAGATAATGAACGCAGTCTTGTGGCGATTGTGGAATTCGCAGGCCGCACAATATGCCTGCCTGGCGATCTGGAAGGGCGGGGCCAGGAACTACTACTGAAAAGAATCCCCGAGGTGAATGTACTCGTCAGTCCTCATCATGGAAGTCCAGCTGCAAATCCAGAGACCATGTTTGAGGCGTTGAAGCCGCAAACTGTGATCGTCAGTGGTGATGATATTGACCATCTTGAGGCATTGCAGTCAAAAGCGGGCGATGCGACGGAAGTGCTGCATACTGGCGAATCGGGTGCCATCACCATTTGCATAGAAGAGTCTGGATCCCGAATTCAGGTCTTTTCGCATCTGCCTCGTTTGACTGTCTTGCCTGGCTTCGCAAATTCCAATTGACATGAATCGCGTATTCGGGCTAAAAGCAGCTCGGTGAACAGGTTCAGAATTGGAAGTTCGATGGAGCGAACGGATATGCGAAAGTTGATTTTGGCGCTGCCGCTGGCAGGATTGTTGACGGGATGTGGCTCTGAGCCCACTTCGCTTTCGATTCCCAATCCATCAACGACACAACCCGGTGCCTCCGGCGCAAAAGCGGGACAGGAAAGTGCAGCTGCGACGGTCCAGAAGACCGGCCCCTCAGCGGCATCGGGAAGTATCGAATCTCCGGTTGTGCAGCAGCTGATTTCGAAGGCTCGATCCGCAGTTGTGACAGGTCAGAATCTGGTTGCCGTAGAATCCATCAGCCAGGCCATCGGAATTTCTCCGGAGGACGCAGATCTGTTTCGGATGCGAGCCGACGTGTATGTGAGGCTTCGCGAAATGGCAAACGCGCGGGCCGATTTTAGTACTGCAATTCGGCTGCAGCCTGAGCGCGCGGATTTCAGAAATTATCGTGGCTATTTTCTGATGTCACAGGGGCTGACAAAGGAGGCGGTCGAGGACTTCAACGAGGCGATTAAGCTGGATGTGAAACATGCACCCGCGTGGAATAATCGTGGGCTCGTGTCTCTTGCATACTCAGAGTACCAGAAAGCGGAAGCGGATTTCTCGAAAGCAATTGAAGCGGATCGCCAGTTTGCTGATGGCTGGAACAACCGCGGATTTGCCCGAATGAAGCAGGACAAGCACGATGACGCGATCGCTGACCTGAAAGAAGCGATCCGGCTCAATGAGAAGTATGCGACGGCCTGGAATAATCTCGGTCTCGTGTATATGGCCAGGGAACAATACGAAGAGGCCGCTCGTGCATTTACTCGACTGATTGAAGTCTCACCCATGGATGCCCGATGGTACAACCATCGCCGATCCGCGCTTCTTAAGCTGGAACGGTTTGATGAAGTTCAGCAGGACTCCAATCAGATCGAATGGCTGACCGGACTGACGCAACTGACCCAGCAGGCGAATGCCAATGGTCGGGACGTGAGGGTCTGGATCAATCGAGGCGAGTATCTGATGACCGGAAACCAGTACGGTGCGGCTATTCAGGACTTCACTCGTGCACTGATGTTAAATCCCGGTAACACAGATGCATTGACCGGACGTGCTGAAGCATGGCTTGCAACAAAAGATCTTCAGAACGCAATTCAGGACTGTGATGAGTCGATTGTGGTTTCACCGACGCCACGTGCCTATTCGGTACGAGCGGATGTCTGGTTGGCATTGAATAATCTGGATCAGGCAATTCAGGATTTTGAAACCGCCGGACGCTTTGATGATGCCGTCGTGAATGCCTACGAAAAGCGATCTCAGGCATATCGAGAAAAGAACGAAATCGAGAAAGCCGATGCCGATGCTCAAAGGGCCGCCGATCTTCGTGCTGCTCTGAAGGGACAGGCTCAAAAGCCCACACCAACCGAACCAGAACCCGGTTTTGTCCCCAATCCGTAGGATCGGCATTCCAGCCCGTCCCGCCCTGGTTCGAGCTCTGCCGCGGCGCCAAATGTAGGATGGGCATTCCTGCCCGTCCACGCCCTGGTTCGAGCACTGCCGCGGCGCCAAATGTAGGATGGGCATTCCTGCCCGTCCCGCCCTGGTTCGAGCACTGCCGCGGCGCCAAATGTAGGATGGGCATTCCTGCCTGAGTGTTACCCACATTCTTTGTAAATCTTGCAACGAGCAGGTAGAGATTTCTTCGGGAAATGCTGGGAAAAT
>JAEUIH010000057.1 GCA_016795105.1 Planctomyces sp.
ACGCTCCGGCCTTCGCGGGGGCATACGACGTGTACCACAAACCAACTGTTTACAACATCGGACGCCACGTCGTGATGTCGAACCCTGGCGACGCCAGCCATGCGCATTCGATTACGAGCACGAGCACCGTTATCACTGAGCACGAGCACGAATGTGCAGCAGGGGGGTGTTTGTCGTCCAGCAGATTCAGAGAGGCCAGCAGATTGAGGAGTTGCAGGGATGTCGTTTTAACCACGGAAGACGCGGAAAAGACGGAAGAATCGCAGAAGTGCTCGATTGCTTTTTTTCGTGTGGTTCGTGGTTACCAATCACGTTGGCTACGCGCTGGAAGTAGTCGGAATCAACTCACTACAATCCTCGCTGCACAAAACCCCCGCATCAATGAACTTACGCAACTCGACGTGGAAGATCTTTGCGGATCGATCTGAAACACCACCGACGGTTTTGACTGAACGATCAGTCTTCTCCATCGTGCTCAGCTCAGCGGTGCTCGTAATCGATTTCGCTTGCGTCGAGAATTCCGGTTGTCATGCGCTGACGGTATTCCCATCCCGGATCACGATCGCCCCCCCAAAGTACTCATCACGCTCCGCCGTGATGAGTACTTTGCGATGCAATCCAGGCAGGTGCGTACCAGGGCGGCTCGGGCAGGAATGCCCAAGCTACATTTGACCGTCTCGCGCGGCTTCGAGCGTAGGATCTTGATAGTGAATATTCTAGTGCCAGATGAGTGAACGACAGGGTGTCAATCAATGTGCCTCAGCGTGACTCAACCCTGGTGATGCACCTCGATTTCACTAAATACGTTTTTCTGGTATCTAAGGTCCACAAAATGATCAGAGAGTTGGAGGAGGTTTTTTTGAAGGAATGGGAAAATGCCTTCGAATCGTCGTTCTGCCAAAATTACCGCAGGGACTTGTTTCGTACTACTATTGATTCTGGACATGCCGTCAGGCGAGTGTCGAGAGCCATTTTGGTACAGCATTGAAGGAGGTCGGCGTCCAGGGGTTGTAGAGTGGAAGCGTTATGCTATTGGAGAAGGTACTAAGAGGTTCGCTGATGATTCCGCAGAGGCTCGACTTCTGAAGAAGTATGACGATGAACTGCGGATGGAATCGGGTTCGCTGCTCAGGAATGAGGATGGTTCAGAAGCTATTACGGGGCGATTCTCCGTCTGGCACGACGACTATTCTCAGCGTGAGGCGAGATTCTTTTGGAATACCGGGGCTAAGTCTCTGGATCGTCTGTCCGCAGCCATTGTGGCAGAACGTGGGGGCGCGACATCTTTGAGCTATTCGCCGGACGGTAGTGATGTCGTCATACGGAATTCTGATGTGGAGATTCAGGGGCGGGCTCGGATCGCCTGGATGGATGTCTATGCGGGACGTCGGGGGAGATTTGTTACCGTATCGAACACGCCGCTGTCAGACGTTTCGCTCACAAAAATAGAAGATCACCTTCAACAGGGAACTGAGCCAACGTGGTGTTGGTCTTATCGGCTGTCAGAGATCCCGGAAGAGCTTCGAGGAGCCTGGTTCGCTCAGGTTCAGAATTCAATGAATCCAGGGCTGCAAAAGGCAGATAACGAAGAGGCGTTCGTCCATATCCTTCGCAGTATGCGTGGCAACGCCATTCTCGAAATTCTTAGAATAGCTCTCTTCGACACAGATGTTGCCGACTTCTCCATGAGCGTGGATTCAGACGAAAGAGAACGGACAAGTTTCCAGGGGCGAATCAAAGCAAAAGATGGAACAGTATTTTCCGGGATCCTGAAGAGTATTAAAGGCGTAAACCTGGTTTGCGAAGAGGAGCTGGAGCCCAACGAAGTTGCGAGGATCACGACAGGATTTGAGCTTTCTGATGCAGGTGTTGATTTCGTGGGAAGGCTGAGGCGAGATCTTTCGAAGTCTCTTGATTTTGGCGATTCTTCTCGGACGGCGTTGGTGAGTGACGGCGAATTTGCTGCGGCCTTGAGCGTGCGAATGCGCGAAGGAACCCTCAGTTGCTCAAGTGTTTCTGGCAGCCGGTACAATATGATTCATAATCCGAGTGATGCGGAAGCCGCTATCCAACGATCCGACTTTCGTCCGGTTAAGTCGTACGATCTAAATCCAATTCGGATGTTTCCATTTACAGATGTTGAGATCATCTCCGGCCATTTGCATGTTTCTGCATCTGATCAGCTATTGGGATTCATGTTTTCTGCAGACGCTTCGGATACCCGCTCGCTGAGTGCCCCAAGAATTCGGAAGATTGATCCGGGCGGCCCTGTTCTTTCTGTTCGCTGTGATTTATCTCGTCTTGCGCTGAAGAATGAAAATCACCACGACGCTGCTGCGCTGAGCTTTCTCGACAATTTGACGTCACGTATCATTATGGCACACGCCGTAAGGAATCAGTTTATGCAGTTGTCTTCTCTGAAGGACCCTGCACTTCCGACAATTGTACCTTCGCTTTGGACGTCGGATGGTGATTGGACGGTTGACATTGACCTGTATGTGCAGGATTCAGACTGCGTTCTGAAAGGCAAGGTTGGAAAGGAACTCCATCAGGCATTGTTTCTGAGGAGCATTCTTACGCGGCGATTACTATCACGCATTCTCGGAAGACTGATTCGATTTGATCGAAGCAGAAACGAGTGATTGTGTCATTACTACAACGAGCATTCCTGCCCGTCTCCGCACTGGTTCGAGCACTGCAGCGGCGGCTCGCTAAGTAGGATGGGCATTCCTGCCCGTCCCGCGCTGTTTCGATCACAGCAGCGGCGCAGGGCGGCTCGGGCAGGAATGCCCAAGCTACGTTACTTTGTTGGTCGGACGTAGATGCGGAGTCGCTTTGAGGAATATGAACTGGCGTTGCCGGAGAATGTCCAGTCCGGTGTTCGGTCTGGTCCGTTGCCGATTCCAAGATCCGCACCGGCTCCGGAGCCCCAGTGGTTGATAGCGAACAGTGTCTGTTTTGCACCGAAGTTGTGGACCTGCATCGAACCGTAACCGTCTTCGGGTGGCGAGGTTTCGTCACCAAAGTCATAGATATCAGACGAAGCGCCGGGCACTTCAGCTGTGTTGATCATGCCATAGTTGTGGGGCCAGAATTCAATATTGCCGGTTGTTATTCCGGTGCCGGAAGCGATGCCGTTGATGTTACTGAAGACATCCATTGAAGTCACCTTCTGCTGGAATTTGGCACCCGAGGAAATCGTTGGGATTCCGATCTTCGCAACATCTTTGGTGAAGGCATCCATGGAAACGAAGACCTGCTTTTCTTCGCCGCCAGCTGCGGTGAGTTCAACCAGATAGGCAACTCGGTCGAAGCCTTTAATCCTGCTGCTGTTATCGACATCATACCTGATGTCATGACTCAGCTTGCTGAGATCAAGGTCGTAGACCAGTGAGTATTCTTTTGCAACAGGCACGGAACTCAGAAAATCGGGAACCTCACCGCCTCGGACTGCTCCAACCGGCAGGCCAGTGCCTCCGCAGAGATTTGGTTCTGCCAGCATATGCCACGCAAAACGAAAGGCGACCGGTGCTGCAACTTTGTCACTTGTCAGGACAACGGAATCACCGTCAATGGTGGCTGTTGCCGGCTGAAATCCACCGGAACCAACACCGATCACTTCAAAGTGAGATGGTGCCTTTCCATCGCGAGTCTTCAAGCCGCCGCCTGTGTTTCGGAACCGTACTTTGAGTCGATCTTTCAGAACTTCAACCCCATCCATTTCCGGGCTGTTGGCAACTACGTCTGTTTTGCCGTGATCGTTCTTCAGAGCCAGCAGTGCAAGCCGAAGTCCTACATCCTGTTTGTTGGGAGGATGGATGTCTTCAATGGTTGCGATGTCGTTGATGACGACCATACCGGTATTGGGGATCGACTGAACCGCAGCCTGAGCTTCCCAGAATTTGGCGAGGATCGCCGGGTCTTCTGTGCCGTAACGGAATGGAGCGATCTGAACATAGTAGAACGGAAAGTCTCCCTGACCCCACAGTTCTCGCCATCCACCAATCAGTGCCTTCTTCTTCTCGACATACAACATTCCTTCCCCATGGTTGGACTCACCCTGATACCAGATCGCTCCGCGAATCGGGAAGCCCACGAGTGAATGAATCATCCCGTTGTAGAGCATCGTTGGATCCTGATTGCTCGTAAACGGTACAAGACTCTGCGGATACGCCGGGCTGGCAGGAACAGCGGTTTTCCCATCCAGTGCCGCGCGAGCTTTTCCGGCCCAGTCTTCAATGGCCTTAATGTGGGATTCGAGCTGACTGCGATATTCGGGAGTACCAGGAGTCCGTCCAACGACGGATCGATAGATATCCTGAAGTGCTTCGACTTTCTGAAAGCCAACAGGCGGTGTCCAGGGCTCAACTCGGGTCCCGCCCCATGATGAATTCAGCAGGCCGACAGGGACATCCAGTTCCTGATGAAGTTTTCGAGCCATGAAGTAGCCGCAGGCTGTAAATCCAGCAGCCGTATTTGGAGAGCAGACCTGCCAGCTGGATTCAAACTGATCCAGCGGTACAGTCGACGGCACCAGCGGCACTTTGATATGACGGATCATCGGGAAATTCGCAGCTGCGATTTCCTGCTGAGCATTGACGCAGGCAGCCACGGGCCACTCCATATTCGACTGCCCGGAACACAGCCAGACTTCACCGACCAGGACATCAGAAATCGTAATCGTATTCTTACCCTGAACGGTGATCGTCGTTGGCGTCTTGCTTGCCTGCATCGCCGGCAGCTTCACTTCCCAGCGTCCTCCCGCATCCGCCTTCGCTGTACCTTTGTGGGCTGCAACGCTGACAGTGATTGTTTCACCCGGCTCTGCCCAACCCCAGATGCGAACAGGAATTTCCCTCTGCAACACCATGTGGTCGCCAAACACAGACGCCAGGCGGACGTCCGCCGTTGCAGTGCCGAACGAGAGCATGCAGGAGATGCTCAACAATGACGTGATCAGCAGTCGGTTCATAGTTTTTGCCACTGAAAGTTGAAGATTAAGACACTAGCGGAAGCCAGTCATCAATGTACAGACTTTCATCGCCCGACACGAGTCACCAGCGGCCCGGCCCGTAGCAGGCAGACTCCGTCTGCCGTCCGCCACCGCGTACCCAGAACGACGCGGACGGCACATGGAATGTGCTTAAAGTAGCAGGCAGACTCCGTCTGCCGTCCGCGACCGCGCACCCGGAACGATGCGGACGGCACATGGAATGTGCTTAAAGTAGCAGGCAGACTCCGTCTGCCGTCCGCGACCGCGCACCCAGAACGATGCGGACGGCACATGGAATGTGCCTGCTACAGTTGAGCGTCCGCGACCGCGTACCCAGAGTGTAGCGGACGGCACATGGAATGTGCCTGCTACAGGAAAAACCTAGTTGACTGGTTCGCTGCGAGGGTATGAGCCGAGGACTTCGAGTCGATCCGGGGGGAGGTCTTCGAGGTCTTTGAGGGTCCTCTTGATTCGAGGCTCAGACACATGACCTTCGAAGTCGAGGAAGAACAAATAGCCGATCTGCGGTTGTCTCAGTGGGAAGGATTCAATCCAGGTGAGGTTAATCTTGTGTCTGCGGAACGCTTCCAGTGCATCGGAGAGTGAGCCCGGCTTGTGTGGAATCTGCAGCAGGATGGCAGTTCGATCCGAACCGGTTGGTTCTGCAACGGAGTCCCCGATGACAGCGAAACGAGTGATGTTGTTGCGGTTGTCTTCGATGCATTCGGCGACAATCTGCACATCATACTGAATCGCTGCCTGATGACTGGCCACGGCAGCAGCTCGAGGTTTATCGCGAGCGAGTTGAGCGGCCGTCGAGGTGCTGGTGACCTCAATCAATCGGGCCTGAGGCATGTTCTTGGACAGCCAGTCGCGACACTGAGAAAGTGCCTGAGGCTTGCTGTAGATTTCCGTGATTTCACTTCGTTCGCATCGAGCCAGCAGGTTGTGGTGAACATGCACCTGAACCTCGCCGCAGATGCGGAGCGGAAGACGAGTAAACATATCGAGGGTGTCAACAATTCTGCCGTCAGTACTGTTTTCAATTGGAACCAGACCAAAATCCACATGACCTCGGTTCACCTCTTCAAATACCGTCGCAATGGTACTTACCGGTACCAGGTCTGCAGATTCACCGAACCGGGTGACGGCTGCCTGATGAGTAAAGCTGTAGGCCGGGCCGAGATAGGCGACACGAATGTTTTTAATTCGCTGACGACCTGCACTCAACAACGGTCGGAAGATCGTCTTGAGTTCCGCGGATGTCAGAGGACCCTGGTTCGCTCGATCGATCAGGCCCCAGACCTGCTGCTGATCCTGATCGCTGAAAACGATCTTACTGGGCGACTGAACACCCTTCATCTTCTGCAGATATAACGAAGCTCGGCGATTCAGAAGCGCAACCAGCTGCTCGTCCACCTGTGTCAGCTGAAGTTCTGGTGAAACGGGCGTTTCCGATACGGGCGCTGCGACGACTTCAGGAGGCTTGCGAGTTGGCCGTGGCGGGACTGGGCTGCTGGGTTTTGGAGCCTTTTTCACAGCTGCAACCTTTTCCGGGGCGGATGCCGTGGGTTTTGCCGGGCGGGCTGGGACGGGGGCGGCCTTTCGGGCCACTTTCTTCACGGGCTTCGCGGACGCTTGCTTCTTTGCCATTGCAAACCTCTGTTTTTTATCGCTCAATAAGGTGGGGTCGCCCTTGTACAGGTACCCCATAACAGTGTCAAGCAGCCCCAGGTCCGATCAACCAGGGAACTTCTTATCCAGTCGTTTTCAAGGAAATCCACAACGGATTCACGCCAATTCTCAGCGTGGTGCCATTTTGGCACTCGCCGGCGGACTGCCCTTGGGTGCCAAAAGTGCAGGAGATGTCGGGGGCCGTGTTTCGGGTTCGCTGTCAGTCTGACACCCGAGGATTTGGGATTCGGTCGTCTATTTTCCGTAAACTGTGTTGCGTTAACCGTTTGCGTCGAAGTCTGAGTGGTTCGGCACAGTATGTGCTAAGAGGAGATGCGTCTGACGAGGGCAGTTCTAAGGGACTGGATCGAAGGGCGAGGAATTCAAACATTTTGGAAATCGCCATCGCGCGAAGAGCGAGGCATTGAGAGGTACGCAATCATGGCTGTATCAGGTGAGAAGATTATTGGAATTGACCTGGGAACCACGAACTCAGTGGTATCGGTAATGGAAGGCGGGGAGCCCCGTGTCATTGCCAATCAGGAAGGCAGCCGGACAACTCCCAGTGTCATCGCATTTACTCAGAAGGGTGAGACTCTTGTTGGGGAGCCTGCAAAGCGTCAGGCCGTGACCAACCCGACGAACACGATTTATTCGATTAAGCGATTCATGGGTCGCCGTCACAAAGAAGTTCACTCAGAAGAGAAGCTTGTTCCCTACAAGGTTGTGGGATCAGAGTCGGACTATGTGAAGGTCAACGTGGTTGGCAAGGAGCATACTCCGCCGGAGATTTCCGCGCTGGTTCTGCGAAAGCTGAAGGAAGCTGCGGAGAATTATCTGGGGCACAAGGTCAATAAAGCAGTGATTACAGTTCCGGCCTACTTCAATGATGCTCAGCGTCAGGCGACAAAAGACGCGGGTCAGATTGCAGGTCTGGATGTTGCCCGAATCATCAATGAGCCAACGGCAGCAGCGCTGGCTTACGGTCTGGACAAGAAGCGAGAAGAGAAGATCGTCGTATTTGACCTGGGTGGCGGAACGTTTGACGTTTCAATCCTTGAAGTTGGTGACGAGCTGATTGAAGTGCTCAGCACTAATGGAGACACACATCTGGGAGGAGACGACTTCGATGAAGTTGTGATTGATTTCCTTGCACAGTCCTTCAAGCAGGAGCAGGGGATTGACCTTCGCAAAGATCCGATGGCACTTCAGCGTCTGCGAGAAGCGGCTGAAAAGGCCAAGAAGGAACTGTCATCACAGCAGACGACAGACATCAATCTCCCGTTCATTACGGCGGATGCATCGGGTGCGAAACACCTGCAGCTGAGTATTACACGGGCGAAGTTCGAAGAGTTGATTGACCCACTGGTGGAACGATGTCGTCAGCCGGTGATGAATGCTCTGAAGGATGCGAAGCTGAAGGCCGGTGACATTCACGAAGTGGTACTTGTCGGTGGTTCAACGCGAGTACCGAAAGTGCAGCGATTGGTGAAGGAAATGTTTGGCAAGGATCCTCATCAGGGGGTCAATCCGGACGAAGTTGTATCACTGGGTGCAGCAATTCAGGGTGGAATTATCGCCGGCGATGTCAAGGATGTGGTGCTGCTCGACGTGACGCCTCTGTCTCTGGGAATTGAGACGGAAGGTGGAATCATGACTGTTCTGGTCGAACGAAACACGACCATTCCAACTACCAAGACAGAGACATTTTCAACAGCGTCAGACAATCAGCCAGCGGTTACGGTTCGAGTCTTTCAGGGTGAACGCAAGATGGCAACCGACAACCGGCTGCTGGACGAGTTCAATCTGGATGGAATTCCTCCGGCTCCTCGTGGAGTACCTCAGATTGAGGTCAAGTTTGACATCGATGTGAACGGGATTCTGAGCGTATCGGCTCGCGATAAGGCGTCTGGAAAACAGCATTCGGTGCAGATCAAGCAGTCGAGTGGTTTGTCGGACGACGAAATTGAGCGGATGAGAAAAGACGCAGAGGCTCATGCTGAAGACGACAAGCGAAAGCAGGAGCTGGCTGCGGCAAAGAATCAGGCATCTGCGCTGGTTCACCAGATCGAGAAGACTCTGAAGGAGCACTCGGACAAGCTGGATGGCGGGTCAAAGACGGCGATCGAAGGTTCGATTGCAAAAGTGAAGAAGGCAGCCGAAGGTACGGACACTGCGGCCATCACAAGTGCGTGTGACGAACTTCAGCAGGCTTCTCATGCTTTGGCTCAGCACATGTACAGTGGTAAAGATGGTGGAGCTGAGGCAGGAGCTGGTCCTGCGTCCTCTGGACCAGCGGGCGGCAATGACGACGTGATTGACGCCGAGTTTGAGAAGAAGTGAGATTTGTGAGGTTTCCCTCTGTCAGATGAACCCTGCCTCCCGGTTCCCAGGGGAGGCAGGATATTTCCCCGCCGAAACATCCTTTCCTGTCCACAGAATTCGTTTCCGAATTCACGTTCGCTGAACTTCCCATTGTCAGAATAGACCGCGCCCCCGTTGCGCGCGAGTTGTCAGGAGAAACTCATGGCCTTTGATCCTCGAAAACTTACTGTCAAAGCAGCCGAAGCCTTACAGCGTGCACAGGATCTGGCCGAGAAGCGTCAGCATCGGCTGATGCGTCCATTGCACCTGTTGAAATCGCTCCTGGATGAGCAGCAGGGGATCGTCAAGCCTCTGCTTCAGAAGATGGGTGTTCCGTTAGCTCAACTGGTCTCAATGATCGACGGAGAACTTGGCCGGATTCCGCAGTCATCAGGCAGTGCGGATGAACCTGTTGGCGCGGGCAGTGAACTGGTGAAGGTTCTGAACGCCGCTCAGAAACAAGCCGAGTCGATGGGAGATCAGTTTACTTCGACGGAGCATTTGCTGATCGCATTGACTCAGGTTGATGATCAGGCAAAGCGACTGCTTCATCTGAACGGGATCGAACAGTCGGACGTACTGGATGCACTCAAAGTGATTCGAGGAGGACAGACCGTGCAGGATCAAAACCCGGAAGAAAAGTATCAGGCTCTCGAGAAGTACGGCCGCGAACTCGTTGAACTGGCTCGACAGGGGAAGATTGACCCGGTGATCGGCCGTGATACGGAAATTCGCCGAGTCATTCAGGTGTTGTCTCGCCGACGAAAGAACAATCCCGTGCTGATCGGGGAACCGGGTGTGGGCAAGACAGCCATCGTGGAAGGGCTTGCTCATCGGATCGTCCTTGGCGACGTGCCTCAGAACCTCAAGAACAAAAAGGTCTTTGCTCTTGATATGGGCGCGTTGGTCGCAGGTGCCAAGTATCGGGGCGAATTTGAAGATCGACTGAAAGCCGTTCTGAAGGAAGTTCAGGACTCCAATGGTCAGATCATCATGTTCATCGACGAACTGCACACTGTCGTTGGAGCAGGCAATGCTGAGGGAGCCATGGATGCGTCCAACCTCCTGAAGCCGGCACTTGCTCGCGGAGAACTGCATTGCGTCGGTGCAACGACATTGGACGAATATCGTAAACACATTGAAAAAGATCCGGCTCTGGAACGCCGATTCCAGCCGGTTGTTGTGCAGGAACCGAACGTTGAAGACACGATTTCCATTCTGCGAGGGCTGAAGGATCGTTATGAGAGTCATCACGGAGTGCGAATCACGGACGATGCGATTATCTCCGCGGCAACGCTCTCCGATCGTTATATATCGGATCGATTCCTGCCCGACAAAGCGATTGACCTTGTGGACGAAGCCGCCAGTCGACTGCGTATGGAGATTGATTCCATGCCAGCCGAAATTGACGAAGCGACTCGGCTGCTGACTCGCATGCAGATCGAAGTGGCGGCACTGGAGAAAGAGACCAGTGAAGACAGCCGTGAGCGTCTGCAGGATCTCAAACGGCAGATCGCGGAACGAGAAGAATCAACAAATCAGCTCAAGGCTCGCTGGGAAGCAGAAAAAGCTGCTCTGTCAGGACTTAAGCCTGCCAAAGAGGAAATCGAACGACTCCGGAACACGTTCCAGCAGGCATTCTCTCGTGCTCAGCAAACACTCCGCAACGAAGACTTTGTCGAAGCACAGATGGCTGAACAGCAGCTCAAGCAGGCAGAGCAGCAGCTCAAACAGCTGGAAGCGCGCACTGCTGAACTCAAGCAGGACAGCGAAGATCGTCTGTTGAGGGAAGAAGTGACGGACGAAGACATTGCGAAGGTTGTCAGTCAGTGGACAGGGATTCCAGTGGCCCGGATGCTACAGGGCGAGCGAGACAAGCTGCTGCGAATGGAAGATGAAATCCATAAGCGGATGATCAATCAGCATGAAGCAGTTGAGGCAGTGTCGAATGCTGTTCGTAGAGCTCGTTCCGGCATGCAGGATCCAAATCGACCCATTGGGTCGTTCATGTTCCTTGGCCCGACAGGTGTGGGAAAAACAGAACTCTGCAAGGCACTGGCTGGATTCCTGTTCGATGATGATCGGAACATGGTCCGTATCGACATGAGCGAGTTCATGGAACGACATTCGGTGGCTCGACTGATTGGGGCTCCTCCAGGATATGTGGGCTACGAGGAAGGCGGACGGCTGACTGAAGCGGTTCGCAGGAATCCATACTGCGTGATTCTGCTCGACGAAATCGAAAAGGCGCATCGCGATGTCTTCAATGTGCTCCTGCAGCTGCTCGATGATGGACGTCTTACGGACAGCCAGGGACGAACCGTGGATTTCACCAATACCATTGTGGTAATGACATCCAATATCGGGAGTCACATGATTCAGGAGTTGTCCGGTCAGGCAGAGGAGAACGAGATTCACAAGAGAGTCATGCAGATTCTGCAGAAGGAGTTTCTGCCGGAGTTTCTGAATCGAGTCGATGAAGTGATTGTCTTTCATCCGCTGGGCCGGGAAGAGATCCGCGAGATTGTCGACCTTCAGCTGGAGAAGCTGGGTCAGCAACTGGAGCGGAACGGCTATGGGCTCTCTGTGTCTGACAACGCCAAACAGCTGCTGGCCAACGAAGGATACGACCCCGCCTATGGTGCTCGTCCACTCAAACGCGTCATTCAGCAACGCCTGCAGAACGGGTTGGCCAACGAACTCCTGTCCGGTCGATTCAGTCCCGGTGAAACCATCATGATCGATGCAACACCCGACGGCTTCGTATTCGAGGCAAAATAGTACTCCTTACGAAAGTACTCATCACGCTCCGCCGTGATGAGTACTTTGTCAGGTGCCCGGAATGATGGCGGCATCAATGATGGTCGTTGCAAGCTCGCGGAGCAACGTGGTTGCGTACATACCGGAGTTCAGTTCGAATGTAATGCAGATCGCGGAATCATCCCCCGGAACGGGTTCGGCCTTCACGCATGATGGAAACTCCAGCATCGGACGTCGAGTTCCTTCGCTCAGTTTTCCGAAGGCTTCAAACTCAACACCATCCAGTCCAAGACGACTCAGATGACACTTCTCCGAATCAAGTATTCCTCCGGCAGTTAAAGTCATCTTCGGTCCCCACATTGGGCCAGCCGGAAGGAATTCGGAGGGTGCCGGAAGCTCACCTTCAAACAGGAATGGCCGAGTACCTCCGCGACGGATTACGACATCACCGCTGAGGACCTGGCCTATGGTGTCCTGTTCAACCCTCTCTGCAGTGACCAGATTAAAATGAGCCGACTGAACAGCACTCAGCGCCAGCCGTGTCAGATTGCCGCCGGAGGCAGATCGGCGAGGACGACGCAAACCAGACAGCAACTCCAGTCCTTCTCGCAATGTACTGCCATGATGTCCGAATCGCTGTGAACCAAAGTACGCCGGATAACCGGAAGCCTCAAGCTCCTGCATCCGTTTCCGGACTTTGTGAATAATGTCCGTGTCGGAGACTTTGAGATCTGTTCGCAGGATCAAGCGAAATCGGTTGCCTTTCAGGTGCCCGGTCTTCAGTTTGTTGCGATGTGCCTGAACCGACAAAATGGATACATTGTCGATCGAAATCGATGCCAGCTTTGCTTCAGCGGAACGCGGTATGGAGATCCATTGCCGAGTCACTGCGTGTCGGTCTTTCTGACCAGCAACCCCAATGTCGCGTGCCGAAATGTTCAGTTGGCGGGCAAACTGGTCAACGCATTGCCCCGTTGATACTCCCTGCTTTTCAATCCAGAGATACAAATGCTCTCCGGAACCTTCCGGGAGATAAACCGGTATCTCCTCCACTTCGAAGTCCGCCCACTCACTTCGAATTCGCACTACATCCAGAACCGGCACATTTCGACGAGTGGGCTCGATCACCTGTGCCAATAGCCCCTGTTCTCTGTCCAGATGGCCGGGCTCTCTTTCCGGAAATCCAGGCTCCGACTCCGGTGATCCCGGTACAGCGTCCTCGGGTTCTGAAAGCGATTCTTGTGGGGTGTCTTCTGTCATCAGGATTTTGTATTCACCAGGTTCATCGGGGTCGCCAGATTCACAGGGATCGCCAGAGACACCGGGTTTGCGGGTATTTCAGCGTACAGGAATTCAGTCTGACTCATGATCTTGTCCAGCATCTCATCAGCACCTGGCTGTTCGGCTTCAATCGGCAATCTATTTGCAGGATGGTGCTGTGCAGGATCAACGTGAGGGGCAAGGTAAGGTCCCAGAGCAGCATCCACAACTGTGATGTCTACCGGAACGCTCCATGGACTGAAGACACCTGTAGAGCTCACCGCCCGTACCCATGCACGATAGACGCGGGGAACAAGGTTCGTTGTCGGAGAAAAGAACGTGTTCGTCAGCTGAGTTTCATTGATCACCACTCCGCCACCATCCAGACGCGACACCCAAAGCTCATATCGGGCTGCACCAGCTACGGGCGTCCAGCGGATTTCCGGTGTTCGATCCGAGGTTGATCCACTCGGCGAGAGGATGACGGGCTTTCCGGAGATATTGAAGTCGAATGGTGAACTCCACGCTCCCGGAGTACTACCCTGGCCCCTGGCGCGAACCCACCACCGATAGTCTCCCACAGCCATCGAAACAGCGGGTGTCCAGTGGGTCTGAGTAATTCCAGTTGGGTTAAGGACCATCTGAGCGGTCGAACGATTGTTGACATAGACTTCGTAGCTCGTGGCTCCGACAATGGCCTGCCATGTGAAGTCCGGTGTTGAGTCAAAGGTTGGAGCGAGTGGTGTCAGCGGCACCGCCTTTGTTGTAACACGAAACGACTCGGCCGGCGACCACAGCCCAAAGTTTCCAGCGGCATCGATTCCACGTACCCATGCGATGTAAGACCCCATCGCAAGATCGGCTGTCGGCTGAAACGAGGTTGCTGTCAATGTGGATTGGCGTATTGCCTGAGAAGTTCCGGTCGTGGAATTGTCGACCCACAAATCGTACTTCACGGCTCCGGGCAGGCTGTTCCACGAAAGCAAAGGACGAGCAGTCTCAAATGAAGCTGGCAGGTCGGACATAGCTGCCGGTGTATTGACCTGAAACGTCAGAGGCGTGCTCCAGCCTGAAACGACTCCACTTGCTGATCGAGCTCTGACCCACACTCGGTAACGACCAATACCGATTGATGAAGCCGGAGCCCAGGAGGTATTGGACACATTGATGTTAAACAGCGGATTTGTGTTTGTGCTGAGATTTGTCACCCAAACATCATAGCTGGCTGCATCATCCACCGCTGTCCAGCTGATTGTCGGAGTCTGACTGGTTGTTGTTGCTGCTGGACCAAGTACCTGAGGCGAGGGAAACTGATTGATCAGGATCAGACGGTTGCCGACGTCCGTCCCAATCCGAAACTGTGGAATGGTCACCAATCCATCAGCGTCGGAGACGACTGTTCCCGAACCAACAACTGCCCCGGTGGCATTATCAAGATTCTGCCACTGAACCTGAGTTCCTGGCACGGCAACATAGGCCTGCGTATTTCTGGGCGTCACATCAGCAAACTGAAGACCATTCCGCGAACGCAGCGAAATCTCGTAGCGAGCGGGTGTGTCAACGATCGCGGTATGAAATGAGTTCCAGGGCACTGACCAGTCAATTGCTCGATTGTAGAAATCAATTCCCGTATTTCCTGGAACTGACGGCCCGGACTGAGTCGCATTCACCAGTCCCGGGAAACTGACATTTGAGAGGTAGTGCCAGTCACTCAGCCCTCCGTCCTGAGTACTGAACATGGGCTCATTCACGAAGTCAAAGCCCATCCAGTTATGTTCCCAGCCCCCGCGCATTTCTGCTGTGAATCCGACATTGGCAGCGTTAACGGCGGCAACAAATGGTCGACCCTGTGTGGCCCAGTCGATGACATCATCCAGCTTGCCATGGCCAAACATCAGAAAGGCCATGTCGTCCCCTCGACGACTGACGATCTGCTCCTGGTGATTCATCCAGTCATAAACGCCAATTCCGTCGTACTGCTTCAGGTGTGCTGCCTGAGGACCGTTGTTGACGACCGGCAGGTTAGATGCCTGAGTTCCCCAGAGCTGCTGAAAGACTTCCTGAAAGCCCGGACTTGCTGCGTAGTTGGTCATCGGCTCGCTGGAAAACGTTCCTGCAAGGACATTGCCGTACCGCACGCCCCATGTCAGCGCGCCGGATGCTCCCATCGAATTTCCCTGTGCATGAATCCGCAGTGGGTCAACGCTGAAGATGGACTGCAGTTCCGAAACCATTCGGAGTATTCGCTGCTCCGTAAAATTTTCCACGTGACCACTTGTTGGAATCGAACCGCTTGTCTTGTAGTTATGATCAGCCGCAAAGCCATACCACCATGAACTCACAGTGCCGACAGAACCACCTGGATCATCCGGAAATACTTCAATCGCCTGCCACTGATATTCGGCTTCCGGTTCAACCCGGTATCGCTCGCCAAACGCATGGGGCATCAGCTTCATGGGCCAGTCAACAGATTCTGTATAGTTGTACGGAAGTGCAACTGAGTAGTTGTATGCGTAACCCTGAAATGTTGGGTTCCAGTTTTGATAGTCCATGAACTGTGTGTAAACACGACTCTTCCCGCCATTCGCAGAATACACAAGCACTGGCACTGGTGATGCCACCACTTCAGCCACACCTGCCGCAAGAGAATTGACGCCGGGTGTCAGCACCGACGTTTCAACACCGTTCACAACCTGAGTCACCGCGTAGTACCAGGTTCCGGAATTTCCTGACTGAGTTGTGTGCACAAACAGTCCCTGGTCGTTCCCCAGAGGTGCTCCAAGATTCTGCAATACAAAGTTAGCGGGTGAGTTGACTCCGTGAAGCTGATGATAAGACGTCTGATCGTCCAGAGGTCCCCACTTTGTTGTCAGCTTCACCGCCTGCGAAATGTTGGCAGTTGTGATCGGCGATGAATGCCGGTAGATGTTGTAACCTTCTCCCGTGACTGCGGTGTCCTCATTCCATGTCACAAATGTCTGACCAGAACGGTGAAATGCCTGAATCCCGGATGCTGCCAGCAGCTGTCGAGTTTCCAGCAGTTCTGAACGACCGGAAGTTCGCAGCCTCCTGCGCGACTCACCGGCATTCAGTGACTTTCGAAACCATCGTTTCAATGAAATCAGCTGAGGCGGCATAAGGTTGAGCATTCAAGGGTTCAATCAGAAAAGAAGATGCTTCCCATCGTTTTCAGGGAAACATTCCTTATTGAACACCAGAGTCAACTGCACCTTTTCCGAACATCAGCAGTTTCCCCCGTTTTCCCAGCAGCATCTCGCCATCGAGCATGGCTGTACCATCGTGTTGCAAAAAAGCAACGCAAAAGTAGCAGGCACATTCCATGTGCCGTCCGCGTCGCGGTAGCAGTGCGTTAGGCGGACGGCATTCGGAGAATGCCTGCTACAGTAGCAGGCACATTCCATGTGCCGTCCGCGTCGCGGTAGCAGTGCGTCAGGCGGACGGCATTCGGAGAATGCCTGCTACGGTTTGCTGTGGTTCACTTTGCGGAGCTGATGCAGTACAGAAATTTATCTGAGCGAATCAGTAGTCGATCTCGATCAACGGCGATGCTTCCGTTGAAGACACCACCGTCTCGCAGGTCGTTGATTGAGACTTCGCTGAACGCGGGCCTCGCTTCGACGACAAATGTTCGACCATCCCGCATCAGGTAATAGAGATTACCATTTGCGAGTACAGCCGACGCGTAAGATTGATCGGCTCGATTCAGACGCTGTTCATAGACAATGTTCCCGGACTCCAGTTCAGCACAGTAGGCAATGCCGAGATTGTCATGAACCCAGTACAGTTTGTCTCCGTGAACGACAGGGGACGAGACGTTGGAACCCTTGTTACTGGTCCAGAGCCGATGAGTTTTCGTAACATCACCGCGACCGCCACTTCGAACAGCCAGCGATGCAACACCGGAACGGCCGCCGAGGCAATAGACGATACCGTCTTTAGCCACGATGCTGGGCACCATGTACCACGTGATGTCCGTTTTGCAGGACCACAGTTGTTTTCCGGTTTCCGGTGAGAACGCCAGAATGGCTCCATGTGTTGGAACGATCAGTTCCGGCTTTCCTTCAGCAGTTTGAATCACCACCGGGGTATTCCAGGCTTCCTTGATTCCATCCGCACTCCAGACCTTCTTTCCGGACATCCGATCAAAGGCGAGAATCGATTCGCTTTCCACACTTGCGTTGACGATCACGAATTTTTCGAAGAGCACAGGTGAAGAACCGGAACCCCAGCCGTTTGTTCCCGAACCACAGTCCGCCTGCCACTTCTGCTTGCCCTGATGATCAAATGCCACGAGACCGGACTTGCCAAAGAAGCAGTAAATGTGATCTTTGTCGGCAGCCGGTGTACTGGCGGCGAATCCATGATCACGGATGCGTTCTTCTTCCGGCAGCTTTGCTTTGACGGCGGTATTCCAGAGTTCTTTTCCGGATTCACGATCGAAGCAAAGCAGGTGTCGCTTCAGGTCTTCCTGGCTGCCACCGGTTTCATTCGGAACGAAGAAGCCCGTATAGGCGGTCAGATAAATATGATCCTTCCACACAATTGGGCTGGAGGCACCGGCACCGGGCAGGGCAGTCTTCCATGCTACATTTTTAGTGGCATCCCACTCCGTTGGGAGTTTGGAACTGGATTGAATGACGCCCTGACCGCCTGGGCCACGAAACTGTGACCAATCCGCTGGAGTGGTTGTCTCACGACCCTGCGCCGACAGTTTAGGCGTCATAAAGATTGAACCTGCCAGAATCACTACCGAAAACAGAAAATGCCGACGAAACATACCTGTTGCCCCCCAACTGCCGGGTCAGAGTTCAGAATTGGACTTCTCACAGCAAACGGAACAGAAATACAGTATGAGATCGAGCGAATGATGAGAATCGCTGACTTCTGTGAATTCCTGTGGAACCGATGAAATCGTTGCGGGAATTTCTGACAAGTTTTTGCCATGCTGACGTTTACCTGGTTAAGCATGCAGTTTTGTGGAACTAAACTCGGGTGAAACCTTGAATCGCACATTTGTTCTAACCGTTTCCGGAACCCTGTTTGGGTTGGCTGTGTTTGGCTTTCTCAGCTCAAGTCGTTCTGCGGCTGCTCAGGAGCGGCAGGCACTGGCGGAACGATTTCGTCAGCTGGACCAGAATCAGGACGAAATCCTGACGCCGGATGAACTGACTCAGCCAGCCATCTTTGCACGTCTGGATCTCAACAAGGATGGGAAGATTCCTCGTGCCGAAGCACGAGAAGCGTTTGAGAATGGGTCTTTATCGTTCCTCGGAAGCCTGATGAATTCAGCGAACTCAGAGGAGACCACGGAGGCCGCGGCACTGTCTCAGAAAGAACTGACTCAGAAAGCTGTTCTTCTCAAGCCGTCTGCTCATGGAGTTGGACGCTTTGTTGACAACTACAACTTTTCATCGCTCGATGGCACATCCCATGAACTCAGGAACGCCCGCGAGTTCAAAGCCACAGTCATCGCGATGACCAGTACAACATGTCCGTTAAGCCGTAAGTATTTACCAACACTTCAGGAACTGGCGCGGCGGTATGCAGATCAGCAAGTGCTCTTCATTCTTGTCAATCCAATGCAGTCGGATCCAAAGGCCGATATGCAGATGGCGGTCTCCGAGTTTCCGGATGGCGTGTTTTATGTCCATGATCCGGACGAAGAATTGGCTGATCATGCTGGTGCACTGACCACGACGGATGTGATAGTGCTCGATTCCGCCCAGACGGTCGTGTATCACGGTGCCATCGACGATCAGTACGGCATCGGATATTCGCTTGAAGAGCCTCGGCAACGATTTCTCGCTGATGCTCTGGATGCAATTCTTGAAGGCCGAAGCATTAGTATCGCAGCAACGCAGGCTCCAGGTTGCGCGCTTGAAGAGAATGATGCACAACCGGCAGTGGTCGGAGCCGGGAACATTACCTGGCATAATCGAATCTCCAGAATCGCACAAACGCACTGCATGGAGTGTCATCGATCGGGTGGGGCAGGCCCGTTTGGTCTGGAGACATATGAAGAGTTTGTGGGTCATGCCCCGATGATTCGGCAGGTTGTGGAGCGAGGCGCGATGCCGCCATGGTTTGCTGAGCCTTCTGCGGATGATGTTCACAGTCCGTGGGCAAATGATCGATCTCTGGCCCCTGCTGACAAAGCAGATCTGCTGGCATGGTTGTCGAGCGACCGACCTGTCGGCGACGAGTCCGAAGCACCGAAGCCGGTTTCATATCCATCCGTGTGGACAATTGGAGAGCCCGATCTGATTGTGCAGATTCCGGCTCCAATCAGCATCAAAGCGGATGGAATTATGCCTTATCAGTTTGTCACTGCGGAAACACAACTGAAAGAGGATCAGTGGATTCAGGCTTATGAAATCATTCCAACCGACTCGAGTGTGGTTCACCATGTCATTGTGAATGCTCATCAGGCCGGGGAAGGCCGAATTCGCGATCGCGAAGAAGGTATCGGTGGATACTTTGCAGCCTATGTTCCAGGCAATGCCAGCCGAGTTTATCCGGATGGGTATGCTCGAAAACTGGAAGCCGGTTCAATCCTCAGCTTCCAGATTCATTACACACCAAACGGAACGGCTACAGAGGATCAGCTGCGCATTGGGTTGAGGTTTTCAAAGAAGAAACCCGAATACATCGTGCGAACGGTTTCACTTGCAGACATCGACCTCAACATTCCTCCGAATGAGCCGAATCACATTGAGTCGATTACTCGACCGGTCGCTGCCAACACGGCAGTGATGGCCTACATGGCCCACATGCATGTACGAGGAAAGTCGTTTCAGTTTGAACTCATTAAGCCTGACGGGGAGAGTGAAACACTGCTCAACATTCCTCGATACGACTTTAACTGGCAGTTGCGATATGAGTATCAGCAGCCAAAGGTGATTCCCGCAGGCAGCCGCGTTAAGGTGACAGCCGTTTTTGATAACAGTGATCAGAATCCGGCGAATCCCGATCCGAGCAAGACGGTTCGCTGGGGACAACAGACTCATGAAGAAATGATGATCGGTTATGTTGAGACATTTGCTCCCGTCGATGCGCCGGCTCCTTCAGCTGCCGGGAAGCTGGCCGAACTTGTCCTGTTTCAGCGATTTGATGCAGACGGTAATGGAACGCTAAGCTCTGACGAAGCAACGGAAGCGGCGAAGACTTCCCCTCGACTGAAAGATCGTCCGGAACTGATGAAACGAGTTTTTGAGCGACTTGACTCAGACTCCAATGATGAACTTACGCCGGAAGAATTTGCCAGGTTTCGTCAGATACTTGGAACCATTCAGTAATTCCTGAGGGTGATGCAGGGCTTCAGCAGAAACAGAGACACATAATGAATCGCATGCTGATGATTGTGGGGGTGTTCTGCTGGTGCGGTTTGCTGCCGGCAGCGGAACCCGTTCGACGAGAGTGGAAGATTGATGGAGTTAGCCGAGAAGCGATTTTGTCGATTCCGGAAACGGCGAAGCGCGAACCGGCACCGGTTGTATTCGCATTCCATGGTCATGGCGGTACAGCGCGGCACGCAGCTCGGACGTTTCGATATCACGAGCACTGGCCGGAGGCCATCTGCGTTTATATGCAGGGCCTGAATACTCCGGGACAACTTACCGACCCGGAAGGAAAGAAGCCGGGCTGGCAGAAGTCGGCCGGCGATCAGGGAGATCGGGACCTGAAGTTCTTTGATGAGGTGTTGAAGTCGCTGAAGACAGATTATCGGGTCGACGAGCAGAGAATTTACAGCACCGGACACTCAAACGGTGGTGGCTTCACATATCTGCTTTGGTCAGAACGAGGTGACGTGTTTGCAGCCATGGCTCCATCAGGTTCGGCTGCTCTGCGACTCCAAAAGGCTCTCAAGCCAAAACCGATGCTGCATGTCGCAGGGGACAATGATCCGCTCGTGAAGTATCAGTGGCAGACGTTGATGATCAATAACGTAAAGAAGATCAACCAGTGTGAAGATGGAAAACCATGGCACGGTGGAGCAACTCTGTATGAGTCGAAGATTGGTGCCCCGGTCGTCACGTTTGTGACTCAGCAGGGGCACAAATTTCCTCAGGAAGCTCCGTCGCTGATCGTGCGGTTCTTTAAGGAACATAAGCGCGATTCCGAGTCCGCCAGTGAGTTGCCATCTGCTGAGCCGGAAGCTGCCAGCCGTTGATGCACACGGGTCAGTTTTCTTATAAGAACGGCGACTCCCAGTCCGACGAGGATCATCAACACGAATCCTGTCCGGGCCAGCATGATTTCTGTATATGTCATGGCTGTGGAAGATTCCGTGAGCTGGAAAGACTTCGAGTCCTTTCGGACAATAACCGCATCCAGAAGTGGGACTTCACCAGTTTCCGTTCTTGCTTTGACGGCAGCGGAAACCAGCGAGGCTGGAAGCGAAATGTAGATGTTTCGGTAGTGTCCTCGTGATGGTCCAGGCTCGAGGAAGAGAAGCTGATCCGGTGCATCCATGGGCTGCTGAGGGGTATACAACGGAGCGTTGACCTCTGTTCCTGGCCTGATTTCAGTGATCAGAGATTTCGGGAATTCATAGTCACGGATCAATACATGATCGCCGACTTCGGAATCGGCATAGTGAAGCTGGTCGACCGAAACTTCCTGTACAGGCCTCTTGCGACCCATACACGCATGCATGTCGCAGACAGATTCCGTCAGCAGATAAACTGGGGGGAAGATGATCAACAGAGGGCAAATAATCCACAACACAAGTAGCAGGCTTGCGATCGGCTTGATCCGGTGATTGACCGGTAGTTGGTTAATGGCGTCTCGTGCAGCGTCCAGTCGTTTTGCGAACACAGAACAGACCCTCCCCCCAGAGGCAAAAATCACAGACAGGTACGGATCCCGATTCATTTGCGAATCGGGTCGGAGAGGAATCGTATTTCTCTGCCAGGTCGGACAGGAAATTATGAATTTTCTGTAGCAGGCATTCTCCGAATGCCGTCCGCGATACGGTGGTTGCGTGTTGGGCGGACGGCAGACGGAATCTGCCTGCTACTTTGGCGGCGAATGCAGATTACGAAAGTATGTCGTGAACGACATTGCCGTGGATGTCTGTCAGCCGGAAGTCACGTCCCTGATAGCGGAACGTGAGTCGTTCATGATCCATTCCCATGCAATGGAGGATCGTGGCATTCAGGTCATGAATATGAACAGGATTCTGGACGATGTTGTATCCATAGTCATCGGTCTGGCCATACACAGTACCACCCTTTACACCTCCGCCGGCCATCCACATAGAGAAGCAGCGTCCGTGATGGTCGCGCCCGTAGTCGGCCTGCAATCCACCCTGACCATAGACGGTTCTGCCGAACTCACCGCCCCAGATAATCAGAGTGTCGTCCAGCATGCCTCGCTGTCGCAGGTCGCTGATGAGTGCTGCCTGTGGTTGGTCGACGTCATGGCACTGGCGAGGAATATTGGTAGGAAGGCCACCGTGCTGGTCCCAGCCACGATGAAAGAGCTGTACGAATCGCACTCCCTTTTCCAGGAGTCGGCGAGTCAGCAGGCAGTTTGAAGCAAACGTTCCGGGCTTGCGAGCTTCTTCGCCGTAGAGCTCAAAGGTTGACTCCGGTTCCTGAGAGAAGTCGATCAAATCAGGAACTGAGGCCTGCATCTGATAGGCCATTTCGTACTGAGTAATGCGGGTTGCGATTTCCGGATCACCCGTTTCGCGAAGTGTTCGAGCATTCAGTTGGGCGAGTCCATCCAGCATTTGGCGACGGAAGTTGCGATCAATTCCCGGTGGGTCTGTCAGGTAGAGTACCGGATCACCGCTGCTTCTGAGTTTGACGCCCTGATGGCTGGATGGCAGAAACCCACTGCCCCATAGTCGTTCCAGAAGTCCCTGATTTGCATCCCGGCCGCTTCCGTGAGAAATAAGAACAAGGAATGCCGGAAGATCTTCAGCCTCACTTCCCAGACCATAACTTGCCCAGGCTCCAAGCGATGGTCGACCTGGCTGCTGTGATCCGGTCTGGATCAATGTAATCGCCGGGTCGTGATTGATGGCTTCTGTGTGCATTGATCGAATGACACAGAGTTCATCCGCGACGGCGCCGGTGTAGGGCAGAAGTTCGCTCATGCGAATGCCGGATTGGCCACAGGATTGAAATCCAAACTTTGGGGCAATCACCGGGAAACTGGTCTGGCCGGACGTCATGCCCGTCAGACGCTGTCCCTGTCGGATTGAGTCCGGTAGCTCTGTGCCATGAAGTTTCTGAAGTTCCGGCTTTTCGTCCAGCAGCTCCAGGTGTGAAGGTCCACCGGACTGGAACAGATACACAACTCGCTTTGCCTTTGGTGCGAAGTGGGTGACTCCCGTTGCAGCCAGCCCATCACGCGACAGGAGTGACGTCAGGGCAGCGGTGCCGAGAGCCGACTGCAGCAGAGTTCTTCGACGCAGTTGTTGTCCGACCTCTGCAAAGTTCACCGGATTGTTCGCCTTCATCGCGTTCATCACATTTCGTTGAGTCATCGGGATCATACTTCCAGGTGCTGAGATCAGGGTCTTGAGATCGCTTCGTCAAGGTTCAGAATCACACTCATCACCGTTGTCCACGCTGCCAGTGTCTCGGGGTTCAAAGACGGATCGCTGGCCGAGTGTCCAACTTTCAGAAGTTCGCCGGCCTTCTCTTTCTGTCCGGCAAAGTGGACTGTGGCCTTTTCCAGGACGGACTGTAGTGTCACGACCTCTTCAGCATCCGGGTCGCGGGTAAGGACAAGTCGATACGCGAGTTTCCAGCGATTTTCGTCCGTGGTTTCGGTCGTGAGAACATGTTCAGCAAGTTTTCTGGCAGCCTCGAGATAAGTCGGGTCATTCATCAGCACAAGAGCCTGAAGCGGCGTATTTGTACGAGCTCGACGAACGACACACGTTTCACGGTCAGGTGCGTCGAACGTAGACATTGTTGGCGGAGGACAGGTTCTCTTCCAGAACGTATACATGCTCCGGCGGTAAAGGCCATCTCCCGTGTCAGGCACATACTTGTCTCGACGTTCTACAGAGACGTCTTCCCACAAGCCTTCCGGCTGATATGGTCGGACACTGGGGCCGCCAACGATGTCTCGAAACAGGCCGCTCACCATCAAAGCACTGTCGCGAACCGTTTCTGCGGGCAGTCGAAAACGCGTGCCACGCGCGAGCCAGCGATTTCGGGGATCCTTTTCAAGCTGCTCCGGTGTGACATGAGACGACTGCCCATAGGTTGCTGACAGTACAATCTGTCGCAGAATCTCACGCTGATCCCAGTTTTGTGCGACGAGTTCTGTTGCGAGCCAATCCAGTAACTCCGGATGAGAGGGGAGTGCTCCCTGAACTCCGAAGTCTTCGGAAGTCTCCACAATGCCGGTTCCAAACAGCATTTCCCACCAGCGATTCACAGCAACACGTGTTGTGAGCGGATGGTCGGGCTGAGTCAGCCACTTTGCAAAATCGAGTCGCGACAGTTCCTGCTGGACTCCGGAATCCGGAGTGGAGTTCTTGACCGACGAAGACGCCGTAAACACTGCCGGCAAACCCGCCGGAACCTGTTCGCCTCGCTGATCGTATTGTCCTCGCTTCAGAATGAACGACGGTCGTCGCTGAGGTTCTTCCTGCATGATCATGGTGACAGGAATTGCTTTTTCAATTTCGTCACGTCGACGAGGAAGATCAGCCAACTCCGTTCGAAGCTGCTTCGTAATCGGGTCGACGAAGTCAACGAAATAATCCCGGAGCAGAGTCTTTTGCTGCTCCGAGCGATCTGATGCGGGTGTCGAAACCAGTTCCTTGAGACCACCCGTTATTTCGCCGGCGGCAAGTCGTGCGACATCGGATTCGCTCAACGCTGTCCGATACAACTGAACTTCATCAATGATGCCATGAAATGGTACGCCGGTCTGTCGACGTCCAATATGAAACGGCTTGTCGGTTTTCAGAGTCCCATCGAGTTTGTTGTTGGTTGTGGCATTGAGTTTCTGAAGCTTTCCGTCGACATAAATGCGGACTCCATCGGCATGACGTGAGCCGTTGTAGATGACCGCAATGTGATGCCATTGTTGAAGAGGAGCGGCTTCTTCAGTGACGACCTTAAAGGCACGATCGGGCCACTCATGCACAAAATGGGCAGAGACTTTTCCACCTTCCATAATAATGTCATACCCGCGGTAAGCACTGGCATCGTCCATCTTGCTGAGCACGGTACCGGCTTCTCCGTTTTCCTGCCGGACCCACGCCGTCAGCGAGAAAGACTCATCACTTTCGAACGTGCCTGTTTGACCGGCAACAATCCATGTCTGTCCATCAAACTTTCTCGCCTTTCCGAAACGACCTTCGACAGACTCCACTTTTCCCTGAGTTGTTCCCGCATTTGCCGGGTCGACCTGGTCGGACACTGGACCTTCAGGTTCATCAAGCATGAATCGATGTGCAAGACCGGGAGGGCTCGACGATGCGATTTGTTCGGCTGTCAGTGTTGCTTCCCAGGCAGCTGCGTCTGCGTCCGCCATTGTGCGTCGTTCGGCGAGTCGTCCGGAAAGCTCCTGAAGTCTGGCTTCGATTGACTTCAGCTCGGCTTCCTGTTCAGGAGACGGGACACGAAGTAGTGGTTCGGCCATACGACCCTGACTGTAAGAGACAATGCGATCAGGAACATTGTTGAAGAAGGCAGCCATCTGGTAGTAGTCGCGCTGCGAGATTGGGTCATACTTGTGATCATGACAACGAGCACACTGCATGGAGACTGCCAGAAAAACCGTGGCGGTCGTATGGATGCGGTCAGCCACATATTCGACGTGATATTCTTCTTCGATGATCCCGCCTTCAGTTGTCAGAACATGGTTACGATTGAACCCCGTTGCAACTTTCTGGCTCTGTGTTGGGCTTGGCAGTTGATCGCCCGCGAGCTGTTCAACAACAAACTGATTGTAAGGCATACCTGATGCATACGCCTGGATGACCCAGTCGCGCCATGGCCACATTGTACGGGTTTCATCGTTGTTATAGCCGTTCGTGTCTGCGTACCGGGCGACATCCAGCCAGTGCATTGCCATTCGTTCTGCGTACCGGCTCGAGCCAAGGAGTCGATCCACGGTCCTGCGTTTTACATCCTCGAGGGACGACGATTCGAGATCCTGAATAAACTGGTTTTGTTCATCGAGGGAAGGAGGAAAACCAGTCAGGTCAAAAGTGACTCGACGAAGCCACACCAGCGGAGCTGCTGGCGGGGAAGGCTGAAGACCTTCTTTTTCCATGCGATGCAGGACAAACTGATCGATCGGTCCGCGTGCCCAGTCCTGATGTTTGACGGCCGGCAGCTCAGGACGTACAGGCGAAATGAAAGCCCAGTGTTCGGCGTACTCTGCGCCCTGGGCGATCCACTTCTGAAGGATTTGTTTCTGAACATCCGACAGCGGCCGTTTTGTTGCTGGCGGAGGCATGATTAAATCGGGATCCGTTGTATGAATCTTCTCAATCAGCGAACTTGCTTCCGGATTTCCGGGTACGATCGCGGGCTGACCGCTGTCTCCTGCTTTCAGGGCGGAGTCTCGCTGATCCAGCCTGAGTCCCGCCTGACGACTGTTGTCTGCTCGACCATGACAGTTCCAGCAGTGATTGGAGAGGATCGGTCGAACATGCTCGTTGAATGAAATCTGTTCCGGGACGGTCTCCTGAGCGGCCGCATGGGCAGCTGTTGACATATATCCGCAAACAGCAACTGAAAATGAAAGCAGAATCTGCAGAGCAGTCTTGCTGATAACGGCCGAAGTCGGCATTGCACTCAAATCCTTGTTTCCGGGTGTTTGACAACGTGCGTGTCTCAGGAACGTGCGTGTCTCAGGACAGCAGGCTTTCAAGAACATGCTGAGGTTCAACGCCTGTGAGACGCTGGTCAAGACCCTGAAATCGAAATGTAAAGCGTTCATGGTCGATCCCGAGGCAGTGCAGGATCGTTGCATTCAGATCATTGATATGGCACGGATCGCGGACGACATTATAGCTGAAGTCGTCTGTTTCTCCGTAGACTGTACCACCCTTGATTCCGCCGCCAGCCATCCACATACAGAAGTTTCGAGGATGATGGTCCCGGCCGTAGTTGGTCTTCGTGAGTGTTCCCTGAGAGTAGACGGTTCGTCCAAACTCTCCGCCCCAGATCACCAGAGTATCATCCAGCATTCCTCGCTGCTTCAGATCGCGAAGCAGCGCTGCGACCGGCTGGTCTGTGTCTTCGCACTGCAATCGGATTTCAGCAGGCAGTGAGCCGTGCTGATCCCAGCCTCGGTGAAGAATCTGTACTGCTCGAACACCACGCTCAACAAGTCGACGAGCAAGCAGTGCACTGGCTGCAAATGTCCCCGGACGAGTGACATCCGGACCATACATATCCAGTGTATCTTTGCTTTCACCGTTGAGGTCAACAAGTTCGGGAACGCTGGACTGCATGCGGAACGCCATTTCATACTGAGCAATTCGCGTCAGGGTTTCAGGGTCTCCAAATCGCTCATGCGTCTGCTGATTCAGTTGACTGAGCGTGTCAAGCATTGCTCGTCGGTGCCGACTGTCGACTCCGTCTGGATTCTGAATATACAGAACCGGATCCCCCACGCTGCGGAGAGCAACCCCTGTGTACTTTGAAGGCAGAAAACCACTGCTCCACATTCGCGAGAACAGGGCCTGTGCAGCACTCTTTGATTTCCATCTCGGCGTCAGCACGACGAATGCCGGGAGGTCATTGCTGAGACTTCCAAGTCCATATCCCAGCCATGCGCCGAGACTTGCTTTTCCGGGAACTTCACTTCCCGTCATCACGAAGGTACAGGCCGGATCGTGGTTGATGGCATTCGTAAAGACACTTCGAACCAGAGCGATGTCATCAACCAGCTTCGCGGTATGTGGCAACAGCTCGCTCACCCATGTTCCGCAATCGCCGTATCGCTGAAACGAAAACATGGAAGGCGCAACCGGAAGGCGGCTTTGCCCACTGGTCATTGTGGTAATTCGCTGACCCTGGCGAACGCTGTCAGGCAGGTCCTTATCAAAGAACTGATGGAGCTGTGGCTTATAGTCCCACAGGTCCATCTGTGACGGTCCGCCATTCATGTGCAAATAGATCACCGATTTCGCTCGAGGAGCAAAATGGGGTAGTCCCGGAAGCGGTGGGTGCATCATTCCTGATGCAGCTCCCCCGGACTCCTGTGAAGTGATCAAGCCCGCGGCTCCTGCCGCTGGCTGAACACCAGCCATCATTGAGAGTGCAATGCCTCCCATTCGCAAACCAGAATCGCCGAAGAAGTTTCGCCGAGTCAACTGCTGCTGTCGTTCTAAAACGGGGTCCATAATATCTGTTTCCGTCGGTCGATGATCTCGGTTGATGAACTCAGTCGATGGAGTTCGATTCGAAATGACTGAGTTCAGTTGCGAGTTACAGTTTCATCAAGGTTCAAAATCAGGTTGGCGATCAGAGTCCATGCGGCAGTTTCTTCTGCGGTCGCGATACCTCGTGGCGATGAGTCACCCGCCTGAATCACTTTCATCGCTGCGTCGGGCTCGGTGAGGAACAGCGAACGCTGGGTCGCAAGGGCGTCCTGTACCAGGGTCAGTTCTTTGTCCGTGGGTCGACGAGAAACAATCGTGCGGTAGAGGTATTCAATCCGTTCCGCATCGGAGCTGCCGCCTTCAGAAAGAGTTCGTTCTGCAAGTGCTCGGGCCGCTTCAAAGTGCTGGACATCATTCATCAGCTGCAGAGCCTGTAGAGGCGTGTTACTGCGTTCGCGTCGATGGCAGGATTGTTCACGATTTGTCCCGTCGAAGTTGGTCAGGAACGGCGGAGGCGCTGTTCGCTTGATAAAGCAGTAAATACTTCTTCGGTAAAGGTTCGGGCCGGAGTCTTCCAGATAAAAACGGGTGTTGCTGTCTTCGTAGCCAACGGGTTCCCAGATATTTGGCGGTTGGTATGGCATGACGCCGCGACCACCCATTTCAAGGTTGATGAGTCCGCTCACGTACAGAGCATTGTCACGCAACTGCTCTGCATCAAGACGGAACCGGGGGCCTCGTGCATACAGTCGGTTCTCCGGATCACGACGCAGCATTTCGGGAGTCACGACAGACGATCGCCGAAACGCGGAAGTCAACAGCATCTGGCGAATGAGACCTTTCATATCCCAGCCGGATTCACGCCATGTGACTGCCAGCCAGTCGAGAAGTTCCGGATGGCTTGGCAGATGTCCCTGAGCACCAAAGTCGTCACTGGTTTTGACAAGGCCGACACCGAATAGCTGCTGCCAGATTCGATTGACAGTGACTCGCGCCGTGAGCGGGTTTTCTTCAGACAACAGCCATTGTGCAAGATCATGGCGGTTCGGCTGACCTTCGTTTTGAGCATCAGCCGCAGCGTGAGTTCGCAGGGGTGGAAGGAATCCGGGAACATTTGGTTTCACGGGTTCTCCCGGCTTATCATACTGACCTCGCAGCATCACAAACGCTTCTCGCGGCTTGTCAAGGTTTTTGAAGATCAGCGTTCCGGGGATTGATTCTTCGAGACCCAGTCGTGAAGACTGAGCAGTCTGCCATTGTGATCGCAGGTCTGCGACCGGTGAATCGCTGAGTCGTTGAACGTGCTTCAGATAGAACTGTCGAAGTTCGGCTTCCTGTTCGGGAGTCTTTTCAGCTGTTGGGCCCGCAGCAAGAAGCTTTGAAAGCGGTTCCGGAATTCCGGCCGGGTTTCCGCCTTTTCCTGTCTTCCACCATGCCTGAAATGAGGACAGAGGATCTTCATGCGGTGCGATATCTCCGGCAACCCGCAGATCATCCAGCCACATTCTTCCGCCGACCTGAGACAGAACCATCGATTTCAGTTGAGACCCGGGAGCAATGTTCAGCTTCTCAAACGGTACACTCACAAGCTGCCAATCAGCTGCGGGCGGAATTTCGCCCATCGAAAAATGAGTTGAAGTGTTACGCAAGGCAGCTTCATCACCCCAGACGGCCCGTTTGTTTCCCTTGCCGTCGTCAAACTGAATGGCAAACACTCGAGGAACGTACTTTGGATCGACTCGCAGCCAGAACTCGAGCCGACCATTCTGAGGAGCCGTAACCGGGATCAGAGACAGCTGAACGGTGACATCGAAATGACCGGAACTACTCAGCTCCAGAACGCGGTCGCCGGATTTCGCCCCAAACTCAGGCTTATAGACCCAGGGGACCGCATTTCTGGAAGTGTTCGTAACGCGAGTTCCATACTGGAAGTCATCATCCATCAACGCATCCGAAACACTCTTCAGCAGAGCGGACTGAGCGTTGCCTTCACCACCGGCTGCGGCCGGTGCAGAGAGCGACGGGTCTGAATAAACGGCAACCTTCAACGCTTCATCGAGCGCTTTTCGAGCATCTTCAATCTGCAGGTCGGACTGAGTCAGTCGCTGTTGCTGCTCATTGGTAGGTACTTTCAGGAAGGGATTTGTGTTGCGAATGTTGCCATCCATGCCAGGGTCAGCGGCAGAGTAGAAAAACGCATAGAGTGAGTAAAAGTCTTTCGCGGAAAGCGGGTCAAACTTGTGATCGTGACAGACGGCACAGCCTCCAGTCAGACCCAGCCAGGTCTGTACTGTTGTTGATGTGCGATCCACTGCATAACGATAAACCCATTCAGGCTCGATCGAACCACCCTCGCTGGTTGTCACATTGCAGCGGTTGAAGCCGGTTGCTATCAGCTGATCCTGAGTCGGTTCAGGCAGCAGATCGCCGGCGAGTTGCCATGTTGTAAACTGATCAAACGGCAGGTTCTGGTTATACGCTCGAATCACCCAGTCGCGATAAGCCCACATTTGACGCTCATTGTCAAGATGCAGCCCATGTGTGTCAGCGTACCGGGCAACGTCCAGCCAGTGTCGAGCCTGCTCTTCGCCGTAGCGCGGTGAAGCGAGGTAGCGGTCCACCATCTTTGCGTAGGCATCGTCAGAGGTGTCATTCAGATATTCGTCAACTTCCGAAATCTTTGGAGGCAAACCCGTCAGTACAAATGAAACGCGTCTGATCAGGGTCTCCCGATCGGCTTCAGGCTGAGGATTCAGACCTTCCTCCCGAAGTCGGCTGAGGAGAAAGGCGTCAATTGCAGAGGCAACCGTTCCGGATGGCGAATCAACTTGTGGCACCTCGGACTTTATCGGTGCTTCGAATGCCCAGTGCTTTTGATAGGGTGCTCCCTGTTCAATCCACTGCTTCAGAACGTTCTTCTCAGCATCCGAGAGAGTCTTCTTTGTTTCCGGCGGAGGCATTACCGTTTCGGGATCGGTGGAGTGAATGCGTTTCCAGAGTTCACTGGCATCAACGTTTCCCGGAACGACAGCTGCTGTTCCGGAAGACAGAACCGTATAAGCACCTTCCGGTGTATCAAGACGCAGATCTGCCTGACGTTTCTTTGCATCAAATCCGTGACAGCTCAAACAATTCGTCGTCAATATCCCGCGGACATCTCTGTTGAACTGAATGGTTGCCTTTTGGTTTGCGTCAGCAGACGAACCGGGTTCCTGAGCACTTAACGAAGGAAGGGCTGGATACGTCAGCAGAACGCAGGACATCAGGAATGAATGGACGCCTCGAAATTGCATGTACAGCACCCTCAGCAGGATGGAGGAACAATCAGGGGATCAACAGTTTACGCCGAAATCCGACAAAGTGATACTACTACTGAACGGAAGTCACTCGGCATTTGCTGGTTACAAAAATCCGTTCGGGATTTTGTTGACTTTTGCAGAACCGGGTTCCCCTTGCATCCGTCCGAGGATTCTCAGCGAATTCTCAGTCGAACCGCATCGCCGATCGTCAGGTCCAGCGCCTGTTTTGTCAGATCCAGAAGTGACGAACAGTGATCGACTGCAATCATCGTGGCGCCCGGTGCCCCAAGGATCTCCGGGAAGTGACTCTGACATGGATCGCCGCTTGTCGAGAATCGATGTCCGGATTTGAAGGCGGAAGAGCAGCCGGAAGAGCAAGCGGAATTGAAGACAGCCCACCCGGCATTGAGGACTGCTCTCTGCAGAGTTGGACGAGAGAGGATTCGGCATTCTGCGATGACCGGTGTTTCCTGAAGAAGAGAGCTGTCAGCAAAGTCCGTGATGTGGTGACAGGGAATCAGTTCAAGGTTCGAAGGATGGCCTGTTAAGAACAATCGCTGGGCGCCAGGGCACTCTCTGCGAATCAGCTCCAGCGTGTGCCTGAGAACATTGACGGCGTCACATTTTTGTGCTGCCAGTCCGAGCCCCGTATGCTCCTCTGGAAGTGCCTCAGGCAGTGGACCGAACACACCAAGAACGTTCAGCCCATCAAGTCGACTTGCTGCGATAGCGAGGCGTTGTGCATCATAGCCGGGACGCACGCCATTCCATTTGCGTCCAGCATCGACTTCAATAAAGACTCCAATCGTCTTTCGATGTCGCTGAGCAGCTCTGGCGAGAAGTTCTGCGTGATAGAAGTGATCAATGGTTGCAGTCACAGAGGTCTGCGGAGTCAACAGTTTCAGAAGAACATCGGCCTGCTCATCGGTTGCCGCGGGTTCTCGGACCAGAAGATGGTCGAACCTCTGCTGAGCAGCAACCAGAGCAGCGGAGACAGTGTCGCAGACAACGTCTCCACAAATCCTGGCTGGCAGGATGGTTGATTCACTTTGGTGATTTGGCTCATTCAGCCCAGTTGACTCCGGCGATGCGAGTGTATTGATCGCGCATTTCAGGCTTGCCAGAAGCTGAGATTCGCTGTGATGAATGCACAGCCCCCATCGGACTTGAGCCGTTGTCGCAGAATGAACACTTCGTCTGAGCAGTCGATCGAGTTCCTGAAGGTCGTACGTGAGAGAAACCGTCAACGAACTTTCTCCCCGAGTTTTGACTGAAGGGCCTGAGCTTTCGCCTTGCGAGACTCATTTCCCCAGGCAGGATAAAGAGTGTTGACAACACCCAGAATTCGTCTGGCGTCGGCGTCCTTTCCACGTTCAACAGCCATCGCTGCGACCTGCAGGGACGCTTCGAGCCATGGATCACTTCCCTGCGGGCTTTTCTTCAGGATTGTCTGCCAGAATTGTTCGGTCGCAGCTCCACCCGCGTTTGTCCCAACAGACATTTCCGTACTTCCTCCGGCTGCGATCAGGACGGCAATCTTTTGCATGTCGTCCGGGTCGAGAGACTGCGAGAGAATCACGCTAAGCAGCCTGTCCCTCGCCGAATTCTTTCCTGTACGTCCACCGGCCAGCGATTGTTGTTCAAAGAGCTGCACGATCGAGATGAACGGTGTGGCGGATGGCTTCCAGCCCGGTTTGGTGACAATGTCAACAACGTCGCTGCTCAGCGTGAGAACAGAGTTGGCGACGACTAAATCTCCAGGGTGCTTCGGTTGTGCCGTGTGAAATGTGTGCAGGGTTTGGATACATCGAAGTCTGTCCTTCGATGTAAGTTCTGCAATGTGAGAAAGTGATTCAGCGATGATCTGCTGGTCTGCTTTTCCGTAAGCCGTGTGAATCATTCGCACAACATGAAAGCGGGCATTCCATAAGCGGCTTTGTTCAGCCGAAAGAGTCAGCGACGATACTCGATCGGGATACGATTCGAGCCATTCCTGAAGCTGATTCCAGTCGTCGATCGAAGATTGTTTGTTGAGACTGCTTAACTGGACTTCAGCCGCCAGCAGAACCAACTCAGCTTTTTGTTCTTCCAGACTCGGCCCGATAGAATCCGTTGGCGCGTTTATGATCTCTTTGACGGCCACAGGAAAGTCCTTGCGAATCGCAATAAAGCGGTCGTTGTCGGGCGCATCAGATGGCATTTGCTGTAAGAGGTGCTGTGTTGGGAACTGTGTCAGCAGACGGCCGCATTCCACGAGTGGAGTGAGACCGGGTGAAGGCTGAGAGTCAACGGTTGCTTTGTGGATGGACAGATATTGCTCCGCGGACTCGATTGGCGCTCGAGTCTTCAGAAAGAGTGCCAGCCATTCACGAGCACGCGTTTCCGTGGGGAGGCCGTTGTAGTTCTGAAGATGCTGATTAAGCGCCGAACGATACTGTTCGTGGGCCGCCGTCGTCGCCTCAGCTTTTGGCAGTTTTTGTGCCATGACGAAGATCGTCAGCAAATCGGCCGCGGCCGCTGAAGTGAGATCACTCTGTGCTGTGGCCATGTCTTTTGCTGACGCGAGGTGCGTCTCCGCTGCCGGCCAGTCACCAATCTGAACGCACAGCTCGCCGGTCTTCAGAGTCAAAGCAGTACGAACGGAATCTGAAAGTCGGACTTTGGTATCGCTGAGGAGTCGCACGATTGAGTTGATCGCTTCCTGCCGATTTCCGGTTGCCTCAAGTCGTTCGACATCAGCCATCAGGTCCACAGCTTCCACGCCAAACCTGCGGACTCGATGGAATCGCCGAGTCACGGAGTTGGCACAGTCCAGCCACACTCCGTTCAGCCGAACCGAAAGTTCGTCGAAGCGTTTTAGAAACTGTTCTTCGGCGAGGCGGCGAGGTTCAGGCTTGTTGAGGATACTAATGGTTTCATAATTTGCCAGCAGAAGCTCAAGTTCCAGAAACTGCAGTTCCTGACTGGCTGCCCTGAGGTCTGTCGGTACGCCCTGGAGGACATCCATTCCTTCAGAAGGATGTCCCTGCTTCAGGGCCGTTCGAACTCGAAGACTGGCCTGCGCGACTTGTTGCGATATCGTGGGTGACGGAGTGTTGAGGACGCCCAGTCGCAGTTCGAGTGTCTTATCGTCACGACGATTCAATTGGAGTTCAGCAGCAAGAACAGCGATCCGATAACGAAGTTCTTCGTCTGTAGTGCTGCGTGCAAGTTGCTGAGTCATTTCATCTGCTTTAGAGGCTATGGCTGTCAGAGTATCCGCTGTCGGGGGCGATTCGGATTGATGGACCAATGTCTGCAGCGTGAGAATTTCAGCGATCGCAAGCCGGGTACGTTCCCGGAGTTGGCGAACACTGGTTGCGTCCAGATCACGACGGATTTGTTCAAGTTGTTTCAGAAGTGCTTCCGCCAGCAGCAGCGCCTGTTCGAGGCGAGGTGTTCGAAAGCTGGTCTCCCTCGATGATTCTGAGGGCGATGATTTTGAGGGCGATGAATTGGGGAGTGATGCTGTTGTTGAGGATGTGCGCGGTACTGAACCTGAATCCGGATGAGTGAGCCATGTGCCGGCCTGATCAACAGTATCCTGCATCCGCACCGATTGAATGAGAAGCTCGATCTGCTGCAGCCGCAGCCGGAGTTCACGTTCTGGGTGGACAATATTTGCCTTGAGGAACTCCGTGATCTGCTCGATGGTATGATCCATCAGGCCTGTTCTGTTCACGGAGGGTGCCTGCCATGCGTGGGCAGCGTGGCAGTCGCTGAGGATTCCCTGCCAGTCGGCTTTTTCGTCCACGGTGGTTGCGCGAGCAAGGTTCTGTTCACAAAATTGCTCGGCGCTTCGGAACATCGAACGGGCCAGCAATTGTCGCACGAATTCCGCTTCGCCGTCTCGCTGTGCCAGGGCAGAGTCGGCGGAAAACAGCAGGCTTCCCGCCACTATCCAGCCGCAAATCATCGTGCGAATGAGCGTATTCATATGACTTGGAAGGTTATCCGGGTTAACGGAAAATTCACAGACCGCCGTGGCTGGCCTCACGGTTCCTTAACAATTCCTCAACATTCTTCATCTGCTGAAATTTCTTTTTGAATGATGTGGTTCTTCAAACAGGTTGAACAGATGGCAAGCTTGCAGTTGCAGCGATTGAGTCGGTCTGAGGCGGTTCTTTTGTTGATCGCATCAGCACTGGGTATCGTGTCGCTTTATACCCTGTTTCATTTTAACAGCGTTGGCGCTGCGGATCGACCTCTGAATCCCGGCGAACTGGCTTTTGTCCCGCGAATTGAGTTGATTGGTACGGCCGAGATCCCTGGTGATCAGCCTGATTTATCCGGCGATCAGACAATTTTGGAGAACGGCGAACTGGCCGGTCGAATTGGCGGATTTTCAGCGATTGATGCAACTGAAAATCCGGGCGTGTATCGAGTACTTCCAGACCGTGGACCTGACGACGGAGCGACTTCGTATCGATGTCGTTCTCATCTGCTCAAGATTCAAATTGATCCTCAAGCGGTAAGCCGAGTGAATGTGGAACTGCTTGCAACCGAATATTTGACCGATGAGCTCGGCCGAGGCTGGTACGGATCGTCGACTGCTCCTGTTTCTTCCGACTCTGCAGGTCGGTTGGATCCGGAAGGTCTGCGAACGTTGCCGGGGGGCCGTTTCCTTCTGTCAGATGAATATGGTCCATCGATCCTCGAGTTTGCATCGAACGGTCGTCTGGTTCGCTCATGGCAGGTTCCTCAGCATATGCAGGTGGAGCATCCTGCGGCCACGAAGCAGGAAGAGAATGCCTTAAATCAACGAGGACGCGCTTCTAACAAAGGGATTGAAGGACTTGCTGTTTCGCATGATGGACAATTTGCAGTTGGCCTGTTTCAGCAGGCACTCCTGCAGGACTCTGTTCGATCTCCAGAGAAGGGAACTCCATCGGGTAACGTCGCCAGATTGCTGGTGATTGATCGGGAAACTCAGGAGTCAAAAGAGTACTTGTATGAACTGGAGTCCTCTGAATTTGGAACCAATGAGATCCTCGCTGCCGGTCCCGATCAGTATCTGGTGATTGAAAAGGACGGACTTAGCGGAAACGAAGCTGCATTCCGAAAACTGATGCTGATATCCACGGTCGGAGCGACTGACGTAACCGGCATGGATTGTTCATTCGCGGAAGGAATTCCTTCGCACGTCAAACCCGTGACAAAAACAGAGTTTCTGGATTTTCTGAACCCTGCATTTGGCCTTGCAGGTGATTCAATGCCCGAGAAGATTGAAGGCCTGACCTGGGGCCCCCCTCTGGCAGATGGTCGCAAAACGCTGATCGTCGTTGTGGACAACGACTTCGAATACACGGCACCGTCCCGAATTTGGGTGTTCGCTCTTTAGACCTGATTTTGCGGCTTGCCCGACCCTGTGGCCTTACTGATTTTTGCTGCGAAACCGGATTTTCGGTCATCTGAACGCAGTGACTGAAAGTTGGACGATGTGCTAGACTGAAGAACAGCGAGTCAATCATTCGGTGGTCTTCAGCGCAGGTATTTCGTCTCCATGAACCTCAAGAACTACGTTCGTTCCGTTGCTGATTTCCCTAAGCCCGGGATCATGTTTCGGGACATTACTCCGTTATTGAAGTCGTCTCAGGCAATGGCGACAGTGATTGAACGGCTTGCCGAGCCCTACCGCAATCTCGGCATTACTGCGGTCATGGCCGCGGAAGCTCGAGGGTTTATGTTTGGAGCCCCATTGGCTCTCGCATTAGGTGTCGGATTTGTTCCGGTTCGCAAACCTGGCAAGCTTCCATGGAAAACAGAGACCTTCAGTTACGACCTGGAATACGGTTCTGATTCGCTCCAGATTCATGTGGATGCTGTAGGTCCCGGCGACCGAGTGCTTCTGGTGGACGACCTGCTGGCGACTGGCGGTACCGTGGAGGCCTGTCTGAAACTTGCTCAAAAACAGCAGGCTGAAGTCATTGGTGCAGCGTTCGTGATCGAGCTGGCGTTTTTGAAGGGAAGGAGCCGGCTGCCGGGTCTGAATGTGGAGAGCTTGATTACGTACCATACTGAGGATCCGGATGAGTAGCGACGGCGTGGGATCGCGGAGCGATCCACGACTTTTTGAAGGATCGCGGCGGGATGGAAGATAAGCTGTGGGATTATTCTGACCTGACGATCTCAATCCCTGCGGAGTATTCCGGAGAGAAGCCAAATTACGTCTGCCCGGGCGCGGTGGCTCCGGTGTCGCGAGCTGTGCATCTTGCTCGGCTGCACGCAGCATGGCCCGGTTGCGATCAGTGTTCGCTGCGGCATGATACAGAGGGTCTGGGACAGCAGTCTGTTGAATCTGTTGAACGGATTCGAGATCTTCGAGGGCAGGGGATTCAGCGAACAGAATTTGGGATTCGTGGTCCTTACCTGAATCGTATTGATCGCAGGATTATCGGTGGTTTGTCACAGGTCTTCTGTCAGTCGTTGCTGATATCTCGCCGTCCGGCATCTGAGGAACTTCCGGTCAGTGTGCGATTTCGACCTAACCCAAAGGAAGAAGACAATACTCCGAGATATGCTGCGATTCCGTCGATCGTCATAGGATTCGACGGTCGATCGTCGTCTCCGGATATCGTGGCTGGTGTGATTTCAGCCGTTCGGGAATATGGCTTACATGTGATTGACACGGGCCGAAGCACGGCGGGATCACTGATGGAAGCCGTTCGTCAGTTTCCTGAAGCAGTCGGCGCGATGTTTGTCACCGGGGCAGGATTCCCACCATCCTACACAGGCCTGGATATACTCGATCGATTCGGTGAATCCGTGCCAGTGGCGTGGAAGGAATTCGGTATTCATCTGGAGGCCGTGTCACCCGGATCGGGTGGAGCATCATCGGAGTCGATCGAAGAGTTTCCTGAACAGACTTCTGCCCGAAGTAAATGGTTATCGAGAGTGCTCTGTCTGCCTGAGGACCGCGAACGACCGACCGAGAACGATGCCCAGCAGGTCGGTCGCAGTGGCTACCGAAGAGGATTTCGTTCTCTGAGAATCGCCAGAAGTTCAGGAACTCACAACATCGTGGAGTTTGAATCAAGGTACCGACAGTGGCTTCTGAGATGGTATCCCGAAGGTTGTCGGTGTCGCATCATTGCAGAATGTTCGGATTCACTGATCATCGATCGTCTGCAATGGGTCGCTGAACAGCGAGGCATCGAGTTCCTTCATCGGGATTCGGTGATCTCGGGCGAACGGCCACACGGTGCTATGATCATTCGAATCCGCGATGATGATACTCAGTTTGAAGTCTTCAGCACATCCGGAGTCTGGGTGACTCCTCAGGAAATGTCCGATCGGATTAATCGTTCCGCGAAGCTGCGTTCAATGCATCTCACAGCGCACGCCGACTCCGGTTCCGGAAGATTCTGGATCACCGACGCAGGCCGCCCTCATGGTGGTGAACCGACTGAAGACATCCGCGATGCCCTCGCAATTCTTGGCCTCTGGATTCGTTGCCAATAACAACGATCCACAAAGTACTCATCACGCTCCGTCGTGATGAACACCGCTCTGGTCGCTGCCTGGCGTGCGCTGCCCACGTCGGTCTTTTTGCCGCGTTTGGAATCGCAGCCAGGTGCTCAACATCACGACGGAGCGTGATGAGTACTTTAGAGCGATCTCTTTGATATCAGGAGCGATGCGAACACGATGGCGGCGGTTTCGATGCGGAGGATGGTGGCTGGCCAGGAGAGGGTCTGAGCGCTGCGTTCCCTGAGCAATTCTACTTCGTTGTCTGTAAAACCACCTTCCGGTCCGACGAAGAGAATACTGTCATTTGTCGAGGGAGCCGTCGAATTGGGGTCAGTGGCTGATTGAGTGGAAAATGGATCTAACGGATGAGCGAGATACAGTCTTGCGGACTGTGGTTGAGCGACGTCGGATCTCAGGAAATCGTTCAGGCGGATCAATGGCTGGACGTCCATCAGCCGATTGCGACCGGACTGTTTACAGGCGGCAATGATGTTTGCTCGAAGCTTATCGACCTTCGTTTCACCTGGTGTGACGATCGTTCGGGCGGTTTGCAGCAGAACAATCTGGTCGACCCCGATCTCGGTCAGCTTCTCAATCATCCAGCGGAGCCGATCACCTTTGGGAGGTGCGACCGCGACGATGATACGAGCCTGTTGCCGAGGCACTTCGGATTGTCGTGCCACGATTTCAGCGGTCAGGCTGCGTCGCGTGAGTTCGGTGATCTGAGCTGTGGCAGAGTTTCCGGCGCCGTCAAACAGTTGGATCTGTTCGCCGGATTTGATGCGCAGTACATGCAGCAGGTGATGAGCTTCTGCTTCTTCGATCTCTGCATGAGAGCCGGAAAGGTCTTCGCAATAAACACGGTGTACCATCGTCGCGACCTGAAATTCTAGTGACCTGTCAGTCGACGAATTACATGAGACGCTGCTGCCATGCCGAATGAAGCCGTCATAAATGCGGCCGTCCCGTAGATGACTCGCCGCTTCTCACACGCATGAGGAGAATTTTCGCGATGCGGACAAATGCACTGAAAGCCGGAGTTCACTTCCCATTCCGGCACTTCCGGTTCGCGAACTTCTTCTTCAGAATACACTACAGGAATTCCGAATTCACCGGATTCCAGCTGCAGCCGACGCCCAAGTTCTTTTCGAAGGACTCGAGCGAGAGGATCAACCTTTGTCTGTCCGAGATCACTGATGCGGATTTGCGTAGGATCGAAGCGAGCACCGGCTCCAGTGACGCTGATCACGGGAATGCCTTCCCGTACACAGGTTTCAAGAAGCATGATCTTGGCAGTTACGTTGTCGATCGCATCAATGACAAAGTCCGGCCGCGGAGTCAGCAAAGCGGCTGAGGTCTGAGGACTGTAGAATGCCTGAATCGGATCCACCCATGCCTCGGGATGAATGGCCTGAACACGCTCTGCAAGCAAAATCGCTTTCGATTTCCCAACTGTCCCAGGAAGCGCCTGAAGCTGGCGATTTACGTTTGTAACGCAGATGTCGTCAAAGTCGACAAGTGTCATACGACCGACAGCTGAGCGAGCCAGCGCTTCGGCTACATAACTGCCAACGCCCCCAAGACCAAAGATGGTCACATGAGAGTTCAACAGAGTACGTACGCCCTGATCGCCAACCAGTCGCACAAATCGATCCCATCGCCGATGGATTTTTTCAGGCGGTGCAGGCAGGTCTTCACGTTTCGGTCGACTTTCAACCGTCAACGGTCCCAGCCACGGTTGAACTCGCCGAACTCTTGGCTGCACAACACTGGCCTGTTCAACACAGGCCTGTTCAACGCTGGCCTGTTCAACGCTGGCCTGTTCAACGCTGGTCCGTTCAACACCAGAGTCATGATCAGATTCGCAGCCGGAATCATGGTCAGAATCGCAACCAGCATCATGTTCGCAGGAGTCATGCTGACAGGGATCATGCTGGCCCGAATCATGCTGGCAGAAATCAGTTGTGATCGGTGAGCACGCTTCATTGTCGGAAGGGCAGGGTTCGATTGGCGTGGGTTTGTGTTCCACAGTGGTCTCAGACAGCGTTTAAAGGATTTGAGCAGGCACAGCCGGGATTTCGGTTGTCTTCAAAGTGACGGCTGCCCCAGTCTATCGTCCATCCCGACACATTCGTAGTTCAATTCACATCTTCGTGAGCCTTTGTAGACCATTGATTTCGAAGCATAGCGACGCGCCGTGGAAAAAATTAAGCGCAGAGGCGCAAAGAGGGATTCGGCTTTTGTAGTGTTCTCTGCGTCCTTGCGCCTTTGCGTCTCTGCGATACTTTTTCCTACATCCTTGAGGATCATTTTTCTGAAGTCGTATTCGTGCCTCGCGGGGCGCTGTATGAGAAAGAGATTAGCATCACGTGTGTTTCCCTCGGCAGATTCATCGCCCTGAGATACTGACCCTGACACCCCGGCTTTGTTTGCTTACTACCGGTTTCAGAGATATGGGATAGCGAGGCGGCAGATGCCGTCGCGGATGCGGGTGAGTGTCGATCGGCTGTCAACTTCTGTCAGCGTGATTTCACGGGCCAATGTCGCCTTGTCATCGATGATCCGGTTGACCTTTGCTGCCAGATCCACGTCATAGCACTCAATATTGAACTCGAAATTCAGTCGCAGGCTGCGAGGATCCCAGTTGGTCGATCCCAGCAGTGTCCAGACATCATCGACGACCATAAGTTTCGAATGATCAAAGGGGGGCGGGACGAACCAGATTCGGCAACCGCGTTCGAGGTTCTGCCAGAGTTGTGCCTGCATAGCCCACTGGACCAGGACTACGTTATTCTGTTCCGGTACGAGAATCTCGACTTTGACTCCACGAAGTGCTGCGAGGTTCAATGCCTGAATCAGCGATACTTCAGGCAGAAAATAGGGCGTCAGAATGCGGACTCGTCGTTCGGCAACGGATAGAGCGCCGGCAAGAACCTGTGTGAGTTTTTCGAAATCTTCATCTGGTCCATGGGAAATTCCGCGAGCCCACGTATTGCCACATTGAACGTGTGTTTCAAACCACGGTGAGCCAGTGAGTTTTTCCCCCGTTGTAAACTCCCAGTCGAACGCAAAGACTTCCTGCATGTGGTCCACAACCGGACCCTGAACACGAAAATGGGTGCACGCCGTTGGGTAGGAGGGGTTGTCGCCGAGGACATGGCTATGCCGAATATTCGTACCCCCCGTGAATCCAATGTGGCCGTCCACAACCAGGATCTTTCGATGGTTGCGAAGATTGGCGTACTGTGGGATGCGAGGGATGCGAGTGGGAAGAAATGCGGCAGCACGAACACCGGCCGCGTTCAACTCTGAGATGATATTTGAATGCCCGTATCGGGATCCAACATCATCGATCAGGACTCGAACCTGCACCCCACGAGCCACAGCGGCAGACAATTCTTTGAGGAACTCGTAACCGGTTTCATCACATTCAAAAATGTAGCTGAGCAGTGTAATGGAATAATGAGCGTTGCGGATCGCATCGAGCATCGATGGGAATGTCTCATCACCATTCATCAGCGGTTCGATACGGTTGCCGGCTGTTAATGGTTGTTGAGCTATTCGATCAGACAGTCGAATCAGTCCACCGAGATGGGCAGATTCATGTGGAAGATGCAAAGCCTCTCCATCCGTTCGATGGTTTCCTGCTGCTCTGCTGGCCTCCCAACGGCCTTTACGCTTTCGGACAGACCGATTTCTGCGGATGCGATTTATACCAAACCAGAAGTAAGCAAACGATCCTAAAACGGGCGCCAGCCATGCCAGACCAACCCAGCCGATCACAGCCCGAGTATCACGTTTGTTCAGCACGGCATGCAACGTCACTGAGATCGCGAGGATTCGCTCAGCGAGTCCCGCAAGTATGACCCAAATGACAACGTCTTGTTCCATAAAGCTATTCGCGAGTCACAAACTCATCCAGATTCAGAAGAACGTTTCCGGAGACGGTCCATGCCGCAAGTTCAGCGAGATCGATATCTTCCGGAACAGCTGTTTCTCCGACCTGAAGCAACTGCACGGCGCTTTCCGGGTTTGTCTGAAATCCCTTCAGGTCCTGTTCATAGCCGGCCATGAGAACGGTCAATTCTTCCAGAACTGGAGGACGTCCTGTGACTGTACGGAAGGCCCAAATTATTTTTGAACGAACATCCGGGCCACCTTCGTTCAGAATTCGTGCTCCCAAAGCCCGAGCTGCTTCAACGAACGTGACTTCATTCAGTAGTGCAAGAGCCTGAAGCGGTGTGTTTGTACGAGACCTGCGAATCGTACAGACTTCTCGATTCGGGGCATCGAACAGCAGCATGGTCGGAGGAGCCGCTGTTCGCTTCCAGATTGTGTACAATGTTCGTCGATACAGTCCGTCGCCTTTGTCGTGCATATAGTTTCGCAGGTTGCCGTACTTGCTGGTTTCATCCCAGACGCCTTCCGGCATATAGGGGCGGACACTTGGGCCGCCAATGCGAGGCACCAGAAGTCCGCTGACACTGAGCGCCTGATCGCGAATCAATTCTCCTGTCAGTCGAAATCGGGGTCCTCGAGAGATCAGTCGGTTTTCCGGGTCTCTCTCTCGAGATTCGTCAGACAGTTGCGACGTTTGTCGATAAGAGCTGCTCATCAGGATCAGTTTCTGAAGTGCCTTCATGTCCCATTGATGAGCCGGTTGTCCATCCGGACCGGTGGCTACAGTTGGCTGCATGAATTCACAGGCAAGCCAGTCGAGCAGCTCCGGGTGACTTGGAAATTCCGACTGCGAGCCAAAGTTCTCTGTTGTTCGAACCAGACCAGCGCCGAAGAATCGTTCCCATTCCCGATTGACCCAGACTCGTGCTGTGAGGGGGTTTGAACTCCCAACAATCCATCGTGCCAGTCCGAGTCGATCGCGTGAGCTGTCGGCGGGAATTGGAGGCAGGAATGACGGAACGCCTCGTTCCACTTTGTCCGCCGGCCGATCGTATTCTCCTCGAGTAAGTATGAACGCGTCACGAGGTTGGCCTTCCTTCATGACCATTGTTGTCGGGAGGTCTTCTCGGAACTCTCTGAGCTGGTTCTCTGTATCAGACACGAGCTTCTCTGCCGTTGAAACCGGGTTTGTAACGCTGCTGCGAACGTACTTCGTCAGCAGTGCCTGTTGTTCCGCGGATCGACTAGAGGTTGGTGTTTGGAGGACGGCCAATACGTCCACCGGCAGTCCTGCTCCACTGAGGCTTAGCAGAGATCGGTCAGCGGAACTGGCCGAGATTCTGAAACGGCCCACATTGTGGTCTGCAAACTGGGATGCGTGGATTAACTGGACGGTCAGAATTCCGCCGGTGAGTGGTGCTGACGGTGGATCGAACACCAGCATCATTCGGCGAGCCTTCTTCTTTTCCGGGTCGTTTCCATCAATCGCCCAGCCCTTTCGAGGCTGTGATTCGATGGAGGTTCCGGCCTTATGAACGCGGATCGATTCTGCGGTGTAACCAGGCTGATCATAGTCAGACGCGATTTTTGAAACCGTCAGCGGAATCACTTCGCCAGCCGGTGTTCGCAGTTCGGTTACGATATCAGTGAGTACAAAGTTCCCGTTGAAGCCTCGCCCAAGACTCTGTGCCGGCAGTGCACCGTCCGGAAATACATCCAGAATCAGGCCTGAGATTTCCGGGGTCTCGACAACAAATCGAGCGACATACGTGTCGTTGCCAGGGTTTGCACCTGTAGCCAGCCATGATCCATCAGGTTGCTTCACAAGCGTTGCGCCGCCTGCCGATGTGACTTCAATTCCCTGGGGCTCAAACCAAAGACTTTCGGTACCCAGTTGCGGAGCCACACTGGCTTCCCACGATGCGATGAACTCCGGGAGTTTCGTTTCAGCCTGCTGAACGGCTTCACGGGCAGAGGCAAGTTTCGATTCGAGTTCCGCTTCACGAGCATCTGTTTCGGGAGTCTTCAGTGTCAGCAATGGCGGAGTGTTCTCTGTGTTCTTTCCAACGGGCGACAGGACACCACTTTCTTCAACCGAATTGAAGAAGGCAAATAGCTGGTAAAACTCGCGCTGTGAAATTGGATCATACTTGTGGTCATGGCATCGGCAGCAGTTGAGAGTGAGTCCAAGCCATGTGAGGCCCGTAGTTTCGACTCGGTCAATCACCGTTTCCACAAACCACTCTGCTTCGATTCGGCCACCTTCACCATTCAGTCGATGATTGCGATTGAAACCGGTTGCGATGATCTGCTCACGAGTTGGATTGGGAAGCATGTCACCGGCAAGCTGTTCCACAGTGAACTGATCGAAGGGCATGTTCTGATTGTAAGCACCAATGACCCAGTCGCGCCATGCCCAGAGGTCACGACTGCCGTCGCTTTGGAATCCATTGCTGTCTGCGTAGCGAGCATTGTCCAACCAGTTGATCGCCATCCGCTCTCCATAGTGCGGGGAGTTGAGAAAGCGATCGACCATGGATTCGTAAGCGTTGTCAGACGGGTCGGCCAGAAAGGCATCGATTTCGCTGATTGTGGGTGGCAGTCCCGTCAGGTCCAGAGCGACTCGACGAATCAAAGTTTCTCGAGACGCTTCCTCTGCCGGGTGCAGCCCGTGTTGAGCCAGCCTGGCCTGAATGAAGAGGTCGATCGGGTGCCTGCTTTGAGCTTTCAGGGAGGTCACTGGTTCTGGCAGGGCAGGGCGCTGCGGAGCTTCAAAAGCCCAGTGACCGCGATACTCTGCGCCTGTCTTGATCCAGCGACGAAGCAACTCAACCTGTTCAGCGGTCAGCTTTTTCCCGGTCTCAGCAGGTGGCATCTGAAGAGCTTCATCTGTGGAAGTGACACGATGAAGCAGTTCACTGTTTTCAGGCTGTTCCGGGATGATGGCTGCTGCACCGGATGCAGCCAGTGACACGGCTCCTTCCCGTAAATCGAGTCGAAGTCCGCCTTTTCGATGGTTCTCGTCAGGTCCATGACATGTGTAGCAGTTCTGCGAGAGGATCGGCTTAATGTCCCGATTGAAGCTGATCGGTTCTTCAGCCCCGTTTACACCCGACAAAGAGGCGTGTGTGATGCCGAGGTATGCGACGAGTGCCAACAGCTTTAGGGCATTTCGGAGTGATTTTCTTAATTGGAACATACAGATCTGCTTTTCTGGCGGAGGCTGGTGAATCAATTAGCGAGAAGCCGCTGAGGTGGTGTCGGCGATGCAATAGAGCTTCTTCCAGCTGCGAAGAAATAGTTGATTTCCGACGGCGATTGGTGAAGCATCGATTTGATCCTTCAGTTCATTTGTAGCAACAATTTCAAGGCTGTCGTCATCTTTCAGGACCACTGTAGTACCATCACGGCCAGTGATGTAGACATGTCCGTTGGCAATCAGAGGGGATGCATACAGATTACCGACTCCGGAAAGACGTTTCTGTTCGACAAGCGGTCGTCCGGTCGTAACGTCGAGACAGCTGAGGATACTGTTGGTGTTTGCGGTGAAGTAGAGTCGTCGACCGCTGAGCGACGGTGACGGAACATAGGGGGTGCCTTCAGCCCAGGACCACAGCGTCTTTGACTGCGATGTGATGTCGCCTTCAGAGCTCAGTGGAATCGCGAATGCTGCAGCACTTCGGTATCCGCTCATGCAGACAACGAAGTCTTCATATCGCAGTGGCGATGGAATTGCGTTTACGGTTTGACCACCACAGGACCAGATCTCTTTGCCGGTCTTCAAGTCGTATGAACGGGCGCGATCTGTGCCATTGACGATGATCTGTTTTCTGCCGTTGAATTCTGTGACCAGCGGAGTATTCCAGGAGGTGACTTCTCCGGGACGGTCTGTTTTCCAGACAGGTTGCCCGGTAGCGGCGTCGAGTGCCGTGATGAAGGAGTCCTGTTCCTGATCCCAGTTTACGATCAGCAGATCACCAGCAATCACTGGTGCGACGGCTTCTCCCCAGCCAAAGCGAGTATGCATTTTTCCGAGCTGCTGTTTCCAGAGCAGTTCCCCGGACAGTGAATAACAGAAGATACCTCGGGAACCAAACGAAACATACAGGCGTTTTCCATCCGTCGTTGGTGAACCTGCAGCGTATGTATGAGTCGGGTGATGACCTTCGTGTGGAACTTCTTCGATAGCGGTTTGCTGCCACGCCACGTTGCCAGTGGTACGATCAACGCAGGTCACAATGAACTGGTAGTAGACATCGGGAGGGATCGTCTTGCTGTCTGCGGCGGCCGCAGGAGGGGTCTCCGCTTTTCGATCCGTAGCGGCGGCAGAGAGAACGAAAATCTGGTCCCCAAGAACGATGGGTGTTGACGTGCCTTCTCCCGGAAGATCGGTTGCCCACTGGATGTTTGTTGTGGCATCCCATTTCACTGGCGGGCGAGCATCTGCAGCGGCACTACCGTTCAGATTCGGACCCCGCCAGTTCGTCCAGCCTTTCAGGTCGGAACCTTCCTGGCCGGAAACAGTGCCTGACCAGCAGGAGACGGTCATCAGGGGAATCAGGACAGCGATCGCCAGATTTTTCCGGAACAGGGCGACGAGCATTGGTGTTTCTCCATCTCAATGGTGGCAAACGATTTCCGTAAAGTTTGACGGTCCGGGGCTCGTCATTCAACCGAGAGGGGGAAACGGGCGGATTTCCGGGTTCGAAGTTGATGGAGTTCAGGAATTTGTCGAAACCTGAATATGAAGAAAGTGTTAATCGCTTCAGAATCAATCCGTAATTCGGATAGTACACCCTCAACTGGAACTTCTGAGCCGTCTGTGTGAGAGCCTGCCCTTTATGGAAAATCAGCTTCAGGAATCGTGGAATCAGCTCCGAGATGCGGTTTCTGCTTCGCAAAACGTTTCGGCGCTAAGCCTGGCCGTATACCTGCTGATGGGTGGCTTTATTTCAATCTATGTTCGGGTGCTTTACCGCTTTTGCAGTACGGCCGCTTCGGAATCAGACTCAATTACCAGAGTCTTTCCCATGCTCACTCTGGTAACGATTGGCGTGATTGCCGTCGTAAAATCATCGATGGCGCTTTCACTGGGACTGGTGGGTGCGCTGTCGATCGTTCGATTCCGAGCTGCCATTAAAGAACCGGAAGAGCTGGTGTACCTGTTCCTGTGCATTGGTGTTGGGCTGGCCCTGGGAGCGTCACAGCCGCTGCTGGCCATAGTTCTGGTTGTCGTCGCAACGTTCTTCAGCCTGTTGCTCTATTTTACGAATCGCCAGAAACGTGAGCTCAGTCTGATGCTCACCATCACGGGCGATTCACAGCGAGATTTCCATCAGCGAGAAGGAGGTGTGATGCCGGTTCTCAGCCTGATCGCCGGAAACTTCACTCTGCAGAGAATGGACCTGGATGGCAAGCGAGGGCAGGTGCGAGTTGTTCTGCGACGAACTGAAGCAAAGAACGTCGCAGACCTGATCGGCAAGTTGCGAGACAAACTTCCCGAATGCGAATTCAGTTACGTCAACCTAAGTTCATCCCTCTGACAAAGAAAGTACTCATCACGCTCCGTCGCAATGAACGCATAGTCGTCATCACGCTCCGTCGCGATGAATGCATAGTCGTCATCACGCTCCATCGTAATGAACGCATAGTCGTCATCACGCTCCGCCGTGATGAACGCCGCACTGTACAGCCGCCTGGCGTGCGCTACCGGTGGCGGATTTTTGCTACGTTCGGAATCGCAGCCAGGTGTTCGTCATCACGGCGGAGCGTGATGAGTACAATAGTACAATAGCAGCCCGACCACAGAACTTCTTCCAGACGCCATGACATCATTTGAAGTGAAAACCTCATTAGCTCCCATAACAGATGCAGCTCTTCCATCGGGCGCACTTCAGGTTCGCAGTGAAACGGAGTCACGATCAGATCTTGCGAAGCGTTCGGAGGTTAAGTTTGTCATTACTGGAGCAGACTTCACGGCCGTCCGTCGATTGCTGGAGGTGAATTGTCGTCGCATCGTTCACCATGACCCGGTTTCTGTTGTCCGCAGTGTTTACCTCGATGACGATCAGTTGTCATGCTGTTACGCGAATCTGAATGGGCTTGGAATTCGCAACAAAGTCCGTTTGCGATGGTACGATTCACTGCTTCCCGACCGAACGGTGTATCTCGAGTTCAAGTGGCGGAAGAGTCGAGTCACTGGCAAGCACCGGTATGAAGTTCGATCCGAGCGACCATTGACCGAGATTACCTACGACCGGTTGTTCAGAGATCTTGAACCATCATTGCCCGGTGAACTCTGCGGAATCCTGCTCAGGAATCCTCGACCGATTGTCCTGGTTGAATATCACAGAGAACATTTTGTGTCGTGGGATCAACAAATCCGACTGACCATCGACTATCAACTGGCGTTCTATGATCAGGGCGGTCGAGCGACATTTACCGCCGATTTTGTGCATCGCATGCCGGATGTCGTGATTCTTGAAGCGAAAGGACCTGTCGGGACGGAAGGCCGCATACAGGAAATTCTGTTTCCTCTTCAGGTCCGCGCCGCCCGTTTCTCAAAATACGTCCACGGCTGCCACGCCCTCGGACTCATCGCTCTCGACCGGAGCTGATCAGCGTCCGCAAAAAAAGTACTCATCACGCTCCGTCGTGATGAACACATAGTCGTCATCACGCTCCGCCGTGACTCCGTGAGCAATGTTGTAACAAGTTGTTTGCGGCAGTGTCGGCGAGTGCGATGGTAG
>JAEUIH010000058.1 GCA_016795105.1 Planctomyces sp.
TCACTACATCACGTTTTGACTTTCCAAACACGGCCGTTTTCAAAAAGTCATCTCAAAAACACGGCAAATAATTTTTTCGCCGGGTCGGATTCGGTCACTTCTGGGGAAGTCGGGTTAGAATCGGTACTCCACAGCCATCGTCCGACTCAGAGCACACCACCGCTCGAAATGGACGCTGTGAGTACTCCCTGGAAATCGCCTTGGCGTAGGGCAGGGTGCCATCAAATTGAGCATCTCTTCTTCGAATTACTGCGTGGCTGAATCTGAGCCATTCGCAACGTTCTTCGAGCAGTTTGTACTGCAACGCTGAAAGGCGAGATTCTACTGACTGGAGGCTCTGCTTGATCGTCTTCCACCACGTTTTTGGGCACTCGATGATGACACGACCATGGCTGACCCCAAACTGTTCAAGAGCCTGCCACATGAGTTCTGATTCTTCCACGATCCTCGGATCAACTGCATACTCATGGATCATCAGTACAACTCCTCGGCCCGTTCCGTGAAGAACCCCCGAGGCCAGCGATCAATGAAGTCCCCGTCCTCACTGATCCGAAGACGCTGGAAGGTGGTTCCCTGCCCAAGATTATCCACCCACATCACACAGACATCGTCAGGCTTCACCGGCGGAATATGATCCGGAAGCTCCCCGTCTGTCGTCTGCCGAATTCGACGCAAGACTCGGAGAATCAAGTGTTCGCTGTGGGTTTCGATGAGAAGACTGGGCCTTTTGTGTAAGGTTAAGTTCGTTTTCTTATCCGCCTGCAACAACAGCAGGTCACCAATCCTGGCGGCGAGCGATGGGTGCAGGTGCAATTCCGGTTGTTCAATCGCAACAAAATCACCGACACGAGACTCAGCACTGATCCCCTGGATGATCCCTGCAACCACTGGAACCAACTGAGTGATTCCCTCCCCAAGATCCTGCGGGTGAAATACTGCCTCATCTGAACTTCTACGCAACTCGATCCTGTTGTACGTCTGAGCCGATCGAATGAACTCAGCCAACGCTGTCGCATGCGGATCATCCATTGGCAGATCACTGATTGAAGATTCTCCAGAGCTCCTCAATCGGCTTACCTCAACCTCAACAAGTCCAATTCGTTCCAACGAATATCCGGTGCCTAAGCCTACGACGGGATCTCTCAGCATCTCTGAACATTTCTGCAGGTCTGATTCACTACAGACCAGCAGCCATCGCCACGCTCCCAAGCCATCTCCCCAAAGGCGATATGGATCAAGTTGCCGACTATCAAGTTGTCGTGGTACAGAACTCCTTTTCGGACCAATATAGAGCATCTGATCGAGGGTTTTGATCAACGTCCTGAGACTGCCGCGCACAAGTTCATCAATGATCGACTGTTGGTGAATTACTTTGTTCAGACGATGCATCTCGGAGTCTGACAACTCTTCGTGCCCAACATCCAACCATCCAAAAGGTAGCGGTACGTTCAGGTCGGGAATTACAGAATGCCTGCCAATCATCCGTTCACATGAAACAGCCTCATCTTCATAGAACACGGTGCGTAACAGGGATACAGCCGAGAACAAGCTGTCTCGAAATTCCTCCGTCGTCAACACGGCCCATGGGATCGAAACTGTGAGGTCCGGGTCAATGGAGACATGCCGAAAGGAAACGTAGAATTCTTCAAGGTTTTCCGTTTGTGAGGTACTCGAAACACCAACGGCACCCGCCATGCTTTGAATGACATCAATCAACCTCGCGTGAACCAACGGAATTGCTTCGGCTGATGTCAGTGTCTCTGAGTCCGATGGAATTGCCAACACGTCTCTCGATACCACGAATTCAGTATCAGGTGACAAGCACTGCTGCACGCGGCTTCGGCTGGAAGCTTCGAAGCAATCAGCAAGCAACTGTTCAATGCGTTTTGCTCGAGCGCCAAGCTTCTGCAACGCCCCCCGTCGTGAAGCTTCAAGGAAGTCATCACGCGAAAATAATTGATCGTGCATTTCGTAGAAATCGGGATCGATCGCTCCGCTTGCTGGATTGAACCACATTGATGGACCGCTGAGATGGAATCCTCCAAGCTCAGGTCTTAACGAACTCGCGACCATCGATTCACGAAACGCGATTGTTTCAAAACCGGAAACAGAGAACAGCAATTCTGAAATCCGACCTCCCCGAATCGTCACAGAAATGGAAACCGGAAAATCGTAACCATTAAAGGCCAATCCAGTTCTGGGTTCGAGTTGAAGAAGGTTCTTCCTGCTCAGAACGACTGAATAGTTGCCATTGTAGTGGAGATGAGCATTGACATCTTCCCAGCGATGAATCATGGCTTCGATACGGATGCAATCTGCATCTGGGCGATGTAGAGCGTTCTGGAAACCGCCGAGGTTAACGGTCCCTTCGCCGTCAAGCGGCATGGTGGGATCCGGTCGATTTCGGCAGAGCAACTCGCGAAGGTAGAGCAGGGCATGAAGCACCGTACTTTTGCCTGCACTGTTTGTTCCGAAGAGCAATGTGACCGGACGAAGAGGAATGTGCTGGCGTTTCCCAATGCCCTTGAAGTTTTCAATCCAGAGATCCGTGATCATATTTGCCAGATTTTCCGGGTTTGGGTTCAGAATTCAGAATGAAGCTGCCATCACAACGCTCCAGCATTTCCAATCGCGTATCACGCGTCTGTATTCATCTATCCTACCACGCAGATTTGATAGAGCAAAAGCAAGTGAAGTGGGCCCTCTTTCTTCGAACCAGCGGCTAAGGTGGGTGGATTTGAATTGGATGCGCACTTGTGAAAAATGGGATTCGTGGTGGTACTCCACCCCACACCTTCACATGCTCACCAGGTGCTCAAATTCATTTGACCGCATCTGGGCGCTGACATCCGCTCGATGGGCCTTCACGGTCTTGGTTGACGTCGACGACGGACTGCGAATGCACCGATGGCACCTGCTCCCCACATCGCGATGGAAGCAGGTTCGGGGACTGCGGCGGGTGCAGACAATACAAAGTTATCAAATGACTGAACGGAGAAATCGTAGAGTCCAACATGGCCTGTTGAAAACAGGCTCGTTTCAAGGGTAGTGACAGGACCAGCGTGTCCTGAGACGAAGGCAGCATACTTGTCTCCAATCACTTCAACTCTCAAATGCGTATCTGAGACTTCTGGAGTGAACAGAAATGAAACCTCCCCCTCAATCGGATTAACAACACCGTCAATGACTCGGTGCCAGTAGAGAGCTGTTCCGGCGTTGCCGTCACGTCGCCCGAAGCCCCAGCCTTCGCCTCCAGTGACCAGCAAAATGCCGTTTCTACCATCTGCATCTCCGCGCAACCAAATACCACCATCGGCAATGTCAAAAACATCAACCTCCAGCACAAAGTCTGTCACCGACAAGGACAGTATGCTTCTCGAGTGAGGCCAATTGTTGCTGGCAGATGCAGAATACCGTCCGGATGTCGTTGACCAGCTACCAGCTTGATTTCCCCACAGAGGGGAAGGCGTTGAATCAAAGTCATCCTGAAAGATCACTCCGCCTACACAGGCACCTTGCAGTAGAAACACGCTGCCAATCGAAAAGGCGACTGCAAACAGATTACGGTACGATCTGAGTATTGAGGAGAACATCAGAGGCTCCATTTCAAGGCATTCGGAGAATTCAGCGTCAAATAGAAGGTCAAGAAGTCTATCACGCTCGCACGTTCCTTTCTAACGTACACAACACGCTGTGGCCATGGCATTGCTGCTTTAAACATAAGTCACACTCGTCGTGAAGTCGTTGCGCACCTCTTCCGCAGTCTTGAAACCTCATCTTCCGCATGTGTGCCTCGACGAAATCCGGAACCTAGTACTGACGTGCCGCAGCTGCAGCCGAGGAGTTGCAGGAAAGTTCGCCCAGATCCCGACCATCCGTATCCTTGAACGACTTCATCGCCGCAACAATTTCCTGATCGATAGCCATCATCCGCTCCATGAAACACTGATTCAGCAAAAGGGCCGGAATGAAGCCAGTCGAGCACACTTCCTCCAGGCCAGATTCAACGAAGCAGGCCAGCACCTGATCTCACAATGGGAGCCGGCACTAAAAAGTGACCCATGATCTGAACTTTCAGGTAGTGCTCCTACTGCCTTTTGTCCCAATGACTTCGAGCGTACCAGATTGTCCCGCCGGTAATCCACAATGTAAGATCCATACAGAATCCAAAGTCTTATCGATCCTGAACCACGCCATACGCTGTGAGGTAGATCACCGTATGCAAACACACGTTCTCCTATGCGGCTGGCAAATGAGAATCGGGTTTGCGGATGCTCTTAGAAAGGACCGAATTCTTCACTATAAGAGTGTTAAAGCTGGCGCCAGAACCAACAAATACTGACCTTTCAATCAAAAAACGAATGTCGGTGCTCGGCTTGCTCGGTCTTTCCGCCCATCGATGGCGGAAGCAACGGGGCAACACATGTTTCTGCTGAGTAATGCGGTGATCTTCTTTGACGAACGACTTTTCGGATGTCACCATGTCCGGGGCATTCGTCACACCCGTAAGCCAGAAGCCGACTTTCAAACCAATGAGTACAACAGTCGACGACGACATCCCGAACATTCACAGTGCACCGATTCCGTCTCCAGGCGAAATTGTCCGAGTCAGACAGCGGTTTTACTTGGTTGAAGAGGTGATTCGGGCGAAGCGAAAATCCGACAGCTCCGTAGTACGATTGTCCTGCATTGAAGATGATGCGCAGGGACAGCCCCTGGAGGTTCTCTGGGAACGAGAATTGGATGCCGAACCCTTCCGGGGTGAGCAATGGGCTGGTCTCGGGCAGAACGGCTTCGACGACCCAGATCTTTTTTCCTCATACTTCAACACCCTGAAGTGGAACTGCGTCACTGCGACTGACCCGAATCTGTTTCAGTCGCCATTCCGGGCCGGTATCAAGTTGGAAGCCTACCAGCTGGAACCACTCAGAAAGGCTCTTCGGTTGCCACGAGTCAACCTGTTTATCGCGGATGACGTCGGTCTCGGTAAAACCATTGAAGCGGGACTGATTGCCCGCGAACTGCTACTCCGCAAACGCGTTCGAGACATCGTGGTTTCTGCTCCGCCTTCGATGCTGCTCCAGTGGAAGGACGAACTGGAATCACGCTTCGGACTCACCTTCGAGATCCTCGACAAAGACTACGTCAAACGTGTCCGCCAAGAGCGAGGCTTCAGCGTTAATCCGTGGAGCACGCATTCCCGTTTCCTGATTTCGCACCGTTTGCTGATTGATGAACACTACGGAGCCCCTCTGCGCGATTGGCTCGGAACATTTCGACCGGGCTCTCTGTTAGTGCTGGATGAAGCGCACCATGCAGCCCCATCCAGCGGACAGCGATATGCGATCGACTCAAAGATCACGCGAGCCGTCGAAGATTTTGCGAAACGTTTTGAACACCGATTGTTCCTGTCAGCGACGCCCCACAACGGTCACAGCAACAGCTTCTCGCGACTGCTCGAACTATTGGACCCGCAGCGGTTCTGCCGAGGCGTCGCTGTTGAACCTGCTCATCGCGACGAAGTCGTCGTGCGACGACTGAAGGAAGACATCCGCGCCGTTGGCATCGAGGGCTTTCCACAGCGTGAAGTTATCCAGGTCGACATTGAAGGGTTGCCATCTGACGCTCCGGAATTGGCGTTGATGGCCCTGCTGAATCAGTATCGAGAACTGCGTGAACGTCGGATGCAGGGGCAGAATAAGCGTCAGCAGGCTGCCGCCGGACTTCTAATCACGGGTTTGCAACAGCGTTTACTGTCGTCGATTGAAGCTTTTGCCCGCACGTTGGCAGTCCACAAGAGAACAGTTCAGCGACAGTGGGAAGCCTCTCACAAGTCAAGAGGTCCCGCAGCGACGGTTAGGACGACCACGTTCGATCTGCTTTCGGACAGCGTGGATTACGACAACGATCGCGCGAACATGTCAGAAGACGAACTTCAGGCAGAAGAGGATGCCCAGTTCGAGGCGGCATCAGAGGCGTCAGCGATCATGGCTGGTGACACAAATGCGTCCGAACTATGGCAGGCAGAACAGCAACTTCTGGAGAAAATGACGACTATCGCGAACGCGTCACGAGGTCAGGCAGACGCGAGAATTCGAAAACTGATCGATTGGATATAAGCGAACATGTGTCCGGGGCTGCAGGGCAAATCGACGTCCGCCATGCCCGGATGGAGCGAGACTCGCCTGCTGATCTTCACCGAGTACGAAGACACCAAACGTTATCTTGTGCAGCAACTTCAGGCGGCCATCGCCAAAACAGATCAGGCGGCTGTGCGAATCGAAGTATTCCACGGACCGACCCCACCAGAGAAACGAGAAGAAATCAAGCGTGCCTTTAACGCGCCTCCACAGAAACATCCGGTCAGAATTCTTGTAGCGACCGATGCGGCTCGTGAAGGCTTAAACCTTCAGGCTCACTGCTGGAATTTGTTTCACTTTGACGTGCCGTGGAATCCCAGCCGAATGGAACAGCGGAACGGCCGCATCGATCGAAAGTTGCAGCCAAAAGACAAAGTGTGCTGTCACTACTTCTATTACCAGCAGCGTCCCGAAGACCGTATCCTTAAGGTTCTGGTTCGCAAAACTCAAACGATTCGTGAAGAACTCGGTAGCTTGTCGCAAGTGATCGATCCGCGGCTCGCGGCTACGATGAAGCGAGGTATTCGCCGCGATCAAATCGCGGAAATCGAATCCACAATCGCAACCGCCGATCTTGATCCTGCTCAGCGCAAGGCCATCGAAAGCGAACTTGAGGCTACTCGACAACGACAGGATTCTCTGCGGCAACAGATTAACCATCTCAGAACTCTTGCCGCTGCCTCGCAGGACAGCATTGGCCTGAATGAAGAGCTCTTTCAGAAGGCAATCTCCTCTTCGTTGCGGCTATTGAATGCTCCTCCCCTCAATCCAGTTACGGATTCGGTGAAACATCGCGTTCCTCGGCTCACTTTTCCTGCATTGGATCAACGACAAGGGGCTGATTCCTCGTGGGCCAACACTATGGATTCTCTCCGAGTTCCTCGTGAACGTGGTCAGAAGCCATGGGACTGGCGAAAGGAATCCCCTGTGCGTCCGGTCGTATTTCAGGATCCGGGTGAGGTCACCGACGAGGTTGTTCACCTGTTCTTGGAACATCGAATTGTGCAGCGATTGCTCGGCAGATTCATCTCTCAGGGCTTTGTCTACGATGACCTGTCACGAGCATGTCTCGCGCAGACACGTGATGCAATTCCGAGAGTCCTTCTGACCTGCAGGCTTGCACTCTATGGACCGGGTGCGGCTCGACTACATGAAGAACTGATCGTCATTTCGGCTCGCTGGACAGAAACCAGCATCCGCAAAGAGCCACTGCAACTACATTCAGAGGTGGAACATCAGAGAACATTAACACTGCTGAACGAAGCTCTCGCCACCGCCGGACAACCTGATGGCTGAAGGCCTACGGATGTTCGCACCTCCGAGAGAGAACAGCGAATCGTTCTCGGTTTCGTTTGGAGTCGTCGGTTGGCAGTTTCCGGAGTGGTTTGTGACCCAAGACGTGCGACAGCAGGTTTCAGAATCGGGTCATCAGATTCGTTCACGCCAGCTTGTCCATCGATCGTCGCTAACACGTGGAAAGTACATTGGTGATGATCGAAAGAAACAAAATGTGGTTCCAGTCCGATTCGTCCGAGCTTGTCGCCATGGGCATATAGGCGACATCGACTGGTACGCCTTTGTTCACAAAGATGGCAGCACTTGTCGCGCTAATTTATGGATGGATGACGTGGGGACGAGTGGGGACATCACAGAGATTCAGGTTCGGTGTGAATGCGGTCAGTCGCGTTTGCTGAGCGAAGCCGTGGAAACCGGGGGACATCACAAAGCAGGGGCTCTTGGCCTGTGTGATGGCAGCCAGCCTTGGCTTGGGCCTTTCGCGAATACGCGGTGCGAACAACCGAGTCGATTTCTCATCCGCACAGCGAGCAATGCATACTTTCCACAGAAGCTTGCCGTCATTTCATTGCCTCCAAGAAATGAATCTGTGTCGAAGGCCGTTGAACAGGCATGGATGTTTCTTGAGGTTGCGGAGTCTGTTGAAGACGTAAAGCGGGAACGAAAGAAAGAACGAGTTGCGAAGACTTTGGAGGGCATCAGCGATGAGGAAGCATGGCAGGAGATTCAGCGGCGGTTGAATCCATCAAGCGAATCCGCATCCCGACTCAAACCAGATGAGCTGAAGACTCTCATTGCATGTGAATACGAACGCGGTGATGACAGGCCTGATGGCGACTTCTACGCTCGAGTTTTACCAGAAGCAGTTTGGGACTCACCTTGGATGAAGTCTGTTCGTCAGGTTGTTTTGGTTCATCGCCTGCGAGAAGTTGTGGCACAGGCAGGATTCACTCGATTTGAAGCAGCCAACACCAACGTTGAAGGGGAACTGGAGATTGGAGTTCAACCAGCGTTGCTGGCGCGGGAAATCACTTGGGTTCCCGCGATCGAAAATCGAGGGGAGGGAATCTTCATTCAGTTCAGGACAGAGTTGCTGGATGAATGGGTATCAAAACCTCAGGTCCAGAGCTATGGTTCCAGCCTGAACGCTGGCTTTGATATCTGGAAGGCAGAACACAAAGGATCGAAACGCGAGTTTCCGCCGCTTCAGTATTATTTACTGCACTCTCTCTCGCACATGCTGATTACCCAAATCTCTCTTGAGTGCGGTTATCCTGCAAGTTCCATTCGTGAACGAATCTATGCGTTTGATGATGTCGGCTATGGAATTCTTCTGTATACCGGCTCTCCGGACTCCGAAGGAACACTGGGTGGGTTGGTACAAGAAGGGCGTCGCATTCATGAGCATATGCGACAGGCACTATGCCGATGCTCCATTGGCAGTCAGAGCAATGCACGAACATGTGCTCGACTTTCTGCTGAAGCCCGTCACGGCGGAAAACCTCATCGGACTGGTCGCTCGTGCGTATGCCCAGTACTACGATGTCGATTGGGATTTCGTCGGTGAGGATGTTGACGCCATTGAACGCGGCCTGAAGCGGCTCACGGCAAGAGAACGGGAGATACTCGAGTTTCTGGCCGAAGGGTACTCCAGCCGCGAAATCGGCAGTCAGCTTGGCGTTTCCCCAAAAACGGTAGAAGCCCATCGAGCCCGCATCAATGACAAAATGCGTTCAGATGACCTTGCCCACCTGGTTCGAATGGCACTGGCTGTTCAAGAAACGTAGCGGCGTCTGCAAGAAGCATAAGGGCATCAACGACTCCAGATCGTGAATCCGGTCGCAGTTGTTCTTCACGTCGATTACCCGACATCCGAAAACAACTGGCACGGTTGCCTTACTGACCAGTTCTGCCTGAACAACACCGACTTCAAATGTCACGAAACCATCAAACCTGACATTTGAGATGCCGAGGCCAAACGGCAATCGTACCGGAAATACGAGTTCAGCCGATTCGCACCAACTTTCGACTGCGATCTGCCAGGAATACGTACTTGTCGATGGTTGAAAAGGTGAGGGATCTGCATCGCCGCGGCCTCAACCGGGATCGGTGCTTCGTCTCGAGGGACCGCCCCCATTGTCGTAGCGAACCAAGGCCAACAGCAGCCAACATCGATAAACCCTCTTCGATGTAGAACCTGTTGTTAAAAAACCGATTGGTCTCCAGCACGACGGGCGGAAACGGCAGGATTCTGATGTGAATTGATCCCCTATCTTCCATAAATTGCCTGAATCGTTATCCAGCTTATGGGCTTATGGTGGTGATTACGGGTAACCAAAAGGCTTTAAGTTGTTTACCGCCAACAGTTTACGGCGCAGCTTATGATCTTATGGCAAATCGACGCGAGATATATATATAGGTAATGAGTGAATCTTGATGTTCATCTCTCCTCTCTGTTCGTTCTCTCTCTATGTATATCTCTTTCAGCCATAAGTTCATAAGTTTGTTATTTTTTTCTACTTCTACTTCTTCTTCTTCTTCTGTGTTTTATGCGGTCACACCTACTTTTTTTTCAGCTTATGATTTTGATTATGATCAGCTTATGACTTATGGCAAAGTCTCGTCTTTTGGCACAAAATCATCCTCAGGAGTGCTTGGATTCACCAAGAAATGCAATGGGATATTCACTCCATTGAAGCTCATTCCATCAATCTCCTGTTCTCTCCGGATCGCTCCTTTGCACCGCATGAGGATCTGATCAATCCCAACGCTTGCGTACTCAGTGCCTCGCAGAAGCATTTGCCGTATGATTTTGTGACACAGGAAAACATATGGTCCTTCAACCCTGTCTTTGTGGCCCACCAGTGCCTTCTCTGAGAGCTTCTTGATGCCAACCCGACTCAAATGTCTCGCCGGTGTATCCCGCGAGTTACCGACGCCGTGGGATGGCGTAGAAAGCAACTGCACGACCGTCATTGATGTGCCGCCACCAACCTGAACGACTGAACCAGCAATCGCCTGCAAAAGTGAGTCCTCTTCTGTTGTTGCACTTTCCTTCAAATCGTCCGTAGCAATCTCCATCACTGCGTTCATCATGTCCAGGGCTTCCTGATCCATGAAATTGTGAACTGCGGAGTACATCGCGACCGGAAGTCCCCAGGATTCAACGTACCGGGTGGCGAGTTCAGTTTTGTACTTCCCGATCAGGTATTTGTGGATTTCCTTGACGCGCGGGTACACCCGGCAGATGATCGCCAGAGACTTCGAACGAAGCTCTTTAATCTTCTCGGGGCTCGGAAGTTCAAAGAATCCCATACCTGCCCGGCTCGCCATATGGATGCTGATGTACCGGTTCCGTTCGGATTCGGCATCCATCTGAGCCTCAATCGCTGCCATCCACGGCATGATCTTCACTCGAGATTTCACCATATTCTGACCGGGAGTCCCGCGGATTGCCGATCCACCGGCGCCAGCATTCTTCAGCCACTGGATAATCTTCGGCCGTTCGGGATTGGATTCGAATTCATCAAGCAGGACGATCTTCGAGTGGATGTCGACAAACTGCCGAAGGCCTGCGGCAGTCGCATCCCCGACCGTGAGTGAGATATTCGGCCCGAAGTATTCGTGAAGAAATTTAAAAAGTGTCGTCTTTCCGCAGTTGCTGGGCCCGGTAATCGACACCCACGGACGCCACTGCCAGACGTCCTGCGCCCATGTCGCCAGTGCGAGCGAGGCAAGAATGTCCGGGATCATTCCATTTCTGTAGTTGTCCCAAAGTCCAAAAGTAGATGACAGTTCACTGAAGACCATCTGTCGCCACACTGGATTCATTGCATCATCCAGATACTTCTCGATCTCCTTCCGGTCATACCACTCCTCGCCGGTCTGCCCGACCTGAATCACCACATCACCACCGCTGTTCTGTGGTCCCTTGAATTGCTTCAGCTTCCCGTTCATCAGGAGATACTCCCCGGACCCGACGAGCACCAGCCGTTGATCCCCGAGATACCAGATCCCCTGGCCGACTCGCCGCCGAACCTCATGAACCCTACCGGCTTCGAGACTGATAGCATTCCTCACCTGACGCATTGTTAGCCGCGGACCCACCACCGCATCATTCTCCTCAATCTCAGATTGAGTGGCTTCACCAAAGTCAACGAGTGCATCCTGATATGAATACCTACTGATGTTTTTAATGTAGAATGTGGTGTTCCGGGAGTAGTTGAACATCTCGATCATGGTCCCGGTTCGAGGGTTCTGTTTGCAGGTCACCACTCCGATGTTCAGCCGGCGAAGGATGGCGAGCTCAGGGGTTTCCTGTGGAATCTCATCCTTTGATTCCGGTGGTTTGCCGGTGACTTCTTCGGGAGTCTCCTCAACCAACTTCAGCAGGTCTTCGTATGTGTGTCCCTCATGAATCCAATCCTTGAGGTCTTTCCCTTTCTTCTCGGTCATCTCGTACGGCAATTGGACGTTCTTGACAGACTTCGCCCGGCCGACCATCGCCCGCACCCAGCGTGTCGCCCCTCCGGATTTGTCCGCAGCAGCGCCGAACTGTCCCGGATTGTCACGATCGTGAATGATCACCACTTTCTTGCCGACACAGTTGGGAGCCAGTGCCCACGCGGGAGAACCGTCGTCAGTTCCGGCCGCGTTCGTGACCACAATATGTTTCGTTCTGAGTTCCTCTGGAATCAGGTTCTGAAGGCAGAGCATGTCGCTCAGTCCCTCAGTCTTGTACACGACTTCGGCAGTCTCCCAGTTCTTGAGAGCGAGTTCATTCAGGATCCCGGTTGATCCGATCGTGATCCGCTTCTCTTCCTTCATTGGGTTCCCGGCACCCTGGAATATGAAGATCGGTTCGCAGATGCCAGACTGGATCACATAAGACTCCACTGGTGCATCAAGCAGCATTGCCGGATCGAAGACTGGAAACGCCACTACCGTTTGAGGTTGTGGTGATTTCTTTGGATAGTCGGCAAGCTTAGCGCCAGTGAGAGGGATCATTCTCACATTGACCTTGAGCGCCAGCGCCATCTGCTTCACTGAACCTAATGGAAGAGAGTCCCGAACGTTCAATGAATCCTTCACCCGCTCCAACTTCGCTTTCTTCGGCACCTTGTTCGCGATGCCCGCCTGTTTCGCGAGTATCTTGTGTGCGTCCATGAAGTCGCCGGCATGCCCGTGCTTCACTGCAAAGTCGAAGATCGTGAGTGATCCCGTCGCAAAGTCTTTATAGACGCCGGTTGTCAGGTTCACACCACATGATGGTGTCGAGTCGTCTCTGTCAACAGCGTGACATTCTGCCCAGTTCTTAGACGAAACAGACCCGGTGAATTTTACTCCCCAGGTCTCGTATGTTTTTCGGATGTCAATATTCTGAACAATCTCTTCACGAAGAGATTGCCACTGATCTTTCTTACTCATGACTTGAATTCTCTTTTCTAAAATCGTCCTGCAAAGAACAGCGTCAACCCTGTCGCGCGCAAGGGCATCAGGGCAGATCACCGGACTCTGTGAATGAGCCTGAGAGACTAACGCACGACTGGGCGCGTTGCCGGCACCGCCACGGCCGATTGGGCAACGAACTTTCGATGCAAAAAGCCTGATAAAGGCCTGATGTTCGGCTGGACTCTCGAAACTGCTGTAGCGGCAACGTTGCAGCTTGCGGATAGGCACGCAAACTGAGACGAAAGTGCGATCCAGCACCCAATAGTTCGAACGGCGTCCCGCACTTTGTGGCTTCGGCGCCACAATCTGTAGTCATTCTGCTCACGCGAAACAGTGACTATCACTTGCTATCGGCACTACAACCCCTGATCTTGCCCAGATTGAGATCTGAGGAATGCTTCGAAGTCGGCTCCGAGGATGAACGCGCGCCCTCCAACACGACGCACAATCATTCCATGACGTCTCATGGACCGGATCGCCCACTTACCCAAACCCGACCTCTTTTGAAATTCGCTCAGGGTATACAGTGTCCCCGAATCGATGATTCCTGAATCGCTGCTGCGAGACCGTTTGTCCTGCTTATACTGATCCTTCACTTTCAACTCCACAAAGCGTTGACTATTGGCTGCCCAAGGTTTGACGAAGTTCAGACTCCGTTCTCCAAACCACAATGGCAGAGATGTATTGACCTCGTCGTTGCCTGTCGAGTACGAGTTTTTCGGAGGGACGCTGGATTCCGTATTTTCCAATTAAATTCCAATTCTGAACTAGGAAAAATCAACCTGAAAAATTCTATTGGAATTCTATTGGAAACTCAGCGGAACTGCGGAGCAGCCACCGGATTGATACAGCTCAGGCCCAAGATGGGAGTCGACGACTGATGCTTGGCCTCGAGGTCACGCTGAAAACCATCATTCATCGACGGCTTCTCAATCGAGGATTCATCTGCCAAAACTCACCATACGGAACAGTTGCTCAGATTGACAAACAGGACCAACTACTCGACGTCCTGATCAGAAAACTGATCGCAGGAACGGAGGCTCAGATATCACATGACCAAGTCCGGACGTGGTGGGGATCCGTCAATTGCCCACCACATCCGCAAGATTGGCGAGACAGCTTTAAAGTCAATATGTGGTCAGAATGCCTCTTCAGATGATGAAATTCACCGATCGCGGGAGTTGTAACACGACTCTTTGAAAACAAACTTATTCCACTTTCCCTTAAACCCAGGCGTGACTTCAACTTGTGCGCCTGCGTTTGCGATCAGACATGGGTCACCGATGATCCCGCCATTGCTTAAACTCTGCCCACGATGGCCAGATTGAACGAAAATTCTTCAGCTTGCACTTTGCAACCTTGAGGAGGGCGACTGATCTTGAGTAGTGAAACAAGTAACGCCGGACCTCCCCCGGCGTGAACGATTCGATTATGTGTGATCCCCCCCGATCGCTGACGTTGCTCAGATAGCCCCGTATCTTCTTTCCGGATATTGAGTCATTCGAGTTGACCCGGGGATGTTCATTAGCGTAGCTTGTCAACTCCTCGACTGTGACCGCCTCATTTTCGTTGTCACTGACTCCATTTGGGAGTTTCTCCGGGCACTTATCAATCAAATAATGCAGGAGTCGAGTGACCGCCCGAAACGGAGTTCCTGGCTCTTCACAAGAGTAGTTCAGCTCCTCTGGACAAACGTCATGAGGTTTCGTCGAAAAGTTGTGTTCATCATAGTCCTTAAAAACATCTATCACGTCTGAAACCAACCCTGGCAATCGCTTGAGGTCGGAGTATTCCTGTATCATAAGCCGATCGAGGGTAGGAACGATGTCTTTGCAGAAATGGCCCGTGACAGATTGGTCATCACCCACGGTGATTTTAGATTGGAGCCAGTCCCCGAAGACATCGGCCGCATGCCGAATTCTCTCAGGCCTTGCCAGATTTACGACATGACTTTGAATTGCTGCAGACATAAGTACTCCTTTGCAATTAAGACAGAGGCAGGATTCCAATCGTTTTTCTAACGCGTGCACATCAACCAGAACCTGTTCAGGGCACCGCACAATCAACGCCGCTGCTGAACGGAGACTTCGGTGAACTCACTAAATGGCTGTGTCTTTAAGGCACCACACGGCCTTAAAGCAGTGAGTGTCCTTAAGGCGCGATCATTTACTACAAAGAGCTGTCGCCCTGATGCGTTCAGAACTTCTCATCAATGCTAATCTGGCTGCCTCCCGAGGCATTCGGAAGCGCCATCGAAAGTGACGTGACGCACTCCATTCCTATCGGCGTGACTCCGTCGAATTGCAAGAGTGCGGCCGAAATATCTCTCAAGATTTTTTGAAGTCAACCCCAGCCATTGCACATCGAACAAAACCTAACCTAAAGGTCTTCAGACAGCAGCGTCCTCGTCCAATGCAACAAGATTCAAAATCAGTAAAAAATTCGTCCGAACGACCTAAGTGATCATGATCGCGTCCGCGGGAAAAGCCCCGCCCCCCTAGCCGGGGTTCTCGGCAACGGGATAGAGTTTCCGAGGATCCGCTGACTACGGGCGGCGAAGCGTTTCAGCCGATGAACGTTCACGGGATGCCGGCGCGATGGCTTCCGTTCACTGATCCAGGGACTCCGAAATGCGTGCGAGTCTTCATCGGACTCGCAACACTTCAATCAGAACCCTGCGAAACACAGCGTTTTTCAGCGATCCCGGTTCTCCGGCTCGACATCTCACGCAGCATCCGACGCACAACAGACACAACAGTGTTCGAGTGTTCACGGGGTCAGCCGAAAACGGAACTTCAGACGTTCGAAGTACTTCGGGATTCGGACCGAGTACCACCGGGGGCTTCCCTCACGTGCGTCGACGACGATCAGAAACGTTTGTTGTGGGGCCCCTCACATCTCGCCAGAGCTCATCCGATCCGCAGCACCAATAAAGCAGCCCCTGGCCTGCAAATCGCAAACCAGGGGCTTCCAGTGGCTTCTGTTTCAGTGGGCGTGTTTACGACTGTTTCACGCGTTCCCGGATCTCCGGAAATGCGTCGATGAGAGCAATCCAGCGCCCCCATGTTCTGAGGGTTCTGATCTCGGACTGTTTCTTGCCGTCTGCGCCGATGACTGTGGCTTCCAGCATCATTTCCTCATTCGTCGAAGTTCCGCGCTTTGCGTCTCGGAACATTCTTGAACCGGGCGGATGGATCTTGAGCCCCTGAACTCCTGCCGCCGCGCCGGACACGGCGCGCGCTGGCTGGAGAACTGTGCGCGTGTCATGGTCTTTCGGCAGCTGTTTCAGAATCTCTTCGAACCGTTCAGGTTCAGCCTGCGCGATGGCTTCCGGAGTTGCTGCGCCGGATCGAATGATCTCAGCGAGGAATTCCGCTGCATGAATTGCGAACAGCTTTCGGTTCAGAACGGCTGCGCGGTCCTTCGAGAACAAAGCGGATTCGAAGGCCTCGATGGCCAGCTGTCCGCGCTTCGTTGCCGTTCTGCCCGGCTCGGACACCTGGACAGTTCCGCGGGCAGTCATCGGATTGATCTTGAATGATTTCGACATCAGTAACACTCCTGGGTTCTGGAATTGGAAATCGAACGTTCAAACAACGGAGATCTCAGTCAGCGGGTTTCACGGCCGGGGAATCAGATCAGCGGCTTTCCATTGTGACGGACTGAAATTGTGGACTGCTGCGCAATCACTTTCGCCTGTCGCTGTTCAGCGCGCTGATGCGACTTGATGACATCGAGCGCTCGACATCGGGTCCTCGAGACGAGCTCATCAATTGTCAATGATGGTTTCCGGCTTCGTTCGGCGAGCAGCGTCACGCAGACCGACTGCAGCAGATCTTCAATTGTGTTCGGGTCATTTATTCCCTTGCGACGCACTTCCGCGCATGCAATCCGCTGGATCTTCAACCAATGCGGGTTCAGCATCTGGAACCTCTTTCGTGTTGCGCCGTTCCACGTTGCGGGGACGGCGTTTGAAGCGGGAACCGTTGCCGATGAACAAGCAATTCGGCGAAAGCAGATCAGCGGTTCCACCGCAGCAAATAAACGACAGTGGGTCGCTTTTGTTGTGGGGAAATTTCCACAAATTTTGCGGAATTCGCAAGACTCTCAGAGCCCGGCGGAAGCCCGGTCTGAACGCATAGAATGCGCGACCAGCACGCGCAATTCATCCCATGCGATTGGTGACTTTCACGCGTCGTAGGTCAACGCTTTCAGCATCATGTGCCTCACGACATTCGACGCGCAGAACGTTGGCCATTCAGGATCGCTCAAGATGCACGTGAACGGATTCTTCCGGTCATCAGATCGCATGTAACGCGATGTGTTTCTCTGTGACAACCACGGCCTCGCGTGCCATGTGCTGAATCAAGGCCTCCTGTGTCGTTGAAGGGCGTGCGTCCCTGATCTTCTCGCGTTGCGAGGAAGCCGTTTATTGGCTTCGAAGAGCTGGACCATCGCTGGGGAAAGCTCGATGCACGTTCACCCAATTCATTCACAGGAGAGAAACCATGATTGTTACACGTGTTCGACAGACCATGAGCTTCTACGATCTCAGGCCGGGTCAGCTGTTCCAGTTTCAGGGGAAAAGAGCGACCTATGTGACCATTGATCAGAATGCAGGCACATACAGGGGACGTCGTCCGAACAGCGAGGTTCTCACGATTCCACACAACGAGTGGAGAGACCTCAGAAACGTCACGGTCGTTGAGGCTTATTCCACGAGCCGTGAGCCATCGGAACGTTCGATTCGGGCTTATCGTGCTCTCGTCGCAAAGGCCATCGAGATCGGCTGGCCGGAGCACTTCGCCGACGACCTGTATTTTCATGATCGGATCACGCTGATCGAACACGATCCGGAGGTGTTTGCCTGGAGCGTGAGAAATACGGGGACGGAGATCATGATTCCCAACAGGACCCACTCAATCTTTCTGTTCACATACTTCCAGCGAGAGTCCTATCCCGACCGTTCCCGCCATCGATTTTACTTCTGGAATGGGCACACCCTGAAGGAATCGTCTCTGCAAAGGATCGAAAACGGACTCCTGAAAGCCAGTACTCCAAAAGCACGTGAGTTTGCTCGTCAGGCCTGGCACACAAAGAACAGCACCGTCGAATCGATTGCCTGGCAAAAGCAGATCGACGCTGAGCTTTCAGCAAAGGCAGCCATCAGCACTCAGCCAGCGATTCGGCGCCGACGGTCTTTGAGTCACTGAGCTTTGATCCCCGGCTTTTGGTCCCCTGGTCGCAGTCTTCAGGGAATCCATGGCAGGTCTGGGAGCACATGCTGTCTGTGAAACGAACGGCACGCTCCGACTGAGGTACGACGACGGTTCCGATCACAGCGCGAACCTCAGTGTTTTGAGCGTTCCCATTCCACTCTTTCTTTCACAAGGAACTTGCATGAATCGAAACATGATGAATCGATCGGCGATGGAGCTGATTGCCGAAGCGTCCGGACGTCGTGGAGCATCGGCCTATGCAGACGCATACAAGCTGATTGAAAAGGTGGGCCTGAATCGGCTGGCCGAAATGGGAGCAGGCGAAATCCTGGAACTGTGCCGGGGAATGTCGATCGATTCGATTCAGCGCCTTCAGGCCGGAATCGAAATTGGCCTGCGGATCTCTGAAATGCGATCGGACTATGAAGAACCGCCCCGGATCACAAGCCCAGCGGTTGCGAAAGAGTTCTGTCGAACCCGGTTTTCACGACTTGCACGTGAAGGGCGTCAGGAAGAATTCTGGGTCGTGACACTGAACACGAAGAATGTTCCGATCGAATGTCATCAGGTGACCGTCGGCACCCTAAGAAACAGTCTTGTTCATCCGCGTGAGGTCTTTCGAGTGGCCATTCGTGATGCGGCAAACTGCATTCTTGTGTTGCACAACCATCCGAGCGGTGACCCGACACCCAGTGATCAGGACATCGAAGTCACGAAGCGACTGGAAGAGGCCGCAAACATCATTGGCATCCCGGTCATTGATCACATCGTTGTGGCCGGTGAATCCGCCATCAGCATCCAGGAATGGCAGTCCGGTACGCGTTGCGAATAGACCGTTTTCTCAGTCGAGATCGGTGTTGTCCAGTTTGGACCACACTCTTGTTTCATGGGTCTTTTGACAAGGAAACTGCTGATGTATGACCTGTCCCGCATTCATGAGCTCCTCGGCCACAAACTTCCCTCAGAGGAATTCGATCCTGATGAACGCGTCACAACACCTCGTGTCGTTCCGGGGGTAACTCCTGTCCCATCGATTGAGATTCCCACGGAACTCGTCTCATTTCCGTCCGACACGAATCGAGTGGTGATACGGGATCGCCGCGATGGTCACCTGATGGACGGACACAGAGAATGGGCGACACGTGGGCCAGACGAACGATTCTGGACGATTCAGGAGGGTCGTAAAGCGTCTGAGCGATACCGTGAAGTGTCGAGAACGATTCCCATTCATCACGACCTGCAGTTCATTGAATGCGATTCCGACGACATTGGCATCGTCAATCACGGGGAACGACTTCGGCTGAGCCATCATGGGTTTCGCAGCCTTTGCCAGAGGGCAGGGGCACCAGCGGAGTATCTTTCCGAAATGCCGGCAAGTCTGGTGACCCAATGCCTGAATCACGGTCTGGCTTCCGCCATAAACGGCAGCGAACTGCTGGTGACAGGCGACCGAGTCCGTGCGGTTCTCAGTGTTCGATACGAACGAGTCTGGAATGCGGACGTGTTCCGAATGATCGAACAACGCGTCGATCTTGATGCCTGGCGACTGCCTCCTGGTGGGCCGCTTTGGGATCACCGAAAACAGGCAGAACTGGAAGCCGCCGGAAAATGCAGAATCGCGACAGAACAGGATTGTGCCAGAACCAGTTTGGTTCAGCCGGGGCAACTGATTGTTCCCAGCGGATGTTATGCCAGCGACCACGACATGTTCGTGTTTCTCGTGAATGATCAAAACCGGATTGAGGACGGGAGCGAAGGAGGACTGGGACGCGGCGTCTTCATTCGAAACTCCGAAGTTGGACAGAGCTCGTTGAGGCTGACATTCTTCCTGTATCGATATGTTTGCCACAACCACGTCGTTTGGCATGCATCGGGGGTCAAGGAAATCCGACTCCGTCACACTCGGGGAATTCAGCATAAGACCAGAGAGCTGAGTTTGGCATTGTCCCAGTATGGAAACTCGAAGACAGCCCTCGAACAGCGTCTGATTCATTCCGCAAAACAGATGGTTCTTGGTCCAAATGAAGAAAAAATCGTCGAATGGTTGTTCGACCGTCGTTTATTAACCCGTGGACTTGCGCATCGAGTCTATGAGCTTGCGAGGTACGAGAGTGATTTGCGACCGGAGATTGATCCCAACAGTGTTTGGGGACTGGTCCAGGGAATTACCTGGCTTTCACAGACACCGGAGTTTGCTGTCCATGCGGACAAACGAACGGAACTGGATCTGGCTGCGGGAAAACTGATGAACCTTGTCAGCTGAACGCCGAAACGCCTCAAAATGGGGCGTCGCGATGAGTTGGTTTCTCATCGCCTGAAGATGGCAGACCACGAACTGACGGAGATTCAAAATGCAGACGCGAAATGAAGTGGATGTTGAACAGACGATGAGACATGACGTAGATGTGCAGGCCCTGATGGACTATGAATTTCAGTACTCCATCTGGTACCGCGGACAGTCACGGTCTCTCAAACATCAAAGACACGAACTCATTGACAGTGTCATTCAGGAGTTTCTGAAGCAGACATTCGCTGATGAGCACGGAGCTTGCGATCCGGTCTATGTCTTTCGAGATGCTGAACTCTGGTTGACCATTCGTGTCACATCTCACTCGGAGACGGGTGGTCAGATTTTTCGGGCTTATAATCACTGGCTCAAGTGCGTAGAGTCACTCACGCTGATCACGGACGAAACAGCGCCGCCATCGAGATCCGAACGTCGCAGCTGAGGGAATCTGAGGTCCAATTCGAAGGAGAGCAATTCATGGCAAGTGTTTCCACGTGTAAACGAACGGGACTCCAGCGACTGCTGTTCCGCCTGCCCGACGGCAGCCGCACTGCGTTTTACGCTGGGCGTGTCGATTATGATTCATTGGTCAGAGCTGGAACGCACATCGACCAACTCGTCGAATGCTGGCGCACAAACGACATCCCGCGCCGAGCAACTCGCGAATGGCTTGAAAACGTAGATCGTGAGCTCCCCGCCCTGGCACGACGACTCCGACGGCTGGGTCTCATTGGTGGCGTTTTCCAGCCGGATGTCTCCGTTGCCGAATTCGCAACATCCTATCTTCGGATGCGATCCGATGCTCGACCGAGCACTCAACGGAATTGGCGACAATCGGCTGCGATCATTGCGGAATTCTTCGAAGGCCGGACTCTGCGAAAGCTGGTTCCCGCAGACGGAAAGGAATTCCTGCGATGGCTGAAGCGCAGCAAGTCTGATGGAGGCCGCAATTACCTGCCGACCACGGCGGCTCGACACTTTACCTTTGCACGAGCGCTGCTTCAGGAGGCGGTCGACAGAACAATCATCGCCAGCAATCCCTTTCAGAAGATCTCCGTGGAACGTCGGAGTCCTCAGCGACGCCGTGTCTTCATTGACGAAAGTGTCATACGTCAGTTGATCCTGGCAACCGATGATCCGGAACTGAAAGTTCTGCTTGCACTCTCTCGGTGGGGCGGACTGAGAACCCCTTCGGAACCCTATGCCTTGAAATGGAGCGATATCGACTGGACGCAGCGCAGAATCCTTGTGCACTGCATCAAAACCGAGACACGGGGTAAACCGACTCGCGAAATCCCGCTGTTCCCGGAGTTGGTCGAGCCGCTGAAAGAACTGAAGGCGATTCAAAACAGCGAGTCACCCGATGCAGCAATCATTCAGAAGTGGGCCGTACGTCCGCATCCAACATTACGAAAGACCGTCTCACAGCTGATCGTCAAGAACGCGCACGCGTTGTGGCCGCGTCTCTTTCAGAGCCTGCGTTCTTCAAGACAAACAGAACTTGAAGAGAGGTTCCCGCGTAAGACAGTCTGCGAATGGATGGGGAACACTGAGTCTGTCGCTGACAAGCACTATCTGATGGTACGTCAGGAACATTTTGACAAAGCCTGTCAGGAAGATGCACTGACGTCTGTCTGGTATTCCTGCTGATCGCCGGAATGCGCTTTGATCGCAAGACGCCTAAGACCATACGGAACAACAGAGCCTGAGCTCTCAGATCCTGGAAAATTTTTCGGCCTCTGGTTGAGACATCGATCGTAGTGTCAGGGACTCTGCTCCAACGGGAGACCAGAAGATGTCAGACCAGATGCCGATCGATCGCGTAACTGTTGAACACTTCCCGTACTGAAAAGATCACTGTCACTGTTCCATACCAGGAGTCGGACATAGCCATGAATCATGAGATCAACGTTATCGTGGTGGACCGCGGGCGCAGGTACCTTTATCTTCGCTATACATGTCCGATCACTGGCGAGAGAGTCGAAAAGAGCAGCGGGGAGAAATCTGAGAAGGAGGCTCGCAAGAAGGCGGGCCAATGGCAGGCAGAGCTTCGAGCAGGCGGTGGCCGAAGTACTTCAACCCGCTGGACGTCATTCCGGGCAGCGTATGAAAAGGGCAAGGCCCCGCAGATTCGCGAGACGACATCCTGCAAGATCTTCGCAATGTTCAATGTCATCGAAGACTTCATGAAACCGGATGATATCCGGCGAATCACCCCACAGTGGATCACGCTCCTCCAGCAACGCCTTCTGGACAGCGGCCGATCCATGGCCACTGTTGAAGGACATTGTCGACACCTGAAAGCAGCCCTGAACTGGGCTCGGGAACAAGATCTGATTCAGACAGTCCCCAAATTCCCGAGACTCAAACAGGCACGTCGGACGAAAGTCATGAAGGGACGTCCGATCACCACAGAAGAATTTGAACGCATGTTGGCCGCTGTGGATGAAGTGATCGACATTTCGGAAACGATGAATGCCAAATCGAAGAAGGGCAGGGAGGAGCAACGTGAGTCTATCCGTTTTTTGATGAAGGGACTTTGGCTGTCGGGTCTGCGTCTCGGTGAAGCCCTGTCTCTCACGTGGGACCAGTGGGCTGACGGAATTCGGGTTGATATGTCGGGCAAGTTCATTCAGCTGCTGATTCCGGCTGAGTCCGAGAAAGGTGGCAAGGACCGAGTTTATCCTGTGACACCCGACTTCGCGGAATTTCTCCGAGCCGTACCAAAGCAGCATCGCGAGGGGTTGGTATTTAAAGTGTTGCTCCACCGTGGCGTTTGTACCCGCGTTGATACGGTCTCCAAGGTGCTGGTAGCGGTTGGGGAAACTGCGGGGGTTAAGGTTGATGAGAAGGCTGGCAAACCGGTGTGGGCGTCCGCTCATGACCTTCGAAGGGCATTCGGGTTTCGCTGGTCCCGTATGGTCAATTCAATGATCCTCAAGGAATTGATGCGCCACGAGAGCGTGACGACCACTGAGAAGTTCTATGTGGGCATTCAGGCCGACGAGACCGCTGCGATGCTGGCAGGTTTGGTTGAGAAACCACAGCAATTGAAAAATTTAGGTGACACTTCAGGTGACACCAACAAAAAAGGGGTTTCGAAGAAACTTCGAAACCCCTGAAAACACGGTCATTTTTACTGAGAGCGATGGGACTTGAACCCATGACCTACGGATTAAAAGTCCGTTGCTCTACCAACTGAGCTACGCTCTCCCGTTTCCGTGCTTGAAAGCGGAACATTACACCGATTCGCACATATTTCCATACGTTCGGGTGGATGCGGTTCTGAATTCGTCAGGAATTTCCCTGAACTGTTGAACGACTTCCCGCAGCCCACAGAGTTTCTCGTTTTTTGCAATAAAATCTGATGCCGGATTTTAGAATCCCACCCGAGATTTTATTGACTTTCAGATTCTGCTTGTTCAACAACACCACCTTTCCAGTCGTCCTGCATGGCCTGACATCTGGCCTGGAATTGTCGATTTCTTTTCTGAAGACACTGAAAATTGGCACAGGATCGGGTATTCAGGGGGGAATTTCTCTTCGCCATCGCTGACCGTTTTTGCTATGAAACGCCGATGTCAGCCCTCAAACCGGGCTCTAAATGGATCTCGAAGTTACTCGGAAAGGCACGGCTCTAATGCCCATCTATCAGGACAATTCCGAATCAATTGGACGTACACCTCTCATCAAAATCAATCGATTGACGGCTGGCCTGAATGCAACCGTTCTGGCAAAGATTGAAGGCCGCAATCCTGCGTATAGCGTGAAATGTCGTATCGGTGCTGCCATGATCTGGGACGCTGAAAAGTCAGGTAAACTGAAGCCCGGTATGCAGGTTGTGGAACCGACCAGCGGAAATACCGGGATCGCACTGGCATTTGTCTGTGCAGCCCGAGGTTACAAGCTGACGCTGACCATGCCCGAAACCATGTCCGTTGAACGTCGGATGATGCTCAAAGCATTCGGCGCAACTCTGGTACTGACTCCGGGTGCGGAAGGTATGAAAGGCGCAATTGCAAAGGCGGAAGAAATCTCGACGCAGCCCGGCTTCTATATGCCTCAACAGTTCAAAAACCCAGCCAATCCGGAAATCCACGTCAAAACGACTGGTCCTGAGATCTTTGAAGACACTCAGGGAAAGGTCGATATCTTTGTTGCCGGCGTTGGAACCGGTGGCACAATCACTGGGGTATCTCGTTACCTCAAAAAGGATAAGGGGCTGAAGGTTCATACCGTTGCTGTTGAACCTGCCGCAAGTCCGGTACTGTCGGGTGGAAGTCCCGGTAAGCATCGTATTCAGGGAATCGGTGCCGGCTTCAAGCCCGATATTCTCGATATGTCGCTCGTCGATGAAGTCATTCAGGTGACCGACGAAGAAGCCATCGCCATGGCACCTCGTGTTGCTCGTGAAGAAGGAATTATTGTCGGGATCAGCTGCGGTGCCGCGATGACCGCCGCACTCAAGCTGGCCGCTCGTCCGGAAAACGCAGGCAAGACAATCGTTGTCATTCTGCCGGACTCCGGGGAACGCTATCTGTCGACACCTATGTTTGACTATGCTCGCGAAGTCTGATCCGAAGCAATCCTGTCGGATGCGGTTTTCGAGGACGCTCGGAGGTAACCTCTCGAGCGTCCTTTCATTTCAACTCACTGCATTCCGATTTCTCTATTGTGATTTACAAAGGAGGCATCTGTGAATTCCACAGGCATTGGGTTGACTGCGATCATAGTCTGTCTCCTGCAGCTGCTCACCTGTCCGCAACTCTGCCTGGCTGCTCGACAAAACGATGACGACCAGTCTGCGCTGGAAGCCGATGTTGTGATCTATGGCGGCACATCATCCGGAGTCATCGCGGCGATACAGGTCAGTCGCATGGGCAGAACTGCGATCCTGGTAGAACCCGGTCAGCATCTCGGAGGTCTGACTTCGTCAGGTCTGGGATTCACCGACAGTGGCAATAAATCCATGATCGGCGGCCTTGCTCGGGAATTCTACCGGAGAGTCCACAAGTATTACGGTCAGCCAGAAGTGTGGATTCACGAAGACGCGGCTGCGTATCAGTACTACCGCCCCAACGATGATGCCATGTGGACCTTTGAGCCCCATGTCGCCGAACGCCTGTTTCAGCAGATGCTGGCAGAAACCTCAACGGTTGTCCTGCTGGGAGAGCGTCTCGATCGTGAACATGGAGTCCTTGTCCACAATCAGAAGATTGTTCAGATCTCAACGGTCTCAGGAAAGACGCTGAAGGCTCACCAGTTTATCGATGCGACGTACGAAGGCGACCTGATGGCTGCCGCTGGCGTACCATTTACAATCGGACGCGAAGCCAACTCTGAATATGAGGAAACTCTGAATGGAAATCAGGTTGCCAGAAATATTCATCATCACAGATTTCTGAAAAACGTTGACCCCTATTTGATCCCCGGTGATCCTTCAAGCGGACTTCTACCTGGCGTTGAACAGCAGTCCGCAGGAACGGAAGGTTCGGCCGATCATCGAATTCAGGCGTTCTGCTTCCGAATGTGCATGACCAGAGTCGCCAACAACAGAGTTCCTTTTCCTCGCCCCGCGGACTACAACGAAACGGAGTTTGAACTCCTGCTGAGGAACTTTGAAGCCGGGGATCATCGAATTCCCTTTTCTCCGGACATGATGCCCAATGGTAAGACCGACACCAATAACAAGGGCGCCGTTTCAACGGACTACATTGGAGGGAACGTTGAATACGCGTCTGCCAGCGATACAGATCGGGCGATCATTATTCAAAACCATATCCGTTGGCAACAGGGGCTGATGTGGACGCTGACCAACCATCCACGAGTCCCTGAATCAGTCCGCGAACATATGTCCGAGTGGGGACTGGCAGCTGATGAGTTCCCCGATAACGGCCACTGGCCGCATCAACTTTATGTCCGTGAAGCTCGGCGAATGCTGAGCGATTATGTGGTGACGGAACACGACTGTTTTCGCAGACGAGTTGCCGAGGATCCTGTGGGAGCTGGCAGCTACAATATGGATTCGCACAATGTTCGAAGATTTATCACCGACGATGGCTTTGTCCAGAACGAAGGCGATGTACAGGTCTCGCCCGGCGGCCCTTACCTGATCAGCTACCGGTCAATTGTCCCGCCCACGGGATCGATTCAAAATCTCTCGGTTCCAGTCTGTCTTTCTGCTTCACATATCGCCTACGGTTCGATTCGCATGGAACCCGTGTTTATGATTCTTGGCCAGAGCGCAGCGACTGCAGCGGTCTTGTCTACCGATGCAGGCGTGCCACTTCAGAAACTGAACTATTCGGATCTCCGGAAAAGACTCTATGCCGACCAACAGGTTCTGACACTTCCATGATGGGGCCACGACTTGTACAGAGGAGTTTGCTGATGACCAGTTCTCGTCGACTGTTCCTCCAGGGTTCAACATCGTTTACAGCAGGGGTACTGGCATACGCAGCCATTTCAGCATCCCGGGGGCGAACCTCGCCAGAGGTTTCGGATTCTCCAATTCCATTGGACGACAGCAAAGCTGCCACCGACAGGACCGCGTTCTACATCGGTGAAGCGATGGCCGGAGACGGCAATGAACTTGCTCATATCGATGTCATGATTGGAAGCAAATCGGGACCGGTAGGAAACGCATTCGCAAGAGCACTGGCGAACCAGGAAGCTGGGTTCAACAAGTTACTTGTCACTCTTGAACCAAACTCAGCCGTCAAACCATCAACAGTTCTGGTTCCCAAAGTCCAGTTGTCAACTGCTGACGAGACATTTCGGCTGTTCGGACCCACGCAATATGCAATCGCCAGGGCGGTCATAGAATCCGTGAAAGACGGCACAATTTCAAAGTCGCTCTGCGACGACTGGGTGATTGTTTGCGGCGTCTTTATCCACAGTGGTGCGGAAGATCATGAAAAGATTCTTTCCTATAATTTCGAGGCCGCGAAGCTTGCGATAAAACGTGCACTGAATGAGGAACCATCCATAAACCAAGTGTTGAGACAGCGCGAGGATATAACCGCTCCTGCGGCTGATTAATGAACTTGCACCAGAGCAGGTTCTGGGATTGAGTTCAGCGATTCCATTCCGTGACCTGGAGCGTTGATATGCAAGAGTGAACGGCGAAGCAGCGGCGGGCGGCATAACGCGGAGCGTGATGAGTACATTGACAGTGGTTGCGAAGTCATAAGGTGAGGTATTTTATGAATGGTCGTCAGCTCAAAGACAAGATGCTCCGTGGTGAACCTGTCTACGGAACACTGATTCAGCACACTGTGACTCCTTCGATTGTAGATTTCATACCGCCGAATTCTCTGGACTTTGTGATCGTTACTGCAGAACACAATGCTCTGGATCTCGCAGAATTCCTGCCACTCCGTTACGCGCTCGCGGCTAAAGGAATTGCGTGCCTCGCTCGAACTCACAGCCGTGAACCGGATGATGTCTCAAAAGTCTGCGATTCGTTCGACGGAGTCGTCGTCCCCTATGTAGAAGACGTCGAGCACTGTCGCCGTCTGGCTGCCGCGGCCGTCTATCGCCCCCTCAAAGGGAAGGCGCTGGAACAGGTATTGAAAGGAGGCGCATGGCCGAGCGAGAAAACGGCCAGCTATGTGCGGAATGAGAAATGTGCCGATACCGTTTTCATGCCAATGATCGAATCCGTTGAGGGCGTTCGAAATCTCGAAGCGATCTGCGGGATACCTGGTGTCAATGCCATATTTGTCGGTCCAAATGACATGACTGTCAACATGGGGATCCCCAACGAATATGATCATCCGGACTTCGTACAGCTCATGCAGTCGATCATCGACACTGCAGCACGCTTTCACATTGCCGCAGGCTGCTGGTTCGGAACTCGCGAACAGGCGCTTCGTACTATCCGCCAGGGTGCAAAACTCGTCGTCTACTCCAATGATGGCGTACTGCTCAAAGATGCACTTGCCGAAAACTTCGGACTCCTTCGCCAAATCTAATGGCGGAAGTTCATTAAAAGTAGCAGGCACATTCCATGTGCCGTCCGCAACTCCATTCCCAACACTGCCATCCATCCGTCGTCAAACAGTAACTGCTCAGCACCTGAACGAACACTCAAGTGCTCAACTCGCACGCACCCATAGATTGCCCAGAATACCAAAACGGTCCGTGGCACCTTTAATGGGCGATACGGGGCTGTGGGGACGCAGCAGATGCTGGCAGGCGTGTTATGGGCCGTCGGAAATCCATGCAGCGGTGAATGTTGCAAAGATCAGTCGATCTCGCCCTTCGTAGAGACACCCAATGCGCCCGTCCGGAAGAATGGTCAGGTCTGAATACGCACTGTCTTCGATTTCCAGTGTTCGCTGCTGAGGCCATGTCAGGCCGTTATCACGACTGAGCTTGATTGTGAGATTCCTCCGCTTTCCGCGGCCTGCAGGGATTTCCTGCCCGGAGGAATCCAGGGCCAGCGTATGTGGATTTGAGAATACGACCGTCTCCTGCTGTGCCGGCAGTGCAATAATACTGGCCATGCAGATGGGCTCAGGAAGTTCGCTGTGAAACTCCGGTTTGCTCCATCCTGTGGCACCATCAGGACTAAATGTGACTAACTTACGGTTCGGCTTTGAAACGCTTCGCGAGATCATCAGTACTCGGCCGTCTGACAATTCGGTAACCATCGATTCGTTCGGATCATTGAAGTCCCCTTCGTCCGGGACAGCGATTTCACCTGCATGCCAGGTCACACCGTGATCATCACTGTAGATCGTCGCACTTGCTGATGGGGCATGATCACCGCTTTGGCCATAGGCAAGCCAGATGGGTACCACAAGTCGTCCACTTCTGAGCTGTATCCCATGTCCCGGCCCGGTTGCGATCACGCGCCAATCGTACATTGAACGAAAAGGTTCAAATGCTGACGTAATCTCCACAGGCTCAGAGAACGTCCTTCCGTCATCCAGACTTCGCATCGAAAAGCAGCGCGCGTAATTGATGCAGTAAAGAAACTCGATCGAACCAGTCTCTCGATCCACGATCGCAACCGGGTTATTGACAGTCTGCTCATGCTCGCCGCCCGTCTTCTTTCGAGGATTCCCTTCAATTCGCTGACCTCGATGAGCAATCTGCTGAGCCACTTCCCATGTTCGACCGGAGTCCTCAGACCGGCGTAGTTGCACTTCGATCTCACCCCAGTCGCTTCGGCTGTCTCGACGAGCTTCGCAATAGGCAAGCACTGTTCCGGAAGGTGTCACAACGACACCAGGAATCCGGTACAAGGTAATACCCTGATCGCCTGCGACAAAGACATCGCTCCGAGTTAAGTCCTGCTGAGGAGGACTCGCCAACTCCTGCGCGATCACCGTTATATTACAGAACGTACCAGCCAGCATCCCAAAACACATGACGGCGATCACGGTGTGAATCGCAACAACTGCGCGAGTCCGTGTTGAATCAGGCCGTGTTGAATCAGGCCGTGTTGAATCAGTCGGCGTTGAATCAGTCGGCGTTGAATCAGTCGGCGTTGAATCAGTCGGCGTTGAATCAGTCGGCGTTGAATCAGTCAGCGTTGAATGAGCACGCACCCAACGAGGGACACCGGAACGAGCGACACCGGGCTGATCGACAACTCTCACAGGTACTCCTCCCCATCTTGATCAGGTCTCATAGTCATCGAATTCCGAGCTGTCTCATTTTCTGCTGCAGGCTTTGCCGATGCATCCCAAGCAGCCGTGCGGCGCCGCTGATGTTGTTTTGTTCCTGCTCCAGTGCCCGCCCAATCACAAACCGTTCAAAGTCCTCCAGTAAACGCTGACGTCCTTCAGCCAGCGGAAGATCTGCATACGGTGCAAAGATCGTGGGATTTTCGTGACGTGCAGCAACGCCGAGTCCAAGATCAAGCGGAGTTACCTCGCCGGGCTCAGTCATCGCAGCTGCGGCCTGCATCATCTGCTTCAGTTCACGGACATTCCCAGGAAATGCGTACTGCAGCAGGGCAGTTACGGCTTCCGCAGATAAATACCTTTCACCGCCAAGAAACGTGCGTGCCAGCAGCAGGATGTCTTCCTGGCGAGACCGAAGCGGGGGAAGATGCAGCTCAATTCCCTTCAGCCGAAAATAGAGATCCTGCCGGAAGGCTCTATCCACGATTGCCTGTTCCAGATCCTGATGGGTCGCACTAATGATCCGCACATCAACGCGAACGGGGTCTGTAGCACCCACTGGCTGAATCAGGCCCTCCTGAAGAACTCTGAGCAACCTCGTCTGAACACTGGCCGACATATCACCGATCTCGTCGAGAAACAGAGTTCCGCCGCTGGCTGCCTTGAAGACCCCTTCACGTGCGCGATCGGCTCCGGTGAATGCTCCTCGAACGTGCCCAAACAACTCACTCTCAGACAATGAATCGGCGATTGCTGCGGTGTTCACGGCAATGAATGGCCCGTTGCGACGCGAACTCATGTTATGCAGTTCACGAGCTACGAGTTCTTTGCCGGTTCCGCTTTCTCCGCGAAGCAGCACTGGTAATTCACTGCGTGCAGCTCGCTCGATCATCGACAACAGCTTTTTGACTGGACGGCTGACACCGAGTATTGATCCCTGACTTCCCTGCAGTTCCAGCTGTTCCTGCATTTCCTGAACACGCTGCTGAAGCCGGACTCGTTCCTGCGCTCGTCGAGCGATAGCACGCACCTGTTCGACTTCAAACGGCTTCGTCATGAAGTCAGAGGCACCTCGCCGAATACATTCAACAGCCTGCTCCACAGAGTCATTCGCCGTAACAACAATGATCTCCGGGCGTTCCAGTAGTGGATTTCTTCGCAGTTCGTCGAGTACGCAAAGCCCGTCGCGGACCGGCATGTTCAGATCAAGGAATACCAGGTCCGGCAGGAGTTCACAGATTTTTGAAAGTGCCTCACCGCCATCCTCGGCTTCGATCAGCTCTCTGCCATCGGCTGCCAGAGCACGTGACATCCCATATCGAGCAGCTGCTTCGTCATCGGCAATCAGAATCTTCATGATCGACTTCTTACTTCATGATCAACGTCTTCGTTGTCTGCAGAGCCAGAGATGTCAACCGGCAGGCGTACTTCAAACACAGTCCCGCCTTCCCTGGATGTATGACAACAGATCGTCCCGGACAACTCTCGAACTCGTTCCGCAACGACATACAAACCGAGCCCGGTTCCATCCGGCTTGGATGTCACAAATGGCTGAAACATCGTATCGCGAACAGCTTCATCAATTCCAGGGCCGTTGTCTGTAATACTCACCACAATCTCGTTATCACATCTCGACGTTCGAATCAAAACTCGTCCATCGTTTGCCGACCGAACGGCTTCGATTCCATTGCGAATCAGGTTAAACAACACTTCACTCAGGATAGCATCGGTTCCACGGACTCGACAATCCGTCACATCCAGCTGCGTTTCCAGACAGATGTTGTGTTGTCGTGCAAGCTGTCGGAGTATCTGCAACAGGCGATCAATCACATCGCATGGGTTGACGGAATGAGTAGACTCAGATGCCGGTCGGGAATAATCCAGCAACCGCTGCGTTGTCAGCGCGAGGCGATCGATCTCGGCAAGGATCACTTTCAAATCACGCTGTCGCTGATCCGGGTCTGTCGAATCCTCCAGCAGTAGACTCGTAATCGTACGCATGGACGACAAGGGGTTGCGCAACTCATGAGCCAGCGATCCGGCAATGAGGCCAAGAACAGAGAGCTTCTCTTTCTGCATTGAGAATCTCTCTGCTCTCAGCCTTTCCAGTTCGACATGGCGATTGTGGAGCGTGGCTGCGAACTGTTCAAACAGCAATGCGAGTGAAACGCATTGTTCAGCATTCAACAGATCACTTCGAAGGCGAGGCCCCAGCAGCACAACTCCATTTACAGACTGATACTTCAGACGAAAGGCATGCATCACGTGCAGTTGGTCCATAGCGGCTTCGACTTCTTCAAAGCCACGTGACAACCCGGTGCCAACATCTGAACGGTTCAGCACAGCTCGCTGAGCGCCGTCCATTGCATTCTGAATCAATACAACCTGGTTCCTTGCAGTCACGGCATCCGCAGCGATCACTTCGCCTGAGCTGTCTCGAGGTTTTCCGATTCCCGACAAGTACACCGCGACGAATTCGAGTCCGATCTCGTGTGTCACAGCAGTTTCCACCCATCTGATCAGCTCCTCCTGCGACCCGGATGCCTCCTGTGACAAACGAACAGACAGTCGCCGAGTTGCGTCGCGAAGTTCAGCAACGTTTCGACTCAGCAAATACCGCAGTGACTCAAGAACACGGCGTCGCAGAGGACTCCACCCCAGTATGAGAGCCACAAGGATGGCAACTTCAACCATGATGAAATCGAAGTCCACCCGCTTCTGCATGGCAGAGGTCAGCTGAGAAATTGTGACGCGATGAAACATGAAGACAACAACCAGAAGACCTCCGTAGGCAAGTGTACGTTCAACGAACAGTGGCACGAGTCTTTGCTGTAGCGTGTACCATACAAACAGAAAGGAGGGCAGAAGTGGTGTCAGGTTGGCGGCAAGTCGCCACCAGCGTTCTGAATCTGACTTAAGCCCGACCACAAGATACAGGATCGCGGCCAGCGTCAACACGATGAGCAGCCCGCTCAATCGCACAAAGAATGCCGTTGCGTTTTGAAGTGACTGACTTCTGCCAGCTCGAAGAAACAGCACAACGGCCATGATGTTTGAAATACACACGAGCGACATGTATGGCCAGATCAGCGGCTTGACGGAGTTAATAAAGTCCCGCGACTCGCCATGTACGATCAGAATCAGGCTCCACGGCAGCACCAGAAGCGGCAGGTAGAGAGCTAGATATCTCAGATCGCTCCGAGGACGCACATCCAGCCCAGTGATGTTGACTCGAATGGCTGCGTGCATCATCCCTGACGGCATCAACAACAGCGCAAAGGACATCGCCGTCATGCAGATCTGATCAAGTCGTAACGCCGTGGGACCATCGACTGTTCGAAGCAGAAAATGGATGAACGCACCTGTGTGCCACATCCACGCCGATCCCACAAGAATTAACAGCCAGTTTGGAACCCGAGGCCGATTCACCCGCTCTGAAATTGTCAGCAGCAGAACCGTGTCCACCACTGCTGCAAACCCAAGCAGAAAGAATTCAATTTGTTCAAACATGGAATCTACACGGATTTGACGGATTCTGGTGGGTTCTTGCAGGTTGTGACCGATTCTTACAGGTGTTTGAGAGAATTCTCCCAGCAGTTCTGTGCGAGATTTTTCTCATTTCATCGGACGGGCGAATTCCGATTCAGGATACAACGCACAAATCGGCTCAGACAGGAACATCACGTGAAGATTCCACACGAACAGCAGAAGACTGGTTCAGTGTCGGCGATCGTGCGTCGCTGAAAATCGGCGGTATGGGCGACCATGTGCTCTCCTGAAAACAACTCGGCACTGAAGAAAGCAGGGTCACCTTGTCATCACTCAGCCACTGCATATCTGCGGAACTCTGCGATTTCAGGCAAAGCGGCCGCCCGGTCTTATCCGCCAGATTCACCCGCAGCTCAGCATATTCGTCATCAAATCGAAGCGTATAGTTGACGCACTTGTCCCCAGATGAATTTTCAAAACATGAATTTTCACCACACGGATTTTCACGACATGGATTCTCCCGATTCAGACTTTCAGTGTGGCGACGCTCCACGATGCAAATCCTGGTGTCGATCAGAAGTCGATCGCCACACTGAAGTCTCAACAGTCTCCCTTCGGACGCAGAAATCCGGATGCGATCCTGGTTCCACCAGTTCAGCAAAACACTCAACAGCTCGTAGAAAACAGACTGAAACGAAGGCATGACTCGCTGGTCCTGGTAGTTCAATAAACCTCTGCTGATAGCCGGTGACGGCAGAGGCGAACCCTGAACCACCGACAGTTCACACCGTACATCCTGTTTCGGTCCCTTCGTAAACAGTCAAGTTCCAGCAGTGTCGATCCGAGATATCACAACAACATCTCGCCTCGTTTCAGGCTCTGTTTCGATTTGCCATAGAGTTCGATTTTCGGATCACGAGACATCTGCAACCTGGGCTCGAAGCGACGCCAATTCCGCATCAACCCGGTTTCTGCGTTCGTCGCTTTCAAACTGACGAGCAATCTCATCGGCTTCCGGACACCGACCTTCCAGTTGTTCCCACGCTTCACCCAGCGATTCCTGTCGATCGACTTTCTCTTCCAGTCGACTGAACTGAGCGAATGCCGATTCGCTGGTGGTGCGATCCATCGCTGTGTGAATCCTGCGAGCCGATTCCGCTCGCACCAGCCTTGCGGTCAACAGAGTCTTCTTGTGCTTCGCCTGACGTATTTTGTCTTCGAGATCCTGAACAGCATGCCGAAGCTTTGAGACTTCTTTCTGTTGTTTTGCAAATTCTTCGACGTATCGAGCAACTCGCTCTTCCGCCAATACTCTCTGGTCGATCGCCGTTCGAGCCGAGGTCTCATCTTTTCTTTGCAGACTTGTCACGGCCCGCTCGTTCCACTTTTCGACATCCAGTCGTTCACGCTCAATTCTTCGCTGCATCTGGATCTCATCCGCAATCGCTTCTGCAACGCTTCCTCGGACACGATCCAGCTCTGCCTCCATATCAAGAATCAGCTGGTGCAGCATCCTTTCCGGGTCTTCAACTTTTTCTCGCAGCGCAGTCACGCTGCTCCTCATAATCAGACTAAACTGAGACAACCATTTCATACAGCACCTGTCTTTCGAACAAAGGGTCAGGAACAATCGCAAACGGGGGTGTTGAATTCAAAGTCGCAGGAGCACAACATTCAGTTCCATGTGGCAAGTTCCGCAGTCAATAGCCGAATCCGCCCTGCCAGCTTTTCGCGGTGGCTTTCGCAATATGCGGCCAGTCCGATGACGGCCGCCCCGAAGACCACACCGCAGACCCACAGCATAGCCGGATGATCAATCGATGAACGCACGATCATCCACAGGATGTCTGCGATCAGGAATGCAGTCCCCGAATAGGTCATTGAACGTACTCGAAAACCAATTCCAGCGAATGCCATCAGGACGCTGAGTACCATAAGAAGAAATACGTGCAGCCAGCTTCCCCCTGCGATACCCATCAACGGAGAACTCAGAACCATGAATGCTCCGATATAGCGGCAGGCATCTCGCATCGAGTCAGGAAGTTCCTTTCTTAGAACCTGTACCAACCCAATCAGCAAGACTCCCATCGGAACCAAATAGAACTGCGGGTCTGTGAGTTTCATCAGCAGGCTGCCCGTAACAATCGCCAGGTTGAAGGCAATCCCGGAGAGAATGAGGTCGCTGCGTTCTCGTGTCTTCAGCCAGTACAGAAAGTAGAGCCCGGCACATGAAAAACCGGTACTGATTCGTAAGACATCGACACGCTGTACACCATCGGCGAGGGATCCCCCGATCGCAAGCAGTGCAACCACCATAGGAAAACTGGAAGCAATCAGTGACAACGGATCACTTAAAACCACACAACTACTATGCCGCCGGCAGACGTCACTAAGAATGCGAGCCGCAGCTGCGAATAGCAGACATCCCCAGAGTGTGCCAATGGCTGATGGGTTGATCATCCCGTGAACGGAACCCCAGAATGCAACAGTACCCAGAATTCCAAACCCGCAGTATGCCAGCCCTTTTCTCTGCCACGTCACGGCCTCAATCAGGAAGTTGGCCGCCAGCACACAGGCGCTCAGGGGCAGCAGGATGCATACGGTCAAGTCGCGAACAGGCAGCAATAGAGACAGAACGAGGACAACTGCAGAAGCGAACTCCAGAACAGTCGTCCAGCTGAGAATCACAGTGCGGTCAATGCCGCCGAGAATTTCTGCGTGGGTATCTTTGAATAAACTCTGCATGTGCTTCGTCAGCACCAGCAAACTCATGGTCACCAGGCACCACGATGTTGCAGGCATCAGAGTTCCGTGGGCAAGCACGAATGGCACGGGACCATCCAAACCGGCACAACTACCGACAAACAACAACAACTGAATCTGTCCCGCAATCAATAACCACGCGTTTCGAACAGACGATCGCACTGGCAGCTTCATAGAACCAATCACTGCAAGTGCCAGTATCGAAGCAGCTCTCAGCGTCAGCTCGAAGAACAGAGAAGACGCCACAAGAATCAGCATCAGCCAGATCAAGCTCACCGTTCGCTGCACTGTCACCGTTCGCTGCACCGTTGCCGTTTGGCGCACCGTTGCCGTTCGATCATTGTGGAAGGAGGCAAGCATTGCTGAACATGCACAGCCCACAACCCAGACAACCGGATATACTTGAAGGGCAGGGTGCCCCTGCATGAGAACCACGACAATGGCGGATACTGCCATAGGAAGCAAACCGGCTGAGAGTGCCGCCAGAACTCGACTTCGCCAGACAAAAGTGCCACCAACCAGCCATGCAATGAACAACAGGGTCGAAACCGGAAGCTCAAACGAACTGTGTGCGAAATTGATCTCGACCAGAACCGGAAGGTGAAAAAAGACGGCCAGACACGCCAAGACCCCCAGACAAAGGTCAACCAAAGGCACAACACATGCCTCTGCAAGCCGTGAAAGGCCGTCCTTCTCCAATGTCTCAATCGAAGAGAACGCCGGTCTTCCTTCTCGAAACCCAACCCGATCCCGAATCTGCTGCCACGTCAAATCAGGTTCCACTTGACGCATTAAGAAGTAACCGAGCAGTGAAATCGCCGATGCAATGCATGAGCTCCATGACGCCAGTTGCCCCCATGGCAACTGCTGGCTGAGCAGTGAAGACGAGCATCCGATGAACAGCAGGCACCAGAACACCAGGCCACTGAAGTAGTTCTTTCGTCGCATCGTGTGCACAGCAAAGATGGCCAGCAGATTCACGAATTCGATATAGTGCGCTGCTGCCCACTGTTCGAGAGGCTGCTGAAGCGTTTGAATACTCCAGATGATGGCCAGTCCGAGTCCTATCATCCATCCGGTCATCTCACAGACTCTGCGAGGTCTCCCGTCGGCACTCATGAAGAATCCCGACAGAAGCCCCTGCGGAAGCGGAATCCGCAGAAGTAGTGTGTCTATCGGCCGGAACAGAATTCCGATCAGCGCCAGCGAACTCAGACAGGCAACCGCCAGTCCTTCGACGTTTCCGGCCCCTGGCAGGGATTCAAGGTACTTTTCCACACTGATGGCGGAAGACATGGCTGCGATCAAAGCCCCACCCACAAAGCGGCGGTCCTTCATCATCACGGCAAATGTCGTCCACGCCGCAATGAAGAACATCGAAACCCAAAACGCGGCAGCGGCATTTGTCAGCGATGACGCGCACCAGATGATTGAAACAAGCGTCACGAATATTCTAACCGGAGACGCAATGTGATCCCATCGTCTCCGTTCAGCAACTCGAAACAGATAGGCATTTGCGAGCAGGTATGGCAGATAGGTGATTCCATAGAATGCCAACGGAAGCCGAGGCTGATGAATCGCCGAAGCGACATCACCCTTGATGGCTCTCACAAGGTCCGGTGCCAGCACTGGCAGGTTCTGGTATGTGATCGCCCCCAAAATCAATGCCAGCCATGTAAAGGCCCGATGCTTCGTATCTGATGCACAGATCCACATCAGAGCCGCGGCCAGTGCCGATGCAGGTATTGCGGCAGTCGTTGATGGCCCTGTGAGTCGGAATCCATAAAAACTCAGAACGACACCGGTAAATGTCAGTCCAATCCCCACAACAAGTGGAAGCACTATCGGCCACGGCAGAGGGCGTACGAGATCACCGGTTCGCTGTTTGAATACACCAGCAACCGTCCGAGCCGTCAGCAACACGGTCGCGGAAACCATCACACAAACAACTCCGCTCCATTCCAGCGGCATGACTCTCCACGTCTTGATCGTGGAAACCGCAACGAAGATCGAACCCAGCAGGAGAATTGGAAAGAATCCGAAAATTCTCGGCCACCGATGTTCTTCCGTCAGCCAGAAGATCTGCCGGTTTACCTTGATCACCCCAACACTCATCACGGCCCATAAGCCACATACAATCATCGAGGCAATCAGAGGAGATGCTGCGTGCGGTAATGCGCCGACTGCAGACAGGATCAGGTAACAGCCTGTAAACAACACCGGACTTTCATGCAGCCATTCCCGAAAAATCCGCCCGGCAAAAACAAACGCCATCAGAGAAACCGGTATCAGCATCAGCAGACAGTCTGAATTCATGATGCCTGTCTGGACACCCGTTCCGGCCGACAGCCAGTTCAACGACAGAAAACATATGGGAAACAAGAAGACCGTCAGAACCTGTAAGACACGAGAAGTCGCTCGCAGCCCCATTCGCTTTCCGGAGAACTCGGCACCCATCGCTGCCAGCAGGGTATACCCTATCACGGTCAGATATTTCACAAACGCTGGAAGTTGATTCCATTCGCGACTCACCAGCATCAGCGATGAGCCCAGGACGATGGTGGCACCCAGAACGAGCATCCATCGAATGTTCCGCTCCTGTACAAAGCTGCTGAAGAACGCCTCGAATCCTCCCCGAGCATCCGCAGCGGTATGGACCGGACGTTTTTTCTGTACCTGGTTAGTCTGTGCCTGATCGTCCAGCCAAACGACATCATCGGTTTCAGGAGATTGCCACGACTGGCCTGCAATTCCTTGTGTCATGATGGTGACTCCCTGTATTCATGGACGCTGTGATTGGACACATCAGACCTATATCAAGTGGCGTGCCATTCAACTCAACAGACCGGCGGAATCACTGTAAGCTCATATGCCAGAAACACTTATCGCTGAAACTCAACAGATTTGATCGACTCAATCAACATCAGGCCGCAGTCGGAAGACTGCAGGACGAATGCAGCCGCAGACCTGCATCCGCAATCGAAAATTGTCTCAACCATCGATACACTGCGGCGCAAGTACATCGGAACATGTTTCAGACCAGAGGCACGAATGTCGGCAGAACTCCTTGAAGAAACTCAGACGTCAGATGATGGATCGGTGGGGATCGTGGAAACCCGCTCCATCCGACTCTTCTCCGCAGATCACCCGCTGCGACTGGCGTCCGGATCGGAAATGTCCAGCGTGACGGTGGCTTACGAGACCTACGGAACGCTGAACGCTGATGCCTCCAACGCCATCTACATCTGCCACGCTTTGACCGGTGATGCTCATGCCGCAGGTCGCCATGCAAATGCAGATCGCAAGTCCGGCTGGTGGGATGGATTTATCGGCCCGGGAAAAGGCATCGACACCAACCGTTATTTTGTGATCTGTGCGAACGTCCTCGGAGGATGCCAGGGCACAACTGGTCCCGGATCAATCAATCCCGAAACAGGTTTAAGATACTGCCTCAGCTTTCCGTTCCTGACGGTCAGAGACATTGTTGCGGTCCATTCAGAACTGGTGCGAGCTCTGGGTATAAAGACACTTCTGGCAGTCGTTGGCGGAAGTCTCGGCGGCATGCAGGTCCTCGAATGGGCCGTGAGTTTCCCGGATCAGCTTCGAGCAGCTGTTGTCCTGGCCTCGGCTCCAAAACTTGCAGCTCAGGGCATCGCCTTCAATGCCGTCGGCCGACGTGCCATTTACGCAGACCCGGGATTCTGTAATGGTGACTACTACGAGTCAGAAGGGCCTCGATATGGACTTGCACTCGCCCGCATGGTAGCTCACATCACTTATCTCTCTGAAGACTCCATCGAACTGAAGTTCGGACGAAGACTTCAGGATGCCACGGAATTTGCATTCAGCATGCAAAAGGAAACCGAATTCCAGATCGAGAGCTATCTGCATTACCAGGGAAAACGGTTCGTCCAGAGATTTGATGCGAACAGCTATCTGTATCTAACTCGAGCAATGGATTACTTTGATCTCTCCGATGGGTTTGCATCTCTGGCCGAATCACTCTCGCGAGCTCAGGCTCGATTTCTGGTGGCTTCCTATGATACTGACTGGCTGTTTCCAACCAGTCAGAGCAGGGACCTCGTCACTGCTCTGCTTCAGGCTGGTCGACATGTGTCGTTTCTGGAACTCCTGTGCCCGTTCGGTCATGATTCATTTCTGATCGATCTTGATCCCCTCGCTCAGCTCGTCGGACCATTTCTTCAGCGGACCATGGATGCAAACACCTGACGTGCGGTAAATTTCTTCGGAAGCGCATACGCCTCTCTCGCTCAATATTCTACCGGTGACCAATGTCTCCCGTTCCTCGATATCAAATTCCAGACCCTTCTGTTCTGCTGACCGATGACCTGATCCTCCAGCATATCACGCCGGGCAGCCGAGTCATCGACCTGGGCTGCGGTGACGGTCGACTGCTGCAGCGGCTTCAGGATGAACTGCAATGCAAAGTGCAGGGAGTTGAAGTTGAACATGCCAATCTGTTCGCCGCAATTGCCCGAGGTCTGCCCGTCATTGAAGCGGACCTCAATGAAGGACTTGTCGACGTTCCTGATCACAGCTTTGACTTCGCAGTGCTCAGTCAGACGCTTCAGCAGGTTCAAAAACCCAAACTCCTTCTGATCGAAATGCTGCGCGTCGCCACCAGAGCACTCGTCGTTGTCCCGAACTTCGGACACTGGCGAGTTCGCTGGGAAGTCCTTCGCCGCGGAAGAACTCCGGTCACCAAAACTCTTCCCTATGAATGGCATGAAACCCCCAACCTGCACTTCATGTCGATGAAGGACTTTCGAGAGCTTATGGACAGCATTGGACTTCGAATCGTCAAAGAAAGTCCGATCATTCGCGGCCGCGCGGTGGATCATCTCGTTGCTGCAAACCTCCGGGCCGACAGCGCTTTCTATCTTCTCGAACGAGACCCAAAGACGCAGACACCCCACTAACCACAGTCAACGCAGACTCACCAAACAACCCAGCATCTCATTCTAAATCCCGAGTAACCGGCGAAGATTGCGTTTGCTGGAGTGCCATCGGCCGGAATCGAAGGCTTGCAGTGTGATTCTTCGGGAATGCTGCGGCTTCGTGGTGGCCAGCGGCGATGACGTATTGACCTGTCCGCGCCTTCGGGGATACCGTTCCAGAGGATTCTTGAGAGAAATCCGCAGAATTCCTGTCTGAAGATCAATGGAGTGATCACCCGCGATGTCCCGTTTGTTCCTTCTATCTGCTGTTTCCGCACTGATGATCGCTCATCATGCGCCTGCAGCTGAGGAACCCGGACGCTCCGATCCTCCTTCAACAGGCTTCTCGACCGAATCAACTTCAGCGACGAAGCAGCGGATGCTGGTACTGATTTCCGGCAAGATCGTCACGGGCCGCATGACACCGCGTCTGGACGGCTATGATGTGGCTGTGTCTGCCGGGAGGATGTTCGTCGCTTCAGACCAGATTCGATTTGAAGCAACGGATCTTGAAGATGCATACATCAAAATGCGGGAATCGATGACGGAGCGTTCACCCGAGCAGCATCTGGAGCTGGCGAAGTGGTGTCTCACTAACAAACTGGAGCATCGGGCGAAACGTGAACTGCTGGATGCTCTGCATCTTGATCCCAATCGAACGGATGCAAAGCGAATTCTCCAATCCCTCGAGCTGTCGGCATCAAATGGAAGTGGTCCAAAGTCATCCGGCACGGGCTTTACACAATTTCCTTCAACCTCAGCCAGTGCTCAGCCAATGCGTGAGACTCGATCACTGGGAGGCTTCTCACGAGATGTGGCAAAGTCATTTGTTCAGGAAGTTCAGCCAATTCTGGTGAACAAGTGCGGCAATGCGGCCTGTCACGGAAATCAAACTTCAGTATTTCAGTTGACATCGCTTCGGAGAGGAGCGACTCCTGCTGTTTCTGAACAAAATCTGGCAGCGGTCCTGAAACAAATCGATCTCAGTCAACCCGCTCAGAGCCCGATTCTGCAGGTAGGGCAGAGTTCTCACGGGGGCAGCAATGTCCCTCTGTTTAGAGGCCGTGCCGGGGGAATACAGCAAAAGGTCCTGCGTCAGTGGGTCCTGTCGGCTGCGGCCGAATTGAACCCGGATATGGTCAGTGAACCGACTCCGGTTGTTGCACGCCGCTCGACTCAGGAGAAGCTAAAGGCAACGCCCGTCTCTACCTCGGAAGACACCACCGATACGGCATCAGGGAAGCTCGATGAAACTGCGCACGAACGTATTCGCTCAAAGCAGGAACTTGATTCTCAGGTCCTTGAAGAAATTCAGTATTTGAACCGGAACGACGCGTTTGATCCGGAACTCTTTAATTCAAAGTATCGCCAGCCAGCTTCGACCAGTGGACAACCCACGAATCAAGCGGCTGACAATTGACACTCAGGAAGTCGCGGAGGACATCGCGATGCCGAAGAACTTACTCGTCATCTCAGCACTGCTTGTCATCATGATTTCGAACACGGGATGTTCGAAATTCCGCTGGCTTTCCCGAAATGACTATTCGGAAATGCATGATCCATTTATGGATAGCGACACCGCAGTCGCTGACTCGCCTCCGCGCGCCGGAGACGGCGCTGGACGAGCACGCCTGGACGCGGCTGATCCTGGCACTGTCTCCATGGCAAATTCGCTGTCGCCTCAAACCGGTACACAGGCGTCGACCAGGCTTTCCGGGCCAAAACCGATTCAGCAGACAGCTGCGACAGAAGACGGTCGATCGAGAGTCGCCCAGGCGACGTATCCTTCAGCCGCCCCGGCTCCCACCTCAGGTGAGACACGTTCTGCGGCCCTTCCGGGATCCACACGAAGAAGCGGTCCTTCACTTGCAGACTTCATGACACCTTCGTCGTCTCAGCCAGGCGTTTCGGGATCGACCGCTTCGCCTGCAACGACAGCAAACGCAGTATCAACATCTTCTGATCACGAAGGTGACCCGGCCTTCATGGAGTGGGCTGCCAATCAGCCGCCTGCAAATCAGGTGCCTGTGAACCAATCGCCGATTGTTCGACAGCCAGTAGCAGCCGCAGGGTCATCAGCTCAGTCGAACCCATTCTCGAACCTCAGCTCCGCATCGCGACTTGCTCCGCAGGCATCGCCGGATTTTGATGACCAGCCGTTTGTGGGCGATGACTCATCAGATATCGCCGAACCCCTGATTCCATCCAGCACAACGGTATCGAGAGTCCCGGCGAGCAATGTCAGCATGCCAGCTGGACAGAGCCCATTTGCGGCACTCGAAGCAGCCTCGACGCCAGCAAGTGCGGTCCCGCAGCCGGAGTCCAATCCGTTTGGGGAAACCATCCGACCGGCAAGGCCTGTTTCGGGGACGGCACTTGATTCTGACTTTATGCGGGACACTGGCTGGAAACCGTCGGCCCTGACACGTCCATGATCACTTTCAGGACCTTGATGAAAAATCAGCGGGGAGTCTTGCGGCCTGATACGGTGTTCAACGACACTTTCCGGAGAGAGATTGCAGACCAGCAATCCAGGTATTCAATTCTGCCGGAACTGTTGATCGAATCGGAACATCAGGATGTCTTCGCAGCTGATTCAGGAGATTCTCGCGCCGCTCGAATCTCTTCGACTTATTGACCCTCATTCGCACATCAATCCGCACTCTGCAGCTTCAAAAACGCTGGCGGATATCCTTGGGTATCATTACTACACAGAACTTGCTCATTCAGCCGGCTGCCCTCGGGAACACATTGAGGAGCCCGGGATTACCCCGAAGGAAAAAGTCGGGCGACTGATTCCATGGCTGGCAACGATCGAGAACACTGCTCAGTACAACTGGTTACTTGAGATGTGTCGTTCGTTCTTTCAGTTCCAGCACGATCGCATCACCAAAGACAACTGGGAATCGCTGTACGATCGTTCTCTCGAGGTCCTTCAGGCTCCGAACTGGGAGCGTGCGGTGATTGAGCGGAGTGGTCTGGATGGGGTATTCCTCACAAACGACTTTGATGATCCGTTGGAGGGATTTGACACAAGCTTTTATGTTCCGTGCCTCCGAACGGATGATTTGGTGTTTCATCTGGTTCGAGGGGATGTACGACAACGTCTCCAAAAAGCAACATCGATGGCGATTGGAGATGCCACGTCACTGAAGAAGGCGATTGGCTGTTTGTTCTCCCACTTCAAACAGCGAGGTGCTCGGGCATGTGCAATCTCACTGCCGCCGGACTTTGCACCAGAACCTGAATCAGAAGCCGTGATCAGCGGAATCGTGACGAAGGTGTTCTCCGGAAGCGAAATCGACGAGGACTCCATGCGTCGCCTGAGTAATTTCGTGTTTTGGACGCTGGCGGAATTCTGCGCGGACTTTAAGTTGCCATTTGACCTGATGATTGGTGTGAATCGCAGAGTCTATGAATCGGGCGTTTATCAGGGTCAGGATTTGTATGACAAGCGGACATCCCTGATTCTGTATAAGCGTCTGCTGAATGCTTTCCCCCAGGTAACATTCCCCATCTCGGTATTGTCAGAAACGTGCAATCAGGAACTTGTGAGCTATGCATGGATTTTTCCGAATGTCGTGACCAGCGGGCACTGGTGGTATTCGAATATCCCTGTGTTTATCGAAAGGGACTGTCGAAGTCGGCTTCAGGCGGTTCCAATTACCAAACAGATCGGTTACTACAGCGATATGTACAAACTGGAGTTTGCTCTGCCAAAATTTGCGATGTATAGACGAATTCTGGCGAAGGTTTTGGCAGAAGACTTCGTACTGGATCGTGGCTGGTCTGTTGAGCGTGCTGTGTCGTCCGGAATTCAGATTCTCCGCGGAAACGTGGAAACGATCTTCTGATTGTATTACCTGTCGATTCCACCCGATTAAGAAGTGATTGAGTTGCCTCAATGGCTCGTATCGTACTGCTAAAAGACGGTCAGGCATTTCCCTACGAACTGAATTCGTTTCCGGCGAAACTCGGTCGCCACCCGGATTGTGATATTCAGGTCGATTCCAGCCTTGTGTCGCGATTCCACGCGCAAATCCTGAACGTCGACGGCAAGCTGATGCTGGAAGATCAGGGGAGCGGGAACGGTTCGTTCCTGAATGGTCGACAGCTTGACAAACTTCAGCCACAGCCTCTGCGCAATGGCGACCGCATTAAGCTCGGACCGATGAAGTTTCGCTTTGAAGACGAAACTGCGGCTCAGGATCAAATGCTGGAAGTTCCCGGCTACGACCTGACAGATGGTGCGAGCTCGACCATCATGGGAAGCGCTTCCGCCAAAGGCTACGGGTTGTTCGAAATCCGGCCGGAAGAGAAGCTCCGAGGCATTCTGAAGATCAATCAGAGTCTGGCCGGTGCCGTTGAAGTTACATCGATTGCGCCAAAGATTCTGGATGTATTGTTTGAGATTTTCCCGCAGGCAGACCGAGGTTCAATCCTGATACGTGATGAAAAACTTCAGCGACTCGTCCCTGTTGCTCAAAAGCGACGCTCTGAAAGCGATGACGAATCCGTCCGCCTGAGCCGAACGGTTCTTGATCGAGTTCTGGCTGACCGTACCGGAATTCTGTCAGCGGATGCTGCAAGCGATGCAAGATTCAGTGCGAGTGAATCCATTTCAAACCTGACGATTCACTCCATGATGTGCGTCCCGATGCTGAACTTTGAGGGACAGCCGTTCGGTGTAATCAATCTCGACACACAGAATCCAATGAAGCGGTTCACGGATGATGACCTCGAACTTCTTCTCGCCGTGGCTTCTCAGGCTGCTCATTCCTATGAGAATGCTCGACTTCTGCAGAGCCATATTGAAAAGCAGAAGCAGGACAAGGAGATGAAGATCGCCAGCGGCGTTCAACGAGCACTCCTGCCGGAAGAACTCCCGAAAGTGCCGGGCTATAAATTCTATGCATCTTACGATGCTGCTCAGGCCGTCGGTGGTGACTACTTCGACTGCTTCCGACTCGAAAACAGTCAGAAAATCTGCATCTCGTTTGGTGACGTGGCAGGCAAGGGCGTCCCAGGTGCTCTCATCATGTCACGAATCTCGAGTGTTGTGCAAAACACAATGTCTTTTACAGACGATGTGGCAAAGGCTCTGCAAAGAATCAATTCGCATATGTGCCATAACATGGTCGAAGGTCGATTCGTCACCTATATCCTCGGCGTGATCGATCTTGAAACCAATACGATAACACTCGCCAATGCCGGCCATATGTCACCACTGATTCGCCATGCTGACGGAACCGTGGAAGAATTCGACGATTCCACGATCGGCATTCCGATCGGAATCATGGATGGTTACCCCTACGAAGTCATGCAGAGAACAATCAGTCCTGGCGAGACGTTTGTGTTGATCACCGACGGTGTGGATGAAGCCATGGATCCCGATGGAGAACTGTATACAAAGGAACGAGTCCAAAAATTCGTTCGCGACGGCTCCTCCGATCCGGAAGTCCTCGGCAAAGCCCTTCTGGCCGACGTTCGCAAACATGCCAATGGCCGCGCTCAGAATGATGATATTACCATCATGACATTCGGTCGCCTGATGTAAGACGCAACAAAACTAAGTAGCTTGGGCATTCCTGCCCGAGCACACCCCTGCGCCGCGGCAGTGCTCGAACCAGCGCGGGACGGGCAGGAATGCCCATCCTACATTGTGAGCCGCCCCTGCGCCGCGGCAGTGCTCGAACCAGCGCGGGACGGGCAGGAATGCCCATCCTACATTGTGAGCACACCCCTGCGCCGCTGTAGTGCTCGAACCAGCGCGGGACGGGCAGGAATGCCCATCCTACATTGTGAGCCGCCCCTGCGCCGCTGTAGTGCTCGAACCAGCGCGGGACGGGCAGGAATGCCCATCCTACATTTTGAGTCGCCACTGCGCCGCGGCAGTGCGCGAACCAGGGTGGGGCCGGCAGGAATGTCCATCCTACGTGGGGTTGTCATCACGGCGGTGTTTTCCGCCGTGATGGTGAGAAATGAATTAGTCAGCCTGAGAGGATTGTTGGCTGTCGCCAAACGTTCGCCATGCCATTGTTGAAGGTTCGGCAACTTTGCGATATCCGAGACTCAGAACAACCTCAAGCACTTCGCTCCAGGTAGGAAATGGGCGACCGCTTTTTCGCTTGTAGTCGTCCATCGCCCGCATGAACTCGATTTCTGCAGTTGAGTAATCGCGTTCGCAGGTTGTCGGATCGATCTGTCTCCTGCGATCCTGTCGGCGTCGATCAGCGATCTGACGTCGTTCTTCAATCAGAAAATTTTCTGAGGGACCATCAGGTTCGGTTACTGGACGCAGATCTACGGCTGCAGACTGTCGACGCTTACTGACTCGGCGATCCGTCAGAGCGACATCGGACTCAAATTCCGACATGGCAAACACCCTTCTCGCATTGTGGGGATGAAACGAGAGCAGGACTTCATGCACTATGAACGTCCTGCGTATGCTTCACTATTCCGCGCAGAATGGGGATGGGTGAGAATATGACGGTTTCGAAAACCTGTTCACTCAAAGAAACATGAGCGATTGCGTAAAGAAACCATCTGTAACGATTTTGAGGCCACTGAGTGGCAACTCGGGATATTTCAGAACATTCTCGAATTGTCCGACCGGATCCGTTCAAGTGCGGAAATGGCCGAATTTTTTATCAACCCTGGCAGACTGCCGCTTCACGCTCTGCAGAATCGGCTGAGGAGAGTTCTCGATGATATCCCAGTGAAACCATGACATCGAACAATTCTTCGAATGTGATAAATCGTCGACGATGAGCCAGTTTGTAGTCGTCGATTGCGTTGGCAAGTTCTGCAACTTCCGGGCGTGCAGACCGATTTCCATCGCGAAACTGACGTCGTTCGCCGTTTCCGGGGGATGGTCCTGTGTCTCCACGGCGGCGTTCAAAGAAGTTGGTAGAATCCTGTGTTTGCTGTTCCACGGCTATCCTCACGTTCACTGAAAACGGTGCAAACCGATCTTTTCAGTCAGAGACTGGAATCAGTCGGTTTCGGAAACTGTTGGTCTTGATTTCGGGAGTCGCAAATCACTTTCATCATCTCCGCAGGAATCATTGGACGTTGAAGTAAGTCCGGTCCGGTTAAGACGATTTTTCCGCCTGTAGTCGATTGAGTCGACGCCGCAAAACGGGTATCAGTGCCCACCCTTCTGATCAGAAAATGGCCCCGAAAGGATTGGAATGTCTTCAAACGTAACTGTCGTTGGCGGAGGTGCAATGGGAACAGCGTGCGCCTGGGTTCTTGCCCAGAACCGTCTCCGGAACGTCCGGATGTGGGCACGCAACCCGACATTCGCACGCCATATCGAAGAGACTCGCGAGAACAGCAGACTGCTCCCGGGTATTCGGTTGCCAGAGAATGTGCGGGTCATGTCGGACTCCGCAACAGCGTTTGCCAGTGCTGAAGCGATTGTTGTGTGCGTGCCAACTCGAGGACTCAGGGATGCCTTCACGGAACTCAAATCCTATATTCCGGAGTCCGCTGTTCTGGTCAGTGCCGTGAAAGGAATTGAGAACTCAACCCTCGAGCGGCCAAGTCAGATTCTACAGCAGGTCCTGGGAACTCGCCCCGTTGTCGCTCTCGGCGGCCCATGTCATGCCGAAGAGGTTGCTCGCCGGAAACCAGCCAGTGTCGTCGCCGCCTGCGATCAGCCGGAGGTCGCGGAATACGTTCAGAATCTGCTGTCGACGGACTTCCTGAGAGTCTACGCAAACTCAGACTTAACGGGTGTGGAATTTGCCGGAGCCCTCAAAAACGTCATCGCAATCGCAGCTGGAATTTGTGATGGGCTGGACTACGGGGACAATGCCCGCTCAGCTCTCCTGACGCGTGGGCTCGCTGAAATGGTTCGGTTCGGAATCTCCTTTGGTACTCAGCCTGAAACATTCTACGGACTTGCCGGCGTAGGAGATCTGACGGCAACCTGTTGCAGTCGCCATAGTCGCAATCGGGCCGTAGGAGAAATGCTGGGCCGTGGAATGACACTTTCCCAAATCCAGCAATCAATGAATGCCGTGGCCGAAGGTATCTTTACCGCCAAGAGTGTCGTCGAGATTGCTCAACAGAACGGGATCGACATGCCGATCGCGCGAGCCGTTTATGAAGTTCTGTTTGAAAACAAAAATCCGGCAGAAGCAACACAGCAACTCATGCGAAGACCATTACGTGCTGAATAGCAAATGTAGCCTGGGCATTCCTGCCCGAGCACAACCCTGCGCCGCGGCAGTACTCGAACCAGGGCGGGACAAGTCAAGTGTAGCTTGGGCATTCCTGCCCGAGCACAACACTGCGCCGCGGCAGTACTCGAACCAGGGCGCG
>JAEUIH010000059.1 GCA_016795105.1 Planctomyces sp.
TCAAAGAATGGCCAACCAGCATCTCGTTAGCCAAAAACTCACAGGACTCACATTCTCAACCATGTTGTCAAAGATCAGTTCGCTTAACGTCGCCGTGTGGCCTACGTTTTTGCGAGCGGGGAAGTGTACAGAGACATCAAAGGATGTCAACTTCACTCATCGAAAAAAACCACGGCTACCCGTCCTGTCAGCACAACTCTCTCAAGACCCAACCTCTCTCACACTGACTTTCGCCATTCTTCCCGCGTTTTTCCAGCTTCTTTCCGCCCTTATCACGCTCAAATCATTTCATTGCCAACTTTCAGAATTCCCATGAACTCTGCGGTTCTCATCCCAAAAATCATTTCAAACGGGGCGATCATGCGTCGCCCCGCAGGACATGAATCGCAGAGGGACCCGATTGTGTTCTTTCGTGTGGTTCGTGTATTTCGTGGTTACCAATCGCGCTGACTACTCGCTCCACGAAGTCCGAATCAACGCACTACAGTCCTCGCTCCGCAAAACGCCAGCACGCAACTCGCCTCTAAGAGCTCAACAGGTAGGCTCGCAATTCCCGAATCAAAACGATGCACCGCTGAGAAAATGTCTCCAGATCCGGGACCTTTCCCACAGGCCGGGCTTTCACGCAGACAAACCGATTCGTTCTGGGCTTCCCATCAATCGGACTGGTTCCCCGAATCGCTTCAAAGCGAATCTCGATTTCCAGTGGCTGCCGATTTCGTGTGCTTCCCCAGCGTCGAGTAAACCCGAGTGTGCCAATTTTCAGACGAATCGTGCCCTGTTCCTGAGAAAGGACCTGAACTCCGGATTCCGCAAGGAACGCCTGCATCTTCAGGCCCGTCAGCTCAAGGGATGTAGAAACACTGATGCGGTCGTTGAATTCGTAGCCGCCTTCCGTTTCACAAACCTGACTGGGCTTCTCATCGCCCTCATGCTTACTCACATGCTCGTCAACCTCTTCGGTCTCCCAGCATGTTCGATTTCTTCCGGTCTCCTTCGCTCGATACAAACAGGCGTCCGCTCGCTCAACCAAAGTCTGGACCGAATCACCAAGTCGAGCCGTCGACACTCCAAAGGAACTCGTCACACTTAATGTACTCACACCCCCAATGGAACTCTTCATAATCGCTGTTCGCAATCGCTCAGCCCGCCGAACTGCGGATTCAAGATCCGTATCCGGACACAACAGCACAAATTCCTCGCCGCCGTATCGACCAATGATCTCACCGGAATACGTTTCATGCTGAAGCAGCCGAGTCAGGTCCACAAGCACTTCGTCACCGGTCTGATGCCCATAAGTGTCGTTAATTCGTTTGAATCGATCCACATCGAGAAATATCACACTCAGATTCCTCGTGCCTTCATGGGCATGAAAGTCTTCCAGGAAGTGGCGCAGTTGAGTCTCCAGTTGCCCGCGATTGGCGACCCCTGTAAGTGGATCCCGGGTGGCGGCCAGTTTCAGCTCCACATATTCACGGCTGTGCCGTCGGACTCCGCTCTTGTTACGAAGCAACTGCACAACCCCCATGATCTGGTTCCTCGGCCCTGTGACCGGGAATGTGTACACATCAACTTTAAAGTGACGTGCTTCACTCATTCGGCACAACTGACTGCTGAATTGTGGACGCCCATTTTTGAATACCTGCCCAACGGTCGTGTCGTCATGATTTGTTGAAAACGGACGGTCTTCCGTCAGTGACGCCAACTGCACATCGCTCGGCTGCCAGGCTCGCCCCACAGCATTCTGTCCCGGAATGCCGGTCAGATTCAGCATGCCCTCGCTCCACACACAATAATTTTCCGCCATATCCAGCACAAAGTAGCCGTCATATAGCTGCTGAAACTGGTACAGAATGTTGATGATCTGTGTCAGAAGAACGACTTCATTGTAATGTTGCTCCGAGACATCAGCAGCTGCCTCCGCTGACTGCAGCGGTTCCGTGTAGCGAAACAGAGCTTCCCCTTCGGTCTCATACCATCGCCCCAGGCAACGAACTACGTTTCCGTCATATCGACTGCCGGATTTTTCCTCGAGCATGTTCATGACTTCTGCATGTGTCATCCCTCGCCGATACGGCTTCGGTGTGCTCAGCGAATCATACGCATCGGCAACAGCCAGAATTCTCGGACCCAACGGAAGGTCCTGCTGAACAACATCAATGTCAGCACCAAGTTTCCCGCCATCAAAGTTATGATGCAGCATGTTCAGCATGCTGGTCACACTCGAATCGGTCTGCACGGCCTGCAGCAGACAGACAGCGGCGTGGTGGTGCAGCAACACAAAGTCATACTCTTCACTGCTCAATTTTCCGGGCTTGTGGAGGATGTGTTCAGGAACTCCCAGCTTTCCAAGATCATGGAGCAGGGCGGCGACTTCAAGTGTCAGCCGCTGCTCACTGTTCCAGCCCAGCTGCTGTGCAACTCCACTTGAGATTGCGGCAATTCGCTGACAATGTCCCAGTAGTGAAGGATCCCGCAGCTTGATGGCTCGCAGCAGCATGGCCAATATCGGCCGAGGTATAATAGGCTTTTGATCGCTGTCACTTCCCATTCGCCGGGAATCCTCGGCCAATGCCAGCAGTCGAAGCAGTATTCCATTGGTATCCGTCGGCAGTGCCGGGGAGAAGTCACTGAAATTGTTGATAGCTGAAGCGGTGGCGGAGGCGGTTATTGTCACGGTCTCTTCCCACATGAAGTGTTGCGAAATAATGACAAACTCTATGTCATCACCTGATGCAGGGTCGAAACCATTCCCAAATCTCCACCACCTCCTATCCGGAGAATCCGGTACAACTGAATCATGAATCGCTACAACCGATTCATCAGGACGGCCGCACCTAAGAAGTGCGTCCCAACTCCTGCGATCGGAGCGTGGCGGCCTGGACGGCATTCATCACAGCCGCTCGCAGTCCACCTCGTTCCAGCTCATGCAGCCCCGCAATCGTAGTGCCGCCCGGACTTGTCACTCCATCTTTCAGGGCCGCCGGATGCTGCTGCGACTGTAGTACCATTTCGGCAGCTCCCAGAACCGTCTGAGCGGCCAGCCGCGTCGCAGTGGCTCGCGGTAGTCCCATCCTGACTCCGCCGTCACTCAATGCCTCAATAAACTGAAACACATATGCAGGCCCGCTCCCCGACAGCCCGGTCACCGCATCCAGAAGCCCTTCCGACACAATTTCCACACACCCCACACTCGTCAGTAATGCTGCAATTAACGCGACGTCCGCGTCCGTCGCATGAATTCCTCGAGACAGAGCACATGCGCCGCTTCCGGTCAGACATGGTGTGTTCGGCATCACTCGAATCAGTCTCGCACCACTCGGTAGCGCTGATGCCATGCGTTCAAGTGTGATCCCTGCGGCCACGGAAACCACAAGATGGCCAGGAGTGATCAGCGGGCTGATCTCTTTCAGCACTGAATCCATCACCTGAGGCTTGACGGCAAGCACAATGATGTTGCCCGAGTGAACCACGGAGGCGGGTGATGAAGCAAGGTGGACTTCTTCACCGACAGATTCCGCAAACCGCTTTCGAGCATCAGCTGAAGGGTCACTGCCTGATATGCGGTCCGCAGAAATCTGAGTCCGGGAAAATCCCGCGGCGAGTGCTGTGGCCATCTGCCCTGTGCCGATGAACGCAATCCGTACCTGCTCCGGATCAAACATGCTGACGGCTTCCTTCAAAGTATTCCACCTGATAATTCTTCCGGCCGGAAAGCATATCAGGTTGAACCAACTGTCGAAAACCGATTCAGTGGATTGCCGAAAACTCGGTACTGTTCAAATAGGCCCAGAACATGTCTTCCAGTGCCGTCTGCAGTGCATCTTCAGCGGCCATCGTCTGATTCAACGAACGGAAACGACTTCTGAAGACTCGAACTTCATTCTCCGAAGGCCTGCGAGAAAGTGCGGCTACAGATACTCGCTCAAGTGTCTCACTCGGAGATGGTGTTCGCCCTTCATAAGACCGCAACAAAGTTCGAACGGCGGCCGGTATTGCGACTTCGAGGTCCTGACCGTTCATCATCATCAGCGCCTGAGGAATATTTCCGTCAAATCCAAGACGTTCATCATTCTCATCCGTGCCATACGATTCCACAAACTGCTTCACCCATTCGCGACGATGTTCGGTGCCAACAGATGATTCCAGTGGCTGCCCGGAAACTGATCGAATCGCAACTCGAATCGAATCGTACACTTCTTCCGGATCCAGATGTCGTGGATAGACGCGTGAAAACAAAGGCAACTCTCCGTTTTCCGGGATGTCTTCCGTTCCCGCAACCCGAGTACTCGAGCGCTGCCACGCATCCGTGGATGCGATCCAATACATCAGGCGTCGCAAATCATAGCCAGACTCAACGAATGCTTTCGTCAGGAAGTCGAGGAGTTCGGGATGACTCACAGGATTATGTGGTCCCATGTCATCAACAGGCATCGTAAAGCCGTATCCGAAGAAATGCTGCCACATCCGATTGACCATCGAGCGTGCAACGCGGTGCTCAGGATCCTTCTCAAGAAGTACAGCCAGTTCCGCCCGTCGGCGAACATTGTCGTCCTTTGGCAGTCGCACCCCAGCAAATTCCGGCAACACAGCAATCTGCTGCCCTCGACGCGTCTCATAGAAGGTCATGCCTCCCTGCTCACGGTCAACCAGCTCCCACTCACTCACTGCAGCAATCTGCCCCTCAGCAAGCACGACCGGCTTTCGTTCAGCCTGCTTGAAAAAGGCGTTCAGACTCCAGAACTGATCCTGTGTCAGTTCTTTGGCAAATGGGTGATTGTGGCATTGAGTACAATGCACCTGCTCTCCAAGAAACAGTCGAGCCGTAACGGCAGTGGCCGGAGTCGCCTGATCATTCAAATGTGCCAGCAGGAAGTTCGTGGCACCGTTCTGGTCGCTGCGTCCTTCGGCTGCGACGAGCTGTCCAACAGTATTGATCCAGGGCTGATTGCTCTGGAACTGCTGTTTAAGGAATGAATACAGAGCATTCTCGTTGACTTGTCGAGGATTTGACCGACCAATCAGCAGGTTCAGCCAGTTGACCGAAAGGTTTTCCGCTGTTCGTTCATCCATCGTCAACGACTCGATCAGCTTCGACCGGCGCTGCGACTCGGAATGCGAAAGAAACTCCCGAGACTCAGCCAGGGTCGGTATGCGACCCGTAAACGTTAAAAACGCTCTCCGCACCCATTCCTGATCATCAGCAACCGGGGATGGTAGTGCATGATTGTCATCAAGCTCCTTGCGAAGGTATTCATCGATCCGCGAAATAATGTCATCGTCCCGTTCAGGAACCTCCACGTTCGACGCAACCTGAGTTGCATTCGACGCCCCTTCCTCAGACTCATCCGGTCCTGCGACACCAAAATTTCCCGAGGCGGGCTGATTCTGCTGAGGAGGATTCAATTTAAGAGGACCAACCGTTGCAAATGGATCCTGATGACCGGTCGCAGATCCGCCCTGTGCAGGTTCGGTCGTCGCAACCATTCCATTCTCGTCCTGCTTGTTGGTGGACACTATTCCAGGCTCGCCAGCCCCATTCTGAAATACGAATCCCACCAACAACACCGCAGCAAGGCTGATCAACGAAAGTGCGACCTGAATCCCTGATGGTCGCCTGAAGGCTGAACGAACTGGCGGTGACATCGGCGAGACTTCTTTGTGTCGACGCGTCGTGGAACTCTTCGCCGGAGGACCAGCCTGACCGCGGTCATCTGCACCAGCAGCCGCAGAATGCAACGCTGTGCCTTCCCATGCGAGCTGTCCGTGCAGCTGTACATATTCGACGAGGAATGCTCGTGCGTTCGCATCACGACGCAACAGCTGAGTCAGCCGAGCCGCCTGCTGATTGGTTAACTGATGGTCACAATAGCCACTGACCAGCTCGTAAAGCTCGTCTGTTGGATTCCATTCGCCGGAATTCACTGAACACCTCCGGCGGATGCCATCTGACGGCGAACACATTCCATCAGAACTCGACGAATTCGTCCAAGTGACTGATAAACAGAATTCGCCGGTCGCCCCAGTTGATTTGCGACATCGTCTCCCGACTGACCTTCAGAATACCGATGCTGAATCAACTGGCGGTCTTTCTCACGCAGTTTACCAATACAGGCAGTCAGCGCTTCGCGACGACGATCAAAGTCATTCGGCTGCTGCTGAAGCTCGTCTGCTACGATCTCCAGGACTTCATCACCCAGAGGCTGTTGGCGGCGATCTTTTCGGCGACGAAATCTGAAGACTTCCAGGCGAGCAATCGCCCGTCCCCAAGCTAGGAAGTTTGTGCCAGCCTGAAACTGATCCCACTTGCTCCAGATAACGACATTTGTTTCCTGAAGCACTTCTTCCGCATCCGCCGGGCTTCCCACCAACGGCACGATAAACAAGTATAAGGCTCGTTGATTCTGAGTAAACAGTCGAACGAAATCTTCCCCCGGGGCCAGTGGCTGGACCGATGGAAAACTGTCGGAAGGTTGTCTGGGGATTACTGCCATTGACATGGCTCTTTGCACCACTTGTCGATGAATTCCACTGACCCGGAAAGCCCGGTGTCCAACACCGGGCTTTCCAGAGTACATTCTGATCAATCACTTCTAAATATCAGCCAATCAGTTCCTGAATCGGAGTTCCACCGTTGGCCAATGCCATCGGACGACCTCGCTTCGAAGTGTGCACTGTATTGACTGGAATCCCCATTGCATAGGCTACAGTCGCCCACACGTCCCCAGGCAGGTACTGTTTGCTGCCTTCAGCAACCGAAGTCCCGTCCTTATCGGTCGCGCCAATCGCCTGACCATTCTTCAGACCACCACCGCCCATCATCACTGACCAGCTGGCTGCCCAGTGGTCACGACCGACATCCTGATTAATACGAGGTGTTCGACCGAATTCACCCATCCACACCAATGTGACATCATCCAGCATTCCACGGGCCTTCAGGTCAGTGACCAGGGCCGAAATCCCCTTGTCCAGCTGAGGAAGTCGCTGAGTCCGCAGAGCATCGAACACGCCCGCATGAAGGTCCCAGCCACCCATATTCACTTCAACAAACGGGACGCCCGTCTGAACCAGTCGGCGAGCCATCAGCAGGCCCTGTCCAAATGGATTTCGACCGTAGGCATCACGCACTGCGGCTGACTCTTCTTCGAGTCCCAGACCGGGCTCAGAGCGTTCCACATTGAAGGCCGTCATTTGAGGTGACGTCATCAGGTTGACTGCGTTGGCATACACATCCTTATGAGCCTCCGGCAATTCTCCACGACCTGATCCCATGAAGCCTTTTTCAATTTCTTCAAGCATTGTCAGGCGAGGACGCAGGCGGCTCTTTGCATCATCACTTGGCTCATTGCGAATTCGTCCTGTGTTATCCACGACAAACGGTGCGTGAGACATTCCCAGAAAGCCTGCCTGCCCAGCTCCCCCATCAATGGAAACAAACGCAGGAATCTGAAGTGCTGTTCGCTTACGTCCAATTTCGTAGCTGACAACCGATCCAAACGTCGGATGAATGACTGTGGGGTTGGGAACATAGCTGGTCTGCATGTAATACCGGCCACGATTATGGTCCGCTTCCCGAGTACTCATCGAGCGGATGATGGACAGGTCTCCGAATACTTTTGCAGTCTCAGGCATGTGCTCACTGATCTGAACGCCTGGAGCTGCCGTGTCAATCGGCTTAAATTCCCCGCCATTCTTCGATTCCGGCTTCAGGTCCCAGATATCGATTGTTGGAGGTCCACCACCCATCCACATCAGAATACAGGCCTTTTGAGCAGCCTTCACCTGTGCTGCATTTGCCTGCAGATGTGACAGAAAGTTCATTGCAGGTACCGTGGCTGCAGCCGTCGCCATGTGCTGCAGGAAGTGCCGACGGTTCATGCCATAATTATTCCAGATCGCCATGAATCTTCTCCCCTTTAAAAGAAAGCGACTGTCCCCAGCCACTCCTGTACTCTGCACTCTGCTTCGCTGGATAATGCACACACATTTCAATGTACAAACACAAATTCATTCGAATTCAACAACGCCCAAAACAGGTCCTGATATGCAATCAGCTTATTTCCCGACGGATGCCCATTCAGGAACTTCTGCACCTTCTGCAGCTCGCCACGCGTCGGCTGACGGCTCAATGCAGCCACATACAAATCTATGATCTTCGCGTTTTCATTTCCCGGCCTGTTCAGAGTCTCAAACAGAAAGCTGCCACGATCAATGCTGACGGCTTTGTCCATCAGAGGGCTGTTCATCATCATCAGCGCCTGAGGAATCGTTCCGTTGAAAGTCGTTGATTCGTCGTTCTCGTCGTTATCAAACGCAACAATAAACTGCTGCATCCATACTCGTCGCTGATCTTCCTGTGCCCCCCAGCCACCCTGACCGGCCTTGTGTGCATTCGATGCAACGATCAACGAGTCATAAAGCTGCTCTGCCTGCATTGATTTCAGATACATCCGACTGAACAGAGGTGTCTCTCCGGCAGAAGGATTGTCAATGGCATTATCTTTCCCAACACGACTCGAAAGATGATAGGCCTCGGTGTTACATATGGTGCGAATCAGTTCCTTCACATTATAACCGGATGCTTCAAACTCCTTCGAAATCGCAGCGAGCACTTCCGGGTGCGATGCCGGACTATGAGGTCCCATGTCGTCCACAGGTCGAGTAAATCCGTAGCCAAAGAACTGCGACCATGTCCGATTGACGAACGCCTGGGCAATCATCGGAGTCTCACCGTCCATGGGTTCGACGATGAGCTTTGCCAGTTCCTTACGACGATCCGTCTCCGGTCCCTGATCCACTTCACGCCCCATATACTTCGGAAACGCAACCTGCATCAAACCGCTGCGTTTTTCGTAGTACACCGGCCCGCCAAAGTTTCGCCAAACCACCTCTGAGTAGTCATCAACCATTCTCTGAGTCTGCGGATCCAGCTTTCGGTGATCGATCTTATCAACCTGCCGAAAGAAGCTGTTGAACTCCCAGAACTGATTCTGCTGCCACTTGTTGAACGGATGGTCATGACACTGAGTACACTGGACCTGCAGGCCGAGGAACAATCGAGTCGTCGCGGCTGTGAGTTGCACACCGTCATCCGGCATCTGCATCTGAGCCAGAATGAAATTGACCGCACCGTTCTCGTCGTAGCGCCCCTCACCCGTAATGATATCAACAACGATGTCTTTCCACGGACGGTTTTTTGCAAACGCCTCGCGGAAGAATTTCTCCATCCCCGGACGACTTACTCGGTCAGGCTGGCCTCGACCAATACAGTTGTTCGTCCAGATCGTTGTCATGTTTCGAACGTAGTCTTCGTTCTCCAGCAGTGAGTCCACCAGAGCAGTTCGCTTCCGAGGATCCTCGTCGGCGACAAACGACTTGGCTTCTTCCAGTGTTGGAATTCGACCTAAAACGTCCAGATACACTCGACGGATCCACTCTTCATCCGATGCCATCTCTGATGGCTGAATTTCATTTTCTTCCCAGCCCTGACGAATCTGCTGGTCAATCAACTCTACCAGTGATCCAGCCGCCGGAGTTTCACTGGCCTGTTCACCGCTCGACTTATCATCTGTGGCCTTTATTGCTGCTTTGGCCTTTGCTGCTGCTTTGGCCTTTGCTGCAGAACCGACTTCATCGGCCTGAACAACTCCGCTGAACTCTACAGGCATCAATCCCGAGACGGGCACAGCCAACTGCAGAATGAATCCCAGCCCACACGCGAGACCTGAAGTCGTCAAGGCGAAGCTTCGATAATTCAGAATTCGAGCAGTCATGCGGCTCATTCGTCTCCAAATGGTCGTCACAGATCGCTCCAAATCAATGTCCATTTGCCCCTGCGGTTCATGCTTTGGTTGCGTTGTCCTGATGTCTGCTCTTGCAGAGACCATAATTGAAACTCCTGAGTATCTGGAACGCATCCTGTTTGCAGCAGTAGAGTTACATTGTCGAAGAATCATGGAACAATACCTGCAAATCTACAACAAATTCGACGGGTGATGTTCGTACGTTTTTCTGAGTTTTCCCTCAAATTCGGGAAATGATGCAATTTCACAACCAATTCGGTCGTTTCCACATGCATCCTGTGCCAATTTCGCATCAGGGACCAGACCAAACCCAGAGAAAAATCGGCAGAAAGCGATTAACCCGCCTTCTGAAACCGCCGGTTTGAAACGCTCACACCCGAGCGATAGAAGCCTGTACTACCATGAAAATCACGTTTCTCGGAGCCGCTGGGGAAGTCACTGGAAGTCAACACCTGATCGAAACTGATTCACTTCGAATCCTGCTCGATTGCGGCCTCTTTCAAGGCTCTGATGCGGAAACTCGCCCCAAAAACCAGCGATTTCTGTGTAATCCGCGAAGTCTTGACGCGGTCATCCTCTCCCACGCTCATATCGACCACTGCGGAAATCTGCCTGGACTCGTACGAGCGGGTTATAAGGGCCCCATCTACTGCACAAGGGCAACCGGCGAAATCGCCTCACTCATGATGCGTGACAGTGCACGAATCCAGGAAGAAGACGCTCGATACTACGCCAAAAAAAACCTCCGCTGGGGAGAACGCCCATCCGATCCGCTCTATACCGAAGAAGACGCGAAAGTTGCTTCAAAGCGGTTTGAATATGTCCGTTTCGGCCATTGGGAAAAGCCCAGTACAGACCTGAAGTTTCGATTCCTCCACGCTGGTCATATTCTCGGTTCTGCCATCACCGAACTCGAACTGAAAGACGGCGATGACTGGAAACGCATCGTGTTCACGGGCGACCTCGGACGAAGAAATCTGCCTCTTCTCGAAGACCCCGAAACCGTCGATCGCTGTGATGCTCTGATCTGCGAATCCACGTATGCAGATCGAGTCCATCCGGATACGGACAATGTTAAAGTACGACTTTCTGAAATTATTTGCGAAGCTTCGCGGCGAAATGGAAAGGTCATCATCCCAGCGTTCAGTCTTGGCCGCACTCAGATGCTGATCTATCTGCTGAACGAGCTTCGCAACGAAAATGCGATGTGTCGAGTCCCTGTATTTGTGGACAGCCCGCTGGCGACGCGACTCACTGACATCCATCGCGACCATGCAGAAATCATGGATGATGATGTCCGCCAGACTCTGCTGAATGATGACGATATCTTCGACTTTGAAGGACTCACCTACATCCGCTCGCAGGACGAAAGCATGGCGCTGAACCGCCATAAAGGAACCTGTGTCATCATTTCTGCCAGCGGAATGTGTGAAAGCGGACGAATCGTCCACCACCTCAAACATGCGGTCACTGAACCGGAAAATACGATCCTGATTATTGGATTTCAGGCCGAAAACACGCTCGGTCGCAGGATCGTGGAACGCCGTCCGTCACTCAACATTTTCGGCAGACAATACCAGCTCAATGCTCAGGTTGTCGTCCTGAACGGTCTCTCCGCTCATGCCGATGCTGAAGATTTCCGCTGGTGGTTCGGAGCTCTCCAGCGAAAGGGAGGTACCGGTCAGGTGTTCCTCGTCCACGGCGAACCAGCAGCCGCAAAAGCACTCAGCGAAATCGTTGTCGATGTCTCCGATGAACCACCGATCATCCCTGAATTCAATCAGTCATTCGAGTTGTAACCCTGATTTCATAACAAACTCTCTGAATCGGATTCGCCACTCACGGCGTTCAGGCTCCGGATCCGTCGAGCAGCCTCACAATCAAGCTTCGAACTTCGCGTTCGAGGTGTTCGATTGTCGCTGCCGGCGGGCCGCAGTCGATGTCATCGATGTGCCAGAATTCGACACGCTCGAGCCAGTCCGGAAAGTCTGATTCAAGCATACTTCTGTGCTCAGCTTCCTTCACAGCGACAATATGCTGACTCCGCTCAAAGTCGCAGGTCAACACTGCGATCGGAAAGCGTTCACTGGATTCATCCCGGATTCCAAAGCGTTCCAGCGCTGCAACCGTGTGAACCGAAATCGGCCCCGGATTTCGCTCATCCGGTTTCAACCCCCGCGACTCCGCCACCCACCGATCACCTGCAGAGATGTGTGAATACTCCAAAGCCATCAGATGATTGAACAAAATCTCAGCAAACCGACTGCGATAGTAGTTGCCAGTACAAAGAAACATGACCAGCTTCATGCAAACCATCTCCGAGCCATCACGGACTTCCCCCAAACAATGCATCCGAAGAAACAATGCACCCGAAGAGTATCACCGCTTGCAGAGATCCGAAATCCCTGAGATACTTCGCCACGGGGATTTGAGTACTCAAATTCAGGGGCTATAGCTCAATCGGTTAGAGCAGCGGACTCATAATCCGTTGGTTCTCGGTTCAAGTCCGAGTGGCCCCATTCGCTTCGCGAATAGAGAGTTGATTGGAGAGAGTAGAGAATAGAGCCATCGTGGACGTTTGTTCGGGGCTCAGTCTCTTTGAGAGACTCGATCTGCTGCTGGATTCTTTTCATTGAGTTTTGGGCTTCCAGGGATTCAATTCGGTGAGCGACCGTGCCATCACCCCGGGACACAGCGGCGGCGTGGATTTTTTCAGTCCGACCTTCGGCGGTGAAGGTTTGCGTGATTCGCGGTTCAAACTTTATGTTGCGAATTCCGTGGTCAGTCGAAGCATCAAAACCAGACACTGATGGGCACTCCTTCCCGAGCAATATTGAGGCATGAATTCATGGCCTGCTGGCCGATAATCTCTGAAAGGGAAGTGATTATTCGTTCTGCGGGGAAGGGTGGGGCTCATGTACTGTTCAGAATGCGGGACTCGAGCATCCGGCAAATTCTGCCACAAGTGTGGAAGTCGGCTGCATTCGCCCGAACAGCAACAGGACTCGGTTGTCGATACCGATGTTGAGTGGGAATCGGATGTTCCGTGGGAACACGATCCGCGGTACGAACGAATTGTTCGAGTGGAAGCCGTCCGCTCTGCAATTACTCGACATTCAGCAGCGGCTCCCAAAGGTATCTCGGGAGAAGCCATTCTTGAGGTCTACGATAAGATCGTTGCATCGCCAATCCCTCTGGCAACCCTCGCGGCCGTCGTTCAACCTCTGTACGCGTCCTGGGGAATTCGCACCGGAAAGGAGCGGTCAGAAGTTGTCGACATGCCAATCGGCCGCACAATCGCCGTTGCCCTGATTTCACTCGCGAAGCATGGATTGCCCTTCCAGGATGCTCAGCAGTCGGACTCCGGATGTCAGCTGAACGCCGAATTGCCGTCTTCGATTTGCGCATTGAAGGGCAGCCTGAGTATTACTCTGATTCAACAGGGTCAAAAGACCACGGTTCATGCCGCAACAACAATCCCTGGTCAGATGTATGACTGGGGAAAAAGCGATCGATGTCTTGATCAACTCCTCAGCGACATTCGATCCGGACACGATCTTCCCCCCGGAATCAGCCAGCGTTCCGCCGCATAGTGAATTGCTGTGACGTCACGCAAAGTAGACATCACACAAAGTAGACATCACACAAAGTAGACATCACGCTCCGTCGTGATAAATGACGCGCTGGTTCGCCCATGCCAGACGCTGCCACGGTTCGCGGCTTCAAGCGGAACCGATTACGAGCGCCGCTGCGCTGAGCACGAGCACGAGCACGAGCACGAGCACGAGCACGAGCACGAGCACGAGCACGAGCACGAGCACGAGCACGAGCACGAGCACGAGCACGAGCACGGAGGAAATGCCCCAGTTTCGGCAGCACAAGAATCACGAAAAGGCCGGGAGGGTCGACACACCAACACTCCGCTGTTTCAAGATGTAGAACCCAACACAGTCGCAATGTGTCAACCCTCCGGGCCTGAAACGCTGGCAGTATCTGTCCTGACGTTCTGCAATTGGCCACAGACAGAGCAGAGAATCGCCGAACAGGTGTCCCTGTTTCATACAGCGTGATTGGTCACCACGAAATACACGAACCACACGAAAAAAAAACAATCGGGTACTCCTGCGATTCTTCCGTCTTTTCCGCGTCTTCCGTGGTTAAAACGACATCCCTGCCCGCAAGTACCCCAATCTGCTGGCCTCCCTGAATCTGCTGGACGACAAACTCCACCTGCCGTTCATTCGTGCTCGTGCTCGTGCTCAGTGATAACGGTGCTCGTGCTCGTAATCGATGGCGCGGTGGGTAGAGGATCGATGGTGATCCGGCGTGCGAAGGCGTTGGCGGGGTTCGCGTCATCACGGCGGAGCGGGATGAGTACTTTGCCCATAGCAACTACTGCCGACGCAGTAGCCTCCACGCGGGGGAGGCAGCGAGCAGTCCGCGTTTGGGGATCGGGGTTCCGGCGAACATGCTGGCAAGGTCCAGCATCACTTCCGGCATATCGCCATAGTACGTATGACCTGTACTAAACAGATCCGAAGAAACATCCGAGACGTCAACTACGTCCCAGCGATCGAGGGCATCGACTTCTTTCGAGAATTCATTGATCGATCCCAGAGTCTTCCAGCCGTTGAGCTGCTCAGAGAACTTCAGAGCCTTGTCGTATCGAGATGCATAGATTGTGAACTGTCGGCTGAATCCCTGAATCCGGTTTACGGTCGACTTACTGAAGTGTTGAGCATTGACATCGGGGGCCGCCATTGCGATCGCATCAAACATCGGCTGAACCTTCTTCGGTCCGCCCGCCTGATCACACATGATACGCAGTGACTCTGTGAGCAAATGATTGCCCATGCTGTGAGCCACCAGGTGAATTCTTCGAGCACCGGTTCGCTGAGCCAGTTGAGTCAGGATCTCGACCATCGCATCGCGAGACTCATCAGCCCGCCTAAGGTCGTTTGTATAGTTCCAGCGATTCAACCCTTCCTCCGAACTGCCGGCTGGCCAGCTGAAGAACATCGCCGGACCGGGGTAGTTCATGTCGTATGCCATCTGAGCAGTCCGCCTCGCGGCATCTCGAAATGACGCACTGAATCCATGCACATAGACCAGCAGCTGACGATCATCGCCTGCTGAAACGGAAGTCGAAAGCGAACTCCAGAACTGCACTTCATTCACACACTCAATCTGCATCAGGACAACATGCTTTGCCGGGTCCTGACTGAATTCGAACTTCAACACCGAAGGTTCCGGCAATGTCCCCGGTGGGCGTTTATATGGAATACTGACATCACACACACCAAACGACAGAGGCCCGGTCGTCGCTCCAAAAAACGTATCCGGATCACTCATCCCCTCTTCAATCACTGCCTGCTCACGATTCGTCACAAAATAAACCTGCTCACGAGAAAACCCTTTCCGCTCAACTTCCTGGCCTCCTCGCCGAATCACCACCGCAGGTTCTGTATCGACAGGCACTTCCGTTGAACGAACGATTTCTTCAGGACTCGCCATTTCGTCTGAACCAGCCGGTTCTTCAGGAGCAGCCGGTTCTACAGGAGTCGGCACGACGTCGGTGACTCCCGTCCCTGGCCAATCAGCACCCGCACCAGCTCCTGGCCATTCGGAGCCTGCACCAGCTCCTTCAGTCCCCACGACGGACTCTGGATCGAATTCACCTGGAATCCCATCAGAGTCAGAAATTGCGTCAGGGCCTGCCGTTCCCGCCGAAGCTGACTCCTCGACCCGACGCGACTCATTCTTCGCTCCACAACCGGACGCGACGACCATGAAGAACAGAGCCATCCACACAAAGCCGAGGCAACAGTGATGTCGGGAAGCACAGGATCGCGAAGAAAATCGATTCAGCATGCTCACATCCTGTGACAAAGTGGACTCCATTCAGCAGGTCAGGCGGAGTTTGACGATTAAGCCGCAAATCCGTCAACATCCGTTTTCGGCCATTGGGAGCCCCTGAATTGCCAAACCGAAAACAACGATTGGGAAGTTTCCCGCCAAATTCGGCCGCGAGTCTGATGGAACCAGGACGGGAACGACTGAGATCACTTGACACTTTGCAAATGAAGGATAATTATCGCCTTAGGGAATTCTTTTTTCGAACAAGCGATGAATTTCTCCGCCGATCCGGTCGATCCTTCGCCCGAATCGTCGATCAGAGGCTACAGGGTTCGAATCTACACGATCAAACGCTAAAATTGGGCCAGAGGCTAAAAATGGGGAAGTCCGATCGCCGCATTGATATTGAAGAGTTCGATGGAATCACGGTGGCAACGCTTCTCGAGAAGAAAATTCTCGACGAAGCCAACATCGAAGCTCTCGGCCAGGAACTCTTTGCTCTCGTAGACAAGGATGGCCGCAAAAAGATCATTCTCGACTTCAGTATCGTGGAATACCTGTCCAGCGCTGCTCTTGGAAAGCTGGTCACCATGGACAAGAAGGCGAAGACCAACGGCGGCAAAGTTGTGCTCTGCAATATCCAGAAGGACATTCTCGATGTCTTCCGGATTACTCAGCTGCATCGCGTCCTCGTACTGTGCTCTGACCGCGAAGATGCGGTCAAGAAGTTCTGAACTCAGTATTCGCCCCCATTCAATAGTGGTGTTCCTGAGAGTCCAGCGATGGCCGAACCAATTTTCTTTCAGAAGAAAATCCCCAGTAATACTGCGGACGGTTTAGTTATTCAGGAAGAACTTGTCTCGCTGATGGAGCAATTCGAATACAGCATGCGGGACGTTTTTGCGATGCGACTATCGCTTGAAGAAGCCATCACAAACGCCATCCGGCATGGCAATAAATTTGCATCCGACAAAGTGGTTTCAATCGAATGCGAGATCAGTGAATTTCGCATGAGAGTGGTTGTGGAAGATCAGGGTGAAGGATTCGAACCGGAAAGCGTGCCGGACCCGACATCGATCGAATACATCGAGCGTCCCAGCGGGCGGGGACTCATGCTGATGCGAGCCTACCTGAACCGATGTGAATATAGTAATGGCGGACGTTCGCTGGAAATGGAACGCCATCGCAACAGCGATCTGCCCAGAGTCGACGATGAATGACCGATTTGCTTTGAAAATCGGGTCTCAGAATCGGCGATCGACACTGTACAGGGGCGGAAAATCCGGGAAATTGGGCGATTTCCGGCGAATCGCAGCATGGAATTGATTGTTTTCCGCCAAACTCTCTAGAATCCCGCAGCGATTTGAGTTTCGCCGTGCGTTCGGAGTGCGCAAAGGGGTTAGCCGTTCTCAGACACGGTTGACCGAATTGAAAAAACGGATTGAACCTGGAAACGATTAGATTAAACGGGGACTGAAATGGTGGATCAGGCTGTTCTGGAAACAGTTTCCGGGATTGACCCGGCAGAATTGCAGGAGTGGTATGAATCGCTGGAAGATGTTTTACATCGCTATGGCGCTGATCGACTCCGCGAACTTTTGATCCACCTTCAGGAACGCGCATATGCTCGCGGCGTAACCTTTCCGTTCTCCGCGAACACCCCTTACATCAACACCATTCATCGTACTGAACAGCCCAAGTTCCCTGGCAATCGCGAGATTGAACGCCAGATTAAGAACCTGGTTCGCTGGAACGCGATGGCGATGGTTGTTCGAGGCAACAAGAACTTCGACGGCATCGGCGGTCACATCTCCACGTTTGCTTCGTCCGCAACGCTCTACGAGATTGGACAGAATCATTTCTTCCACGCTCGGAATTCCGAACACACGGGCGACATGGTCTATTTCCAGGGCCACGCATCCCCAGGGATGTATGCACGCGCCTTTCTGGAAGGCCGGCTTTCGGTAGAGAACCTGGAGAACTTCCGACGTGAACTTCCTGCTGGTGTTGGGCTTTCCAGCTACCCGCACCCATGGCTCATGCCGAACTTCTGGCAATTCCCAACGGTCTCGATGGGACTTGGTCCGATCTGCTCAATCTATCATGCTCGATTCCTGAGGTACCTTGAACATCGAGGTCTGCTGGATACATCAAAGTCACGCGTTTGGGCGTTTCTGGGTGACGGAGAAACCGATGAGCCCGAATCACTCGGCGCTCTCACCCTCGCATCCCGAGAAAACCTCGACAACCTGACCTGGGTCATTAACTGCAATCTGCAGCGTCTGGATGGACCTGTTCGAGGAAACGGCAAGATCATTCAGGAACTGGAAGCTGCGTTTCGTGGCGCCGGCTGGAATGTGATCAAAGTCGTTTGGGGCAGTGACTGGGATCCGTTGCTGGATGAAGACCAGGACGGAAAGCTCGTCAAACGCATGGGCGAAATTGTTGACGGACAGTTTCAGAAATACAGTGTTGAATCCGGAGCCTACATCCGCGATCACTTCTTCGGCGTCGACCCGGACCTGCAGGCAATGGTGGCTCATCTGTCGGATGAAATGCTGCAGAAGATGCGTCGAGGCGGTCACGATCCGGAGAAAGTGTTCGCCGCGTATTACTCTGCAGTGAACCACAAAGGATCCCCCACGGTCATCCTTGCCAAAACCATCAAAGGTTATGGGCTGGGTGAGGCGGGTGAAGGTCGAAACGTCGCTCACAACCAGAAGAAAGTCAACGAAGACGAACTTCGAGCATTCCGCACTCGATTCTCGATTCCCATTGGGGACGACGAAATCGACAAGGTTCCGTTCTATAAGCCGGCTGAAGATTCGGTGGAGATGAAGTATCTGCATCAGCGTCGAGCAGCCCTCGGTGGTTATGTGCCAGTTCGTCCAAGATGCGATGAACTACTGGAAGTACCATCCCTCGATGACCGGATCTTTAATGCGAAACCACTGCTTCCAGGGAGTGATGGGGGAAAAGGTTCCACCACATTCGCTCTGGGTGCGATTCTTCGTGGCCTTGTTGAGCATAAATCTCTCGGTGAACGTGTTGTTCCAATTATTCCGGACGAAGCTCGTACGTTTGGTATGGAGGGCCTGTTCAAACAGATCGGGATCTATTCCAGCAAAGGCCAGTTGTACGAGCCGGTGGACCGTCACCAGACCATGTACTACATGGAATCCCGCGACGGCCAGCTGCTCGAAGAGGGCATCAATGAAGCCGGGGCCATGAGTTCCTTCATCGCAGCAGGAACTTCGTACTCGAACCTGGGCATCAATATGTGCCCGTTCTACGTGTATTATTCCATGTTTGGGTTCCAGCGTGTTGGTGACCTGATCTGGTGTGCGGCTGACTCCCGAGTCAAAGGATTCCTCTGCGGGGGTACCTCCGGCCGAACAACTCTCAACGGTGAAGGTCTGCAGCACGAAGACGGTCACAGCCAGCTGATGGCTACGACTATCCCGACGCTGCGTTCGTACGATCCAAGCTGGGGTTATGAACTGGCGATCATCGTGCAGGATGGTCTCCGTCGAATGTACGCGGAAGGTGAAGAAATCTTCTATTACCTCAGCGTCTACAACGAAACGTACGAACACCCGGCAATTCCGGCGGACCGTGAACGCGTTGTGAACGGCGTGATTCGAGGGATGTACCGTTACTCCAGCACTGAGGGTGGAGTCGGACAGAAACACCGTCCTCAGCTGTTTGGCAGCGGACCAATTCTGCGAGAAGCACTGCGAGCCCAGAAGATGCTTGCGGACCTGTTCCATATTGGATGCGATGTCTGGAGTGTTACCAGCTACAGCGAACTGCGACGTGACGCAATGGCATGTCAGCACTGGAACGATCTGCACCCGGATGAACCAGCAAAACGCAGTTATCTTGAAACGATTCTTGACGGCGTCACCGGCCCGTTCATCTCCACAAGTGACAATGTCCGACTGGTGGCCGATCAGATTCGTGAGTGGATCCCGGGAGAATACCTTGTCCTTGGAACCGATGGTTTCGGCCGCAGTGAAACTCGCGAAGAACTGCGACGACACTTCGAAATCGACGCGGAATGCGTTACCTATACGACCCTCCGCGGATTGGCTCGCATGGGCGCATTTGATGCAAACCGACTCCCGGAAGTCCTTCGTCAGCTCGGAATTGATCCTTCCAAGATCAACCCGATTGACGCGTGATCTCTGTTAAATTCGGATCAGCGAAAATCAGCTGAGCGACCTGCGTCGTGCGGATTCACGACGCAGGGTATTCCTGAAGATTCTGCCGAGTGAATTCGGCTTCATTTTCCTGAGACTGTTGCAGAGCATGGCCATTCAATTCAAGTTACCGGAAGTTTCCGAAGGAGTCACTTCGGTCGATATCGCCGTCGTGAAGGTTGCCGCAGGTGATGTCATCAACGCGGGAACTGTCATCTGCGAAGTGGAAACAGATAAGGCAGTGGCCGACATCGAGTGTCCTCATGCCGGACGGGTCAGCAAGGTCCTGATGACGGCCGGACAGAAGGCTGCCATTGGAACCGTCCTGATCGAAATCGAGACAGAGGCGGGTGCAGGATCGAGTGCCGCGGCACCCGCATCGAATCCACCAGTCGCCGCCAAGCCTGCAACTGCGACTCCGGCATCGGCTGCCGCGACCACTAAGCCACTGTCAGCAGCGCCGGCTGCCGTCGCCACGTCAGCCCCGGTCCCCTTGGAGTTCAAGTTGCCGGAAGTCTCTGAAGGTGTCAAGAAGGTTGATGTCGCTGCGGTCCATGTCAAAGTCGGAGATGTGATCTCTGCCGGGACCAATGTCTGCGATGTCGAAACCGATAAAGCCGTTGCAGAAATTGCCTGCCCACACGCCGGCACAGTGCAAGCCGTCCACATTACCCCCGGTGTTTCAATTCCGATTGGCGCTCCGCTGATCACGATCCTGACAACAACCGGAACAGCAACGTCCGCGAAATCCACTGGTCCTGCTCCCAGCTCTGTTTCGGCCCCGTCAACACCTGCGACTGCCGCTGCCACAACGACATCGGCTCCGGAAAAGAAAGCTCCGGTCTCCGGAACGGCCGTCGCTCCGCATGTTGCGAAACATCATGATTCACGGCCACCTGCACCTGCAGGACCAGCTTCTCGACGACTGGCTCGCAAGCTGGGAGTCGACCTTTATCAGGTCAAGGGCTCTGCAGCCGGTGGTCGAATTACGATTGAAGACATTGAAGCTTACGTCCGTGAACGAATGGCTCAGCCAGCAATCCCATCAGCTGCCTCGGCCCCGGGCTTTGGCATCGTCACTGCGGCTCCGCTTCCGGATTTTGCAAAGTTCGGACCGGTTGAAAAGCAGCCGATGAACAAAATTTTCCGCACAGCAGCAGCAAACCTGCATGCGGCCTGGGTCACGATTCCTCATGTTACTCAGCATGACCTTGCGGATATCACCGAGCTGGAAACTGCTCGAAAGAAATACGTCAAAGCCAACCCCAACGCGCCCAAAATCACGATGACAGCCATCATGATTAAAGCAGTCGTCGGGGCTTTAAAAGCATTCCCACAGTTCAACTCCAGCGTGGATATGCAGAACAGTGAAATCGTCCTCAAGCAGTACTATCACATTGGCGTTGCCGTCGACACTCCTAATGGTCTGGTTGTTCCCGTCATCCGCAACTGCGATCAGAAGAATGTTCTGCAGGTCGCTGCTGAACTGACCGAACTTGCCGGAAAGGCGCGTGATCGGAAACTCAAGACTGAAGACATGCAGGGCGGCACGTTCACCATCACAAATCTCGGCGGCATCGGTGGTACTGCCTTTACCCCAATCGTTAATTATCCGGAAGTTGCCATTCTGGGTATGTCTCGCGGAATCAATCAGTTGGTGATGGAAGAAGGTCAGGTCACGGAGCGATTGATGCTTCCGTTGTCACTTTCCTATGACCATCGCGCCGTTAATGGTGCAGATGCGGCTCGATTCATTGTGAAACTCTCGAGCAGCCTGAGTAACTTCTTCGAACTCTTCTAATTCCACACCCTGAAGCTGTCTGCGTTCTGAAGATCAATTGCAGAACACTCAGGAGATCGGTGGGGAGAAAACGGTCCTATGTCGAATGAAAACGTCCAGCTTGTAGTACTTGGCGGTGGTCCCGGCGGATACCCTGCAGCATTTGCAGCAGCCGATCATGGTATGAAGGTTGTTCTCATCGATGATGGACAGAAGCCAGGCGGCGTCTGCCTGAATCGGGGCTGTATTCCTTCAAAGGCACTGCTCCATATCGCCAAACTGATCAACGAAGCGAAGGAAGCTGAAGAGTGGGGACTGACGTTTACCAAACCCGAAATTCAACTCGATAAGCTTCGGTCGTTTAAGAACAAAGTTGTCGGGAACCTCTCCGGCGGTATCGAAGCACTCTGCAAATCGCGCGGGGTAGAACTGGTCAAGGGGCGAGGCACCTTTGTGGGTTCAGACATTCTGGAAGTCAAAACCCCCGAAGGCTCAACTCGACGATTCGCATACGGCAATTGTATTGTCGCCACTGGTTCAACGCCTGCCATGCCGCCGATCTTCAATATCGGTGACGAACGAGTAATGGACTCCACCGGCGCTCTCGAACTCAAAGACATCCCCGCACGACTACTCGTCATTGGCGGTGGCTATATCGGCCTCGAGATGGGGTCGGTTTACGCAGCATTGGGATCCGCGGTCACAGTTGTGGAAATGACCGCTGGACTTTTGCCCGGGGCGGATCGCGATCTCGTGGCACCTCTTCAGAAACGATTGGCTCACCACTTCAAAGCCATTCACATGAACACAAAGGTTGCGAAACTTACAGCGACTCCGGAAGGAATCGTTGCCAGCCTCGAAGGCGAAGGGATTGAACCTCAGCAGACCTTTGACCGAGTCCTCGTGTCCGTCGGCCGACGCCCCAATGGAAAGGGACTCGGACTTGAAAACACAAAAGCCCATGTGGACGAACGCGGATTCATCCGCATTGATAAGAATCAACGGACTGATGATCCAAAGCTCATGGCGATTGGTGACGTCGCCGGCGAACCAATGTTGGCCCACAAAGCAACGCGAGAAGCAAAGATCGCTGTTGAGACGTTACTCGGCGAGCCAGTTGAATTCGACAATATAGCGATACCTGCTGTTGTATTTACCGATCCTGAACTGGCGTGGTGTGGCATCACCGAAACAGAAGCACTCGCCAAAGGAATCGAAGTCACCGTCCATAAATTTCCGTGGGCAGCCTCCGGCCGAGCTCAAACCCTGGCGCGAACCGAAGGCCTTACGAAACTGATTATCGAACCAAAGAAACAGCGAGTCCTGGGAGTGGGAATCGTTGGATCAGGCGCCGGTGAAATGATTGCCGAAGCCGTGTTGGCTGTCGAGATGGGAGCAACTGCTCGAGATATCGCCGACTCAATCCACGCTCACCCAACATTATCTGAAACTCTGATGGAAGCTGCCGAAGGTGTTTTTGGGCAGCCAACACATTATCGAACATCGAAAAAGAAGTAACATCTGAACAGCAGCGGTATTGTGATTGCCGAAGTCCACCGCTGGAAATTTCAGAACTTCAGATGAGACCCCATCGTCGGCTTCTCAAACATCTGCATGCAACTAAGATACCCCTGACGACCGCTTCCGGAGTCAGCGTTATTTGAGTTCCTTTCAACGGACAGCATCGGATCCATGCAGCGAATCACAAAAGGTTTAGACCTGCCCATTACGGGCGAACCGGAACAAAAAATCCAGCCTGGTCCTGGGGTCTCCCGCGTTGGAGTGATGGGGGCCGATTACGTTGGTATGAAGCCATCGATGCTGGTTCAACAGGGCGACCTGGTGAAAGCCGGACAGGCTTTGTTTTCCGACAAGAAAGCCGCAGGTGTCACCTACACTTCGCCGATCTCCGGGGTCGTTGCAGAGATCAATCGCGGAGAACAAAGGGTATTTCAGTCCGTGGTGATCGAGCGTTCTGGCGATGAACGCGTCGAGTTTCCGGTTCTGGCCCGGAAAGATTTTTCGTCCATTACTCGGCAGCAACTCGTCGAGGTGCTATGCAATAGCGGACTTTGGGTGGGATTTCGAACGCGTCCCTACAGTCGAATCCCGGCGCCGGAAAGCTCTCCCCGTTCCATCTTCGTGACTGCGATCGACACCAATCCGCTTGCTGTCGATCCTGCGATTGTGATCCATGATTATGAGCGAGATTTTGAAGTGGGCGTGCGATCGCTTTCGCTGCTCACTGACGGGCCCGTATTCGTCTGCCGTCGGCCGGCAGTGCACCTGCCGGGAGATGATGCGCCACGTGTCCAAAGAGCTGAATTTGAAGGCCCACATCCGGCCGGCCTTCCAGGCACACATATTCATTTCCTTGACCCGGCCGGCCCAAAAAAGACCGTTTGGCATATCAACTATCAGGACGTGATTGCAATCGGCCGCCTGGTGTCCTCAGGACAATTCAGCTCGGACCGTGTGGTATCAATTGCTGGCCCCGGGGTTACTTCACCGCGAATTGTGCGGTGTCCGTTGGGTGCATCGATCTCGGAACTGACTGCCGGGGCGCTGGCAGTCGGCGACCAGCGAGTTATTTCGGGAAGTGTTCTGAGTGGTCGAGCCACATCAGCCGTCTGTCAGTTTCTTGGCCGATATCATCTTCAGATCTCGGTGCTGCCGGAAGGTCGCCAGAGAGAATTCCTTGGGTGGCTGGCCCCCGGATCGAATAAGTTTTCGGTGACACGAGTGTTTTCGTCTGTGTTGAATTCGGCGAAACGGTTTTCGTTTACCACATCGACCGAAGGCAGCAAACGGGCGATGGTGCCGATCGGGACGTACGAACACGTGATGCCTCTTGACATTATTCCAACATTTTTACTGCGATCGCTGATCGTCGGAGACACCGATCAGGCACAAGCGCTGGGATGTCTGGAACTCGACGAAGAAGATCTTGCATTGTGCACATTTGTATGTCCGGGCAAATATGAATACGGCCCGATCCTGAGAAAGGTTCTTACTCAGATCGAAAAGGACGGGTAAACAGCGACATGAAGTTCATCCGCAACACGCTGAATAAAGTCGAGCCGCTTTTCCATAAAGGTGGAAAGCTCGAAAAACTTTATCCAGTCTACGAAGCAATTGACACATTCCTCTATACACCCGGCGAAGTGACGCATGGTGCTTCGCATGTACGCGACGGGCTTGACCTGAAGCGCATGATGATCACGGTTGTGGTGGCCCTGATTCCATGCATCTACATGGCCTGCTGGAATACCGGTTATCAGGCAAATGTTGCCTTACAGGAATTGGCAGCGAATGGCACCACCGTCGAGCAGATCGTCAGCACCGGAGGCTGGAGGCTCTCGCTCCTTCAGACTCTTGGATTTCAGGTTGCCAGTGAGCCGACATGGCTGCTGAATGTTGTTCATGGAGCCCTGTATTTCGTGCCCGTGTTTCTGGTCACGAATATTGTTGGTGGGACATGGGAAGCTGTGTTCTGTGTGATCCGCAAGCACGAACTCAATGAGGGCTTTCTGGTCACCGGAATGCTGTTTCCGCTTACACTTCCTCCAACAATTCCTCTGTGGCAGGTTGCCCTGGGGATCAGTTTTGGCGTAGTCCTTGGTAAAGAAGTGTTCGGTGGAACGGGAAAGAACTTCCTGAACCCCGCTCTGACGGCCCGAGCATTCCTTTACTTCGCTCATCCCGCTCAGATTATTGGCGATACGGTCTGGGTGGCAGTCGACGGTTACAGTGGCCCAACACTGCTGACCACAATGGGTTCTCAGACCTCTGTGCTGCCTGGGGCTCAGACATTTCTTTCCGTGACGGGACCCGCACAACTCAACATGACGTGGTGGGACGCTTTCATGGGCTGGATTCCTGGCTCGATGGGTGAAACTTCGGCATGTGCGTGTCTGATTGGGGCTCTGATTTTGATCGCGACCGGAGTGGGTTCATGGCGAATCATGCTTGGTGTGCTGATCGGATCGATGGGGCTTGCCACGATGCTGCACGGGATTGGCAGTTCTACGAATGCGTGCTTCCAGATACCTCCGCAGTGGCACCTTGTCACAGGTGGACTCGCCTTCGGGCTCGTATTCATGGCCACTGATCCCGTGTCAGCAGCCATGACAAACACCGGCAAGTGGTTATACGGTATTCTGATTGGACTGATGACAATCATCATCCGAGTTCTGAATCCAGCCTTCCCGGAAGGCATTATGCTGGCAGTATTGTTCGGCAATGTGTTTGCTCCAGTCATCGACTACATGGTGATTCAGCAAAACATCAAGAGGAGGATGGCTCGCAATGCAGCGTGATTCCATTCAAAACACATTTCGAGTCGCGATCCTGCTGTGCCTTGTCTGCTCCGTCATGGTCTCCGTGACAGCAGTAGGACTGCGAGATACTCAACAGGCACAGAAGGAACGGTTCAGGCAGGAGAATATTCTGAAGGCTGCCGGACTCTGGGAACCAGGATTGAAAGCTGAATCCGTTTTCCGCGAGCAAATCCACACAGTTGTTGTGGATCTCGAAACAGACAAATCAACCGATCGTTTTGCTGCTGGTGCAAAAGAGCTTGACGTCAAATCGGCTATTCGAGATCGAAACCTGAGTCGCGCGGTTGATGGCAGTGACGAAACCGGAACAGATTTGGCATCGATTGTTCGTCGGGAAACCTATGCCACGATCTACGAAGTCCGCGAAGATGGTCGCACGAAGACTCTGGTGCTTCCAATCCGAGGGTATGGACTCTGGTCAACATTGTGGGGATTTATCGCAATTGATTTCTCAACCGCTGACCCGGCACACCCATCATCGCTGAAGGTGAAAGGCCTGACGTACTTTCAGCACGCCGAGACACCTGGACTTGGGGGCGAAGTTGACAATGAGCTATGGAAAGCAAAGTGGCCGGGAAGACAGATCTTTGAAGATGACTGGTCGGTCGCGCTGGAGGTTTCGAAGACTCCTTCAAAAGATTCACAGGTGGACGCAATCTCCGGAGCAACTCTGACATCCAATGGAGTCACGAATATGCTGAAGTACTGGCTTGGCCCGAATGGATTTGGTCCCTATGTCCAAAGTGTACTTGCAAAGAATGCGTCTGCTCCTGCCTCCCAACCGGAATCGGAAACCAGTATTCCGAAAGGTGAAAGGTGAATAAACATGGCAGAACCAACCGCCAAACAAGTCCTCGTTGACCCCCTGGTAAATAACAATCCGATTACTTTGCAGATTCTTGGATTGTGCAGCTCACTTGCTGTGACAACAAATATGCAGACCGCAGTGGTGATGTCCATCGCAGTCACCGCCGTAACTGCCTGTTCCAGTGCAGCTATAGCAGCGATTCGAAACTTCATTCCGTCATCAATCAGAATCATCGTACAGATGACGGTAATCGCCACAATGGTCATTGTGGTGGATCAAATTCTTCAGGCCTATGCTTTCGCACTCAGTCAAAAGCTCTCCGTTTTTGTGGGACTCATTATTACGAACTGCATCGTGATGGGTCGCGCTGAGGCTTTCGCCATGAAGACGGGTCCATGGCTGAGCTTTCTTGATGGCATTGGAAATGGACTCGGATATAGCATCATTCTGTTGCTTGTCGGATTTGTTCGCGAACTTTCCGGTTCAGGAAAGCTGTTTGGAGTGACAATCCTGAAACCTGTAACCGAGGGCGGCTGGTATGTCACAAACGGCATGATGCTGATTTCACCAAGTGCTTTCTTTCTGATTGGCGCCATCGTTTGGGCGGTCAGAACCTGGAAGCCGGAACAGATCGAAAAGGAGTAATCAGGCGATGGAACATTACCTTAGCCTTTTTGTGAAATCGATATTTCCGGAAAACCTGGCCCTGGCGTTTTTTCTGGGCATGTGCACATTTCTGGCACTCTCGAAGAACGTAAAAACGGCCTTTAGTCTTGGTATCGCGGTGGCTTTGATTCAGGGAATTACCGTTCCCGTGAACAACTTGATTTTCCGCTATCTACTGCAGCCCGGTGCACTGGCATGGGCGGGTGAATCCCTTTCCGAACAGGATCTCAGCTTTGTTGGACTGATCAGTTACATTGCTGTGATCGCCGCGATGGTTCAGATCCTGGAAATGGCGCTCGATCGATTCTTCCCTGCACTCTACAACACTCTGGGTATCTTTTTGCCGCTGATCACCGTCAACTGCGCTATCCTTGGCGGCACCCTGCTGATGGTTGAACGAAATCTCTCCTTTGCTGACAGTATCGTGTTCGGCTGGGGTTCCGGAATTGGCTGGGGAATGGCCATCGTTGTTCTCGCCGGTATTCGTGAAAAACTGAAGTACAGCGATGTACCAGCGGGACTCCGTGGCCTCGGAATCACATTCATTACCGTGGGCCTGATGGCACTTGCGTTTCAGTCGTTCTCAGGAATCAAGCTGTAGGGTATTAAAGACGATGAGTACCGCCATTATCCTGGGAGTTGTAATGTTCACGGGGATCATCGTTGCACTTGTGTGCATGATCCTCGCCGCCCGCAAGCAGCTTGTGCCTGTGGGCGATGTGAAGATTACCATCAATCACCAGAAAGAAATCTCAGTCCCTGCCGGAGGTAAACTCCTCGGTGCATTGGCCGCCAACGGAATCTTCGTATCTTCTGCCTGTGGTGGCGGCGGAACCTGCGCTCAATGTAAAGTGAAGGTCTTTGCCGGCGGTGGTGAGATCCTCGCCACAGAAAAATCTCACATTAATAAGAAGCAGGAACGCGAAGGCTGCCGACTCTCCTGTCAGGTTGCTGTCAAGCAGAACATGGAGATTGAAGTTCCCGAAGAAGTCTTTGGGACTCGCAAATGGAACTGCACTGTTCGTTCAAACGACAATGTGGCAACGTTCATCAAAGAGCTTGTGCTCGAACTGCCACCGGGTGAGGATGTCGACTTCAAGGCAGGTGGATACATTCAAATTGAATGCCCCGCTCATCATGTCAAATATGCTGACTTTGCAGTTGCGCCTGAGTATCGCGGGGACTGGGATAAGTTCAATCTCTGGGAGATCGAGTCTGTTGTAACAGAACCAGTGATCCGAGCTTACTCGATGGCCAACTATCCTGGCGAGAAGGGCATTATTATGCTCAACGTGCGTGTCGCCACGCCGCCACCGAGGTCCCCAAAAGGAACTCCACCGGGCAAAATGTCGTCGTTTATTTTTAACCTGAAGCCCGGTGACAAAGTCACGATTTCAGGCCCATACGGTGAATTTTTCATCAAGGACACGCCCGCAGAAAAGATTTACATCGGGGGAGGCGCCGGCATGGCACCACTTCGATCTCATATCTTTGAACTCTTCCGAACAATGGATACCAAATGCAAGGTGTCGTACTGGTACGGTGGACGCAGTGTCCGGGAGTTGTTCTACCTTGAAGACTTCCATGAACTGGAGAAGAACCACCCGAACTTTAAGCTGAATATTGCTCTCTCTGAACCTCAGCCTGAAGACAACTGGACGGGACTCAAGGGGTTTATTCACAAGGTGCTGCTTGATGAATACCTCTCAAAGCATCCGGCACCAGAGGACTGCGAATACTATATCTGCGGGCCGCCGATGATGCTGAAGGCCGTGACGGATACCCTGAGAAGCCTTGGGGTCGAACCCGAGAACATCGCATACGACGACTTTGGGGGTTAGTTCAGAATTCTGCAATGCTTCGCAGGAAACCCCGGTACAATTCTTTGTACCGGGGTTCTTTTTTGCACACTGGAAATTCCACCATGGCTCTGCGATTTACCCAATCTCTGCTGTTCGTTCTGATTCTGACCAGCTCGGTATGTGCACAGACGGATCCAACCGAAACTTCGGCTCCGCTGAAAATCACGGGCGAGACGATGGGTACCTACTACAGTGTCGTGATCGAATCACCTGGAACGAAAACTGCCGACGAAGTCAAATCGAAGATCGAGAGTACTCTTGCTGAATTCAGTCGGCAGATGTCGACCTGGGATCCGAATTCAGAGATTTCTCTGTTCAATCAGTCGCGATCAACGGACTGGTTTCCTGTCAGTGCCGACTTTGCGTTCGTGGTCAGTGAATCGCTGAGAATCCACTCGTTGAGTGATGGGATCTTTGATCCAACTCTGGCCCCTCTGATCGAAGCATGGGGGTTCGGGAAATCGAAGACTCGGAAGGTGCCATCAAATGAGGAGCTATCCAGTGCGTTGAGCAATATTGGTATGAGAAACATCGAGGTACGTCTCGATCCTCCCGCAATCCGAAAGACAAAGCCCGAAGTCTCGATCAATCTATCAGCAATTGCTCCTGGTTTTGGAATTGATGCTGTCGCTGAAATGTTGACAAAGGAAGGCTTTGAACGCTGGCTCGTTGATATTGGTGGCGAAGCAAGGGCGGGAAATCGAAAGTTGTCCGGATCGCTCTGGAAAATCGGCGTTGAATCACCTCTCGGTGGAATTCACAAAATTGTTGAACTTGAAAACAAGGGCATCGCCACATCGGGAGACTACAGAAACTTCTTTGTCATGGATGGTGTTCGGTATTCGCATGTCCTTGACCCGCGGACAGGCCGCCCCGTGCCCAATCCGCCCGCATCAGTTTCGATTCTGCACAGTTCGAACATGACCGCAGACGCATTGGCAACGACACTGATGGCTCTCGGCGTCGAGAAGGGTATGCAGCTGGCAGAACGAGAAAAACTCGACGTTATGTTCCTCGACGTGGACGCCAACGGCAAGGTCATTGAAACGTCTCGCGGGGCATTCGCCAGCCCCAAATCTCAAGAGACCGCATCGCTGCCCCCCGCCATCATGTCGTCCGGCGCTCTCACACCATCCTCCGTCGCCAATCAAGGCAACCCGAAACCCGCAGAAACCACCAACAGCACCTTACAGGACCTTGCAATTCCGGCAGGAGCAGCACTCGGAATCTTTTTGCTGGCACTATTGGGAATGTCCGTAGGAGCAATCTTCAACAAGAAGCAACTCAAGGGCAGCTGCGGTGGCCTCGCATCTCTCGGCGACGGTAAAGGCGGCTCCCCCTGCGAAGTCTGCAACAAACCCAAAGAAGACTGCCCCAAAGTTTAACGGCAAGCCGCAGGCGTCAGCGCAGTTTAGCGGCAAGCCGCAGGCGTCCGTAACACATCCGCTCCGCTCAGATTCCCCTATCCAAAACCTCAGGCACGACTTCGATCCAGCAAACACGCAACAAGCAGGATCACTCCCAGTGCAATCTTCTGATCGAAAGAGCCCAGCCCGATCAGATTCATACCATTGCCAATGACTGCGATCATGATGGCACCGGTCAGGGTTCCGAGCACCCGTCCTTCGCCACCCATGAGTGATGTTCCACCCACGACAACGGCGGCAATCACTTCCATTTCATACATCAGACCGAATGTGGGATTTCCGGCTCCCAGTTTCGATGCCAGAAGTATTCCGCTGACCCCGGATAATGTTCCAGCGATCGCATAGGTCAGGATCAGCGACCAGCGGACACGAATCCCGGCAAGCCGCGCGCCTTCGCGGTTTCCTCCAATGGCATACAGGATTCGCCCGACGACGGAGTACTTCATCACACAATGAGCCATGACATAGAGGCACACCATGACAACGATTGGCATCGGCAGCCCAAACGAGAATTCAGTACCCGGAACTTTGATGCCGATCGTTCCTCCCGGTGATTTGAATACGGCTGGTACCTGATCAAAGGAACCACCGTCGGAAATCCGAAATGCGATTCCGCTGGCAATCATCATCATCGCCAGTGTCGCAATAAATGGTGGAAGCTTTCCTATCGTCACAAGAACGCCGTTCATAAGTCCCATGGCTGTCGTCAGCAAAACTGCCGCTGTCATCGCCATGATGACGAACCCAACAGAGGCCGACGTTCCCTGTCCGTAGTTCTGAATCAGGAGTGTTGAAACGACCGCCGACAAAGCCACCAGCGAACCAACACTCAGATCGATCCCGCCTGTGATGACGACCATCGTCATCCCAATCGCAACAATTGCTGATATTGCAGCCTGATCCAGAATCACAAGGATGTTGGAGAACTTCAGGAAATTCGGCCAGTCGTAGGGGCGTGGTGAATAGCACCGCTGAACTCCGATCTCCGGCATTCGTTCCCAGAACGGCCAACCCGCAGAAATCCCGCTGCAGCCCACAGCATCAATTTTCTGCCCCTGATCCAAAAGTGTCTGGACTGCACTTCTGACGTCAGACGGACGTCCTGCAATCACACCAACAACTTCTACTCCGCGATCCTGCAGCGTTGATGCCAGCGACTGGGCCATCAGCTTGTCTGCGTCACTGGCGGGGAAGGCCACGAAAACTCGGGCCTCGGTTCCGGCTGCTTCCACAATCAGATCAGCAACCTGCCGAACGGCCTCTGAGCCTTCCGGATACTGAGTCGCGATCGTGGCTCGACTAAACAACACAACAAGCGCCAGCAGAACAAGAATGGTTCCATAGTTTTTCAGCACAAAGCTGAGCCGGCCGCGGAAGTTGGTCTGCATTGCTGCCATTCTTAAAGTCCTGTCGCCAGTTCCATAACGTCTTCCTGAGTTGCTCCGCGTACGTCGGAGATCTCACCGGCAATTCGGCCGGCACGCATTACGATGATTCGGTCGCTCAATGCAAATACTTCGGCGAGTTCAGAACTGATCAGAAGGACTGCTTTTCCCGAATCAGCGAGAGCAGAAATCAGCTGGTAGATCTCCTGACGCGCACCGACATCCACCCCTCGTGTTGGCTCATCAAAGATATAGACGTCTGCGTCTTTTTCGAGCCAACGCGCCAGCAGGACCTTCTGTTGATTTCCGCCGGAGAGATTGCGAATTGGCTGATCCATCCCTGAAATTCGGATCCTCAGTGAATCAACAAACCGTCTGAACGCCGTCCGTTCAAGCAAACGGTTCATCCAGCCCCACCACTGGAAACGATCGAGGTTAGCGATTGAAAAATTTTCGCACACACTCCGAGCCGGAATGATGCCTTCCGCTTTTCGATCTTCTGAAAGGAAACAGATGCCGGCGCTGATGGCTTCCCGCGGATTCCGAATTCGGACCGAAACCCCGTTGATTGTGATCTGACCGCGTTCTGCCGGATCTGCCCCAAACAGCAGTCGAGCCAGTTCTGTTCGACCTGCACCAACCAGTCCCGTGAGTCCAACAATTTCATGTCGGTACAGCGACAGCGATGCTTCCTGCACAGACGCCCCGCGACAGAGTCCGGTTGCGGTGAGGCAGAGTTCTCCACGCGTTCCTGTTTCTCGCAAAAATTCACGGTCCAGCGATCGGCCGACCATCAATTCGATCAGACGCCTGCGATCGAGCGATGACACGGGCTCCGTAGCCACCGACTCTCCGTCTCGCAACACCTGGACTCGATCCGTCAGCGCCAGCACTTCCTCGAGTCGATGGCTGATGTAGATCATCCCGATGCCACGACTTCTGAGATCTCTCATCAGCCGAAACAGGTGTTCGGATTCCTGTGGCGACAGTGCTGCCGTGGGCTCATCAAGTACCAGAATACGAATTTTGCTGTGCACCACCCGCACGATTTCAATCAGTTGCTGCTGAGCTACCGAGAGTTCACGCACAGGAACGCCCAGCGGTAGATTGACACCCATCTCTTCAAAGAGTCTTCGGGCTTCGCGACGTTCCTGTTTCGATCGATTCCAGAATCCCGTGCCTGGTTTTCCCAGTGTGAGATTTGCACATGCATCCAGTGTTGGGATCAGACTCAATTCCTGATGAATCACACCCACACCAGCCTGAGCCGCAGCAAATGGCGAATCCAGACGAACTGACTTTCCGGAAATCAGAATCTCGCCATGGTCCGGCGGAAATACTCCAGCGAGAACTTTGATCAAAGTACTCTTGCCAGCCCCATTCTCGCCCATTAACCCAAGGATCTCTCCGTGGTTCAACTGCAAAGAGACCTGATGTAGAGCACGCACCCCCGGGAATGACTTCGAGATTTCTCGCAGTTCCAGCAACTGTCCCTGAGACCTTTCCGGCTCATTCGATACCATCGTGTTCATCCTGAGCCCACTACTTACTGAGTTCAGGGTCTTTCATCGCGTCTTCACGATAATAGAGCTTCGACGGGATCAGCACTTCCCTGGGAACCTCTTCTCCTTCAAAGTACTTCAGAATCATTGCAATCGTGGTGCGCCCCATCTCATCGGGAAACTGAACCGGGTCACAGAGAATCTTGCCTTCGAGGATCGCCTTTTTCCCTTCGTACGCTCCGTCAAAGCCAATGATCTGAATTTGTTTCGTCTTATTCGCCGCTTCGACAGCTACATAAGCACCAAGCGCTGATGGATCGTTAATGGCGAAAATCGCGTTAAGATCCGGATGTGCTTCAATGGCATCCTGAGCGGCCGCATGACCAGGCTCCCTTGCGCCTCGTCCATCAAGCGTCTTTACAACCTCTATCCTGCTTTCACCCGCGGCGTTGTGAGCATCCACAACCTCCATGAAGCCTTTTACTCGCAGTTGACATGACTCCACGTCAGGATAACCAATCACAGCAACTCTGCCGCCGGTCTCTCCCAGCAGCTTTACCATTGCATCACCAGCCAGTTTGCCTCCCTGATAGTTGTCTGTCGCAACATGACATACCACTTCTGCATCGGTTCCGGCGTATTTAATATCGTTTGTGAACACCGGAATCCCGGCAGCATTCGCCTTTCGGATCGCTTCGCCAATTGCACTGGAGTCACAGGGATTCAAAACAATTGCTGAAACGCCCTTCACAATAAAGTCTTCGACCTGTGATGTCTGCTGACTGACATCCTGCTCCCCGGACACAACAATCACTTCGTAACCATGCTTCTCCGCTTCTGCCTTCATCGTGTCGGCAATGACTTTGAAGAATGGGTTGGTGAGGGTGAGCGTTGAAAACGCAATCGTTCCCCGCTTGCGGCTCGATCCGTTGCTGTTTCCGTTTTGAGTCGGCTCCTCAAGTCCTGTGGGAGGTTCTTCGGGAACCGCGTCTCCTGATCCCCCACCAGTAGCATCACCGCTTCCGGCTGAACTGGACGCAGTTCCTCCTGTCGCCGCAGCATCCGAGGACGTCTCTCCACATCCTATTGAGACCAGTGCACTCAACATCACGAAGCTGACCATGAACTGTTGCGTTGTGGATTTCACCTGACCGCTCCCGGCTGAACTCAAATTCAATGCTGCACTCACTCTGCTCCGATCCTGTGAGCTACCTGTTCAGGAGTATGCCCGATCACTGCACAGATTACCACCGAACTTGAACAGACAGCCCCCCCGGCATAGCATCAGGTACCTCCAGAGAATTTACACCATGACGAACCACAGGATGGAGTCTTCTAATGCCCAGAGCAATTCAACGTCTGCTCGCCCCCTTCTACAGACATGCTTTCCTTCCGCTGAACGATCAATTCACACAATGGAAACACCTTGCCGTCAACGCATATCATCAGATTGATCAGGTTGTCTCAAGTTCCCCGGCAACCTGCGCAAGTGCAGCCGCAGTAGTCCTGATCGGACTGAGAATCCTGCGTTCTACCGACGAGCCCCCCGAGGTAACTCTGCATACCCTAAATGCTGTGGCCGCTTTTGCGGTTGATGGAGATACCATTGAACTCAACGATGGAACTCGAGTTCGTCTGAGCGGGATCGATACACCGGAACGTTTAACACCCCGGAATCCAGCAGACGCCGAACTCGCAGATGCTGCAAACGCATGGCTTCACTCCCGAATCGCTGGAAGGCCCGTCAAAGTCGTTTCTGAATCGACGCGGACAGATCGATACGGGCGGATTACAGGCTGGATCTTTGACGATCGGGATGCTCTCGTTAACGAGGAGATCATCCAACTGGGCTTCTCAAAGCTGGTCGTCGACTACGGTTTGCCGGAGTCGCTCGAACCTCGACTGCGCCGAGCCGAGGCAATTGCACGGGCAAAGAGGGCAGGGCTGTGGGCAGATTAGTAATCTTCAGCGAGATTGACTACGCTGAATGCAGGCCAGCGACCAATAACTCAGGTCGCTGGTCAGGTTTCGGCATTTCGCTTTGCGTGATCGGTCAGGAGTAAGAAGTGGACCCACAGAACTCAGCGGACGACAACCACAGTCTGGCACTTGGAAATAGCCTTCATCGACTCGCCGTAGACCAAGCAGAATGGTCGCAGGCAACATTCGGAACCGATCAGGAACGCGGACCGCTCGGCGCTTTACGTCACCTTGAACGCGAAGCACGAGAAGTTCAGGAAGCGCCGGGAGACGTCGAAGAATATGCAGACTGTTTGCTGCTGATCCTCGACGCTGCTCGGCGAGCTGGCTTCAGCCCACTTCGGTTGATCGAAGCAGCAAGCGCGAAGATGCAAGTCAATCGCGCACGCCAGTGGCCTCGTCCGGTGGACGATCAGCCCGTGGAACACATCCGGCACACCCAAATGTAGCTTCACATTCCTGCCCCAGCCGCCCCAGTGCGTAGCTTGGGCATTCCTGCCCGAGCCACCCCTGCCAAATGTAGCTTGGGCATTCCTGCCCGAGCCGCCCCTGCGCGATGGCAGTGCTCGAACCAGAGCGAGACGGGCAGGAATGCCCATCCTACTTAGTTGGCCGCCCATGCGCCGAACCAGTGCGGTGACGGGCAGGAATGCCCATCCTACCTAGTTGGACGCTGTGGTGATTAGTTCAGGCCAGGAAGTGCAAACGGATCCTGCGCAACTGGCTTAACCAGTTCACCATTTCGGATCAGGCTCACAGGTACACGACGACGAACTGGGGTGCCTTCTTCGATAACGCGAACGCGCTTCAGGTTCTTGCGGAACTTGCGTTTTGCAATACCGGTGGTTTTTCGACCGTTACCACCAAGATACTTGGCCTTACCGCGTTCGGTCTTTGTGTGACCATTCCCTGGTTTCAGGTCGCCGTAGAGTTCCAGGCGAGCGGCTCGTTTAATTCGTTTATTCTTCTTCAGAGTACTCATGTTAGTTTGTTTCTGCTGAAAACTGGCAGCGGAATTTCCATTTCCGCTCATTCGAACGATGAACGAGTTCGGTCGATTTGGAAGAGGCGAAGGATAATCGGACCGGGGCTCAAGTTCAATTGAGTTTTGGCATGTGAAATTGCATTCTTCGGCGGAAATCGCTCTGAAATTGGGCCTCTCAACGGGAAAAGCCCAACATTTTTGCAAATGTTGGGCTTATGTGATCAAATCCGTGGCAAATTTGCTGGATTTGTTGAAAAGTCAATTTCTCAGAAAGCCAGCGAAATTACTGAGCAACTTCGTTGGTGCCTGGGAGTGTTCCTTCTTTGATCAGGTCGCCAAAGGTCTTGCCTTCAGTCTTGCTGGCTTCTTTCTCAGCCTTTGTGATTGCTTCCTTGATCTTCGCTTCGTCTGTTTCGTTCTTCTTGCCAAGCCCCTTGCCTACTGCAAGTCCATAGTTGTTTCGATCTGTCTTCTTTGTACCTGGATGGCACATTGCACAGGTCAGTTTTCCATCCGTCTGCTTCTTTGCAAGGTCCGGATACGTTGCTGTTGCAACGGTCAGGTACTTTGGCCGAGCAGAAGCTTCGCCACCAGAAACAACGACAACGGCAACCATTACAGCGCCCGCGATTGCAACGCGGACCACGTTCTTCAACGTCAGCATCAAAATACCTCCAGAAATTCATTTTCCAACGTCTGCCACCACGGAGCAGCGACGACACCATTCTTCGACATTGGCCCCAAAGAATCAACGGTCAAAATGGTTTTATAAAACAGAACAAATTTTTAGAGCGTCCATACGCCGGATGTCAACCCTTCCGATGGAATCTGTTCCCCAGGTTAACAAACCCGTTTGTCAGGCATTCTGACTCATCAAGGTCTTTACTTTTGTTCAGGATTCGGCTCAGTCGAAATCGCAGATGCCTCTTCAACACTGATAAATCCGTCTTTATCGGCATCGCATTGCTCAAACGCAGCCTTTGGCCCCATAAATTCTCGAACTGATAAATCCCCATCACGATTTCGATCCATGCGCCGAAACCATTCCGGGCCTGAAAGTGCGTTCAGGTCTGGAACCACCGCGTCCCCCATCCCTTCCATTCCCGCCTGCATCTGCATTCCGGATCGTACTGATCTCCGCAGGTCAGACTGTCCAAGGCCGATCGTCAGAGTGTATTCAGTGCCTAGTTCCGAATCTGCAAACCGTCCGTCTTTGTTCAGGTCTGTTTCTGCGAGACGCTCCTCTCCAGACCGCAGTTCTCTGATTGTCAGTCGGCGATCGTCATTCTTATCAAGAATTCCAAATAACGTTTTGCCTTCCTGCCGAACCGACACCTCAATTCGGCTCGCCGTCGCAATTGTGTCACGAGCAGCAAATGAATACAGCTCCTCACGGGCTACCATCTTGTCGCCATTGGAATCCACAGTCATGAAATCTGCGGTGACTCCGGTTCGAGCGAGAATTCCGGCGAATGATCCAAACTCTGCTTCATCGAGATACTGGTTCTTGTCTGTATCGCTCATCAGGAAGTTCTGCCCGAGAAAGCCTCGAGTATACGCGCGATTATTGGCCCCGCCCCCGCGAGCCACGACCGTCACTGGCATTCCGTCGAAGACCAGTCGTGTTGACGAGGAATCCTGAACGTTGACTTCCGGAGCTCCGCTGTCGGCGATTTCCAGAACTTCAAGCCGACTTAAATTCGCCTGGTCCGACAACATCACATTCAGAACAAAATGAAATTCGTCCCCCTGCAGAAACATGGCTAGCTGACTCTCTGTCAACATCTCACTCTTGTTTAACCCAACAGCCGCCAGCATTGCTTCGGTAGGTCGCAAAGCCGCAACGGGCAGCTGAGTGACCTCTCCGTTTGATCCGGCCTGACCATATCGTGCCATCAGTTGGCTGGCCGCTTTGATCGCGGTAGGCTCGTCCACGATCTCCAGAAACGGCAGGCTCGCCGTTTCTGCTGTCAGGCTGGCGTCGCGAGTTCTTGGATCCCGAAACGGAATTAATTCTGTCACGCTCAGTGTCTGATCATCGTCCAGATCGCGAAATCGGAGCAGGTAGTCGGCCCGATTCAGCTCGTCGACCGAAACTGCACCGTCACCATTTGCATCAATCAGCTCAGAGACTCGAACGGCTTCATCCGCTGATCTTTGCTCAGCACTGACGAAAAATGCCCTCGGTAGTCGCTCGCGAACCCAGTTCGCAAATACAGCCGCATCAACAGACTCTGCATCCGGATCATTTGAAACCAGTTGCATCATCTCCGCTGTGCTGTTCACCTGCAGCATACCCCGCAGCCTGGCAGTGACACCATCCATTTCCGTCAAGGACAGTTTTCCGTTTCCATCCGAGTCAAGCTGCTTTGCCAGATAGCGGCCAATCCATTTTCTGTAGGGTTGCTTCGCAACAGAAATTCTCAAGTCCGCAATCGATGGTCCCAGTGGGGCCAGAATCACCAGTTTCGCGCGGTCATACTGCTGTTCGCCGTTTTCATTGCCAGCCCGGCTCTGTCGTCCCTGTGCTTCAATTCGACTCGCCAGACAAATTGCAACCAGTATGCACATCGCGGCTGTTCTTAGCTGAATTCGCAGCATACCTGTTTCTCTCCAACCCTCGGGGCAGTCGTCTCAACTGACCAATTGCTGTGCCAGAATACCGTTCCAGCACGCTGATCTTCGACCCTCCACCGCCTGCAATTTGTCTGTTTTTAAGTTCCTGCCCCCGTCTCTGAAGGCTGAAAAAAACAGAATCGGCGGCTATGTGGTCCACCATTTGGGCTGAGCAAATACCTGTCGGACTTCCATCCGAAATCCTGGAAGCACCGCTGAGCCCTCCAGAAATTGCCAGGTTCCCAGGGCCAGGGTCTGCGATTTTCGCTGCAATACCTGAACTTCCTTCTTGAAGGGGTCCGGGATCCAGATCATGTCTACTCCCAGTGAAAAGTAAGCTTGCGTCCGATCGCGCATATCACGCCTGCGATCGTTTGAAGACGCGACATCCACGACCAGACGAGGCACCTCAGTGGCAATGATATTGTCGGTCTGTCCAAACAACGGACCACTGTCGAAGAAACTGATCGCAGGAACATAGACCGTATCGGGAGATCGGCCGACATGAAGCCCAACTTCATGACACGCGTAACCTGATCTCTGCCCGCGATGAGCAGCCAGCCACTCAGCAATCGCCCGCGATAAATTCAGGACAATCGTTCCGTGTTGGTCATCCGGCTCGGTCAACAGGACAGGGCGCCCGGAATGCAGCTCATGCCAGCGACCGCCTTCCGGCAAGTCGTCGCGATGCTGCACGAACTCTTCGGCGGTCATCGGGAATTCACGTCGCATCGTCCCTACCTCAGTACAAGGCTAAGCCTCTCAGGCGGATCGTTCAGGAACGACGCCCGCTGAGAGGATTCAACCCAGGGATTCGGATCCGCGAACTCCAGGATTACTCGTCTTCGTCGGAATCGAGCAAGTCACGGTAATTGCGTGCACCACGTCGTTCGCGGCGATGCGCATTACGGCGATCACTCGAATCGCTGTCGTCATCTTCAAAATTCCGTTTTGCTTTTTGACGGCGATCCTTCCCGGATCGCTTTTCCATTAAACGCTGCAAATCGTCTGGCAAAGGAAGTTCGTTCGGCATAAGAACGCTCGGACAGTAGACCTTCTGTGAAATGTCACGAAAAGCACAGGTTCAGTTGCCGCACATCGTCAAAGCAAAAAGTCGGTAATCAGTAAGTCAGTTAGAGATGTCCGGTGCCATTGTCTGATTGGAATTCTTATAGATTTAATGAGAATTCGTCCAGTCAATCAACAAAATACTGGCATTTCAGACGATCTTCATCAAATCGGCAGTTCGCAAACCTCCGCTTCCGGCGGTTTCCAGAACTGCGTTTAAACCTCTACTCTTTCATCGAATTTCGTCCCACGGGGGACTTTTCTGATTCTGCCCATCCAGACAAATTCTGAGAAGACTGGTTCTCCACTCCTGACCACTTCTTCGGCGATTTCCACATACATGGGGGCTGCCAATCGGCAATTTCCGCCGCTCTAAGTAGGATGGGCATTCCTGCCCGTCTCGCTCACTGGATCGAGTGCAGCGGCGGCTCACTAAGTAGGATGGGCATTCCTGACCGTCTCGCTCTGGTTCGAGCACTGCCATCGCGCAGGGGCGGCTCGGGCAGGAATGCCCAAGCTACATTTGGCAGGGGTGGCTCGGGCAGGAATGCCCAAGCTACAACGTGCGCTTACTTTAGCTTCATGCGGATACACACTGGTTTGCCGACCTGAATGCGATTGTCTGTCGATTTCAAACGACCATCTTCAAGCCGGAAAACAATCACAGAATCGCTATTCTGGTTTTCGGCGAGCAACCAGCGCCCTGTGGGGTCAATGACAAAGTTGCGAGGCTCCTGTCCGCCGGTTGACGTAATCTCCATCAGTGTCAGCTTACCCGTCTCACCATCGATTGCATAGGCTGCAATTGAGTCATGACCTCGGTTACTCACATAGAGATACCTGCCCGTTGGATCCACCAGACATTCGGCCGTACTTTTCAACCCTGTGAAATCCGCGGGAAGCGTCGACAATTCCTGAATTCGTGTCAGTTCCCCGGTTGCTTCGTTTCTGGAAAACGCCGTGACCGTTGCCGTGAGTTCATTATTGGAGTATGCGAACAGTCCACGCGGATGAAGTGCAAAGTGACGAGGTCCTCCCCCTTTGGTGACCTCTGCCGCAGCAGTTGAGAACATCCGCTTTTCAGACCCATCGGGATTTCGTTCTGAGATCACTACCGTGCTTACACCGTTCGCTCCTTTCAGAGCACCTGTCTTATCATCGAACTGATACGTCACAATCCGGTCAATGCCTAGATCGGCAGCATATGCGAACCGATTGTCAGCACTCAAATTGATGGAATGCGCATGAGCCGCTTCCTGTCGTGACTTATCAACCCCTTCACCCGAATGCCAGACATTGGTAACTGCCGAACCGAGCGATCCGTCACTGTTCAGTGGATATACAACGACATTACCACCAATATAATTTGCCACCAACAGAAACTTACCGCCAGCGTCCACATTGCAGTGACAGGGGGCCCCGCCAAATGACTGTTGGACATTCAGAAACACCAGAGTTCCATCTGGCTGAATTCGGTATGAAGAGACTCGGCCATTTGCTCGCCCCGATCCTTCGACCACTTCATTCACCGCATACAGAAATCCGCCGCCGGGATGTAACGCGAGAAAGGATGGACTTTCCGATTCGGCGGCCAGCACGGGTTCACTTAGCGTGCCCTTCGAAGCATCAAAGACAGACGTGTAAATTCCGCGGCTGATACTGCCATCACCCGTGTAGGTTCCGACAAAAACCCGAAACTGCTGCGCTTCCACAGAAGACATCATTCCTCCCAGAATAACACTCACCATGCAGGCAATCCTGCAGACTGACCGGAGCATTACAGCACCCCTCTCTCTGACACAATTCACAGGAAATATCACCCACAACGATTCACTAACGTTTCCATCCGCTGATCACGGTGTATTCACCAATCTCGCGAGCCGTTACGTTCCGAAACGACTGTTCCATTCTGGGAATATGCCAGTCGGTCAGCTTGGTTACCAGCCGAACTTCTCCACCGGGACGGAGTGCTCGAAGAGCAGCATTCAGGAAGAGTTCAGAGATTCGATAATCCGAATAATACGGAGGATTGGTCAGCACGAGGTCCCAACTGTTGGGCTCCGGGATCTCCGCATCCGCTGCCAGCATCACATCAACCGTGGTGATACCGTTCAACTGAGCATTCTGCAAAGTACATTCAATAGCTCGAGCGTGACTGTCAATCGCCAGCACCGAGGCCGAAGGATATTTGATCGCAGCTGCCATCGCCACAGCTCCCGAACCACATCCAAGATCCACGATCTTCGCGGGAGCCCTGTTCTCCGGACGTACCTGGCTCGACTCCCCGACTTCCGGGTATGGCTGCAGCGATCGAATCAGTGCCCGAGCTCCACCGTCAACCTTTCGATGGCTGAAAACGCCAGGTCGAGTCTTCACGTGAAGCAACACTTCGCCCATGCGAAATGCCGATGATGCATGAAAGTCCCTGATCTTTTTTAATGGCTGTGTGCGAGTAGCGAGGTAGACGACTCCTCGCGAATCTTTTCGAACCGTCACACGACTGTACAACTCCCTCATCTGCTCATGAAGCCACTTATCATTGGGGTTGCTGGTCGATGCAATCATCTGACCACCATCCTTAAGTCGCTGATGGGCCGCCTGCAGATATTCCTGAGTCTGTTCGGATGAACTGACCGGGTTGGTCGTAAACACAACCGCATCATACTGACGGTCAGGCAGATCAGGCGCACACATGATTCGAATTGACGGGTCGTTCTCTGAGTCCGGTGTGGTCCATACCACAATCGGCTGGCTGTCCGATGATTCATCCGGACATGTGCATTCCTGATGAAACTCCTGCAGCGTCTCCAGAAAGAAATATTCCGGCGTGTAGAACGTAAATCTCCGGTCAGGCAGAGATTCCTTCAAACCACTTGCGAGCGTTGTACCATACAACAAAATTGCAAGAATGTCGTTTCCCTGGATCTCCTTTGCTTCATTCAGCAGCAGCCGATCCGCTGTCGACTTGAGCCGAATTCCTCCGTCCGCCTCCTGGCCATTCTGAGATGACCGGGGATTCTGAGATGACGGGGCACCCGATAAGTTCTGTGGCGCCTGACCGTCGGACATCCTCTGCCCAGATCGGCCGCCGGAGGAGCTCTGTGAAGTGCTTCGCTTAAGTCTGCGTACCTGTTTTTTGGCCAACGAGAAATTCCTGATTCGCTGAATACTGCATCCTGCCCGCCATGAAATTTCGCGCAGGCACTCAAGGTCTGCCAGAATGGCATTCCTCTTCTACAGTAACAGTCTTTGCGGACCCGCGAAATTCGCAGGCGCGGAATCGAACAAAATTTCCCTGAACAGGGACTTCACATCGTGCTGGAATCCACCCATTTGGACGTGTCTGTCAATTTTGACCTTTCCTGCCACCTTGTACCTTCCATCAGCACTGGCCTGCCCATCGGCTTTGGCTTGCTGGAACGAAGGGAATCGACGGGACGAGTCGCCAGCACGGCTCGAGTTGGTTCCACGATCCCAGGTGCTGGCACGGAAATTCCATCCAGAGACGCGATCATTGAAAACCGTGAAACGCCATCGTGGCACTTTAAGACGTCTCGAGCCGTCTGCCCCATCAGATTCTGTTCATCAGCCCGAGCACCCAATTCAAGAAGCAATTCAACCGCCTCGCGGTTCCCCGACCTTGCAGCAATGTGCAAAAGTCGGTTTCCGTAGGCGTCGGCGGGAGCATCCAGCATTGGCCTCAGACATTCATACTGCCAACTGTGAACCAACATCATCTCGGGCATCCACACCATCAATATGGAGCGGTCCAGATCCTGATGATATTCCCGAAGCCCAACTCGCGCCATACTGGCTTCTTCTTCCAGTAAATCCAGTCCGGCTGAGACTCCCTCCCGACTCACCTTCTCGGGTACTGATTGCTTCGCATGCTGACGTACACCAGAAAACTGTTTTCCCTGACTCGCCCCGCTTACTCGACGAAAGCTCGCTTCAAACGCGGAAAAATCCAATAGCGAACATGTTGCCATCAGGACAGCAGTAATCAGCGCACTGAGAGCATGAGTCGTACGGAGCATGATCAAGTTCATCCAATAGGGAATGCGCGCCAGTTGTTCTGAAGCTGAACAAATGACAGACGTCCAGGCGGTCTGCGGATAACGTCTCAGAAACAGAGTTCGATCAGACTAAGAGTGCGGCCTGGAGTCTTTCAGGCGACCCGCACATTCAAAAAAATGGATCATTCGATTTTGAACTCCGCCATTCTTCTGAAAGGAGATCGCAAGGCCTTTGAAGCTGCACACATTGTTGCCGCTTCCGTGAAAGCCCGATGAAGATTCCAGGAGATTTTTCTGAATCGTCTTCAGTCGGACACATCACTGATTACAGGGACTTCAACCCATCTGCCATCACTCAGGATTCGCCGCGTTTGAGACAATATTGGGAAATAATCACGCGGAATTTTCGCAGAAAACACGTCTCGAATCCTTTTTACCGATCTGATAGCCTCCGTCGGCAATCGCAGTTGCGGAGAAAACCAGGAGGGTGTTTCTGAGCGAACTGTTGTCGAGGAAATGATCATGAAACATATCAAAGGCAAGACAGTCCTGCTCACTGGTGCCGCTTCCGGAATCGGCGAAGCTCTCGCCATCGCACTGGCGAATCAAGGTTGTCATCTTTATCTCGTTGATGTCAACGAACCGGGCCTCGAGCAACTCCGAATTCGTCTTGCGGCGGTTCCCGGGATTCGTGTCTGGTCAGATCTTTGCGATCTCAACGACTCGTCGGCAACCGGACTGATGGTTGAGCGTGCCATCAAAACCGTCTCGGCTGTGGATGTGCTCATCAATAACGCCGGAATCGCATGGTATGGACAAACTCAGTTGATGTCGGATGCTCAGTTCGATCGCCTGATGAGAATCAACCTGCTGGCTCCAATTCAGATCACTCAACTGCTGCTCCCTCACTTTCTCAAACGTCCCGAATCTCACATCGTGAATATGTGCAGCATTTCAGGTCTCGTCGCCGGCGGACGTTTCGCGGCATACCACACCAGCAAATTCGGGCTGATTGGTTACACAGAAGCGATCCGAGCAGAATTCGGACGCCATGACATTGGAGTCTCTGCGATCTGCCCTGGCCCCGTCCTGACGAAGCTCTATCAGAATGCATCATCGGATGGCCGAGGTCATGTACCAACACCTCCCGCATGGATTTGCACCACCGCCGAAATCGTGGCTGCAAAAACGATTCGCGCAATTCAACGAAATCAGCGACAGGTGCTGGTCTCGCCCCTGGCTCACCTGCTGTTCCAGCTCAAACGGTTCGCTCCTGGTCTGATTGATGCCGTCAACCAGTTCAGCCGCAACAGGAAGAAACGTCGCGCTGCGAGACTCGCACAAATCAACGGTAACACAGCCTCAGGACTCCACGTCACCGTGGAACATCCTGAAACGACATCAACGGTCCCTGAAAACAAATCCCGAGCTGCATAGAGCGTCCAGTGTGCCGGATGAAACGACATCATGCCTCGAGCTCGCGTCGCCATTGAATGCCTGCCAAATCTCGGCTCCAAAAGCGCTGCATGGCTCCGACAATGCGGAATCGAGACAGTCAATGACCTGCAACGAATCGGTCCAGTCAACGCATGGCTGGCTGTGAAAGAATCTCAGCCTCGAGCTAGTCTGAATCTGCTCTGGGCTTTGGCGGCCGGGCTTCAGAATCGCGACTGGAGGGATCTCTCCGAAGCGGAAAAGAGTCAGCTTAAGGCTGAATTGCCATAGCAGGCACATTCCATGTGCCGTCCGCTTGAACCCCTGGGACGCGAGGCGGAAGGCATGTAGCAGGCACATTCCATGTGCCGTCCGCTTGAACCCTGGGACGCGAGGCGGAAGGCATGTAGCAGGCACAT
>JAEUIH010000005.1:0-9209 GCA_016795105.1 Planctomyces sp.
CAGTTTCAAACTCTAACCTCCTGACGGGGACTTGCACCCCGCTGATTTGATTCACTCGCAAACGCACTAGCAGGCACATTCCATGTGCCGTCCGCAAGAATCCCAGCGGCGCGGTGGCGGACGGCATTCGGAGAATGCCTGCTACCGTAGCAGGCACATTCCATGTGCCGTCCGCGATACGGTGGTGAGGGGGCGTGGCAACAGTTGCGAGGTGGATGGTGTGTTGACTGAGTTCGCCTGCGGCGAAGGGAGTTGGCCTGTCGCCTGCGGCTTGCCGTTAAACTGCGGTTCAGAAGAGTTCGACGATGTCGCCGTCGCTGAGTTCGAAATGGCGACCTACGGTTTGACCGTCGTGTACGTGAGCCCCCCAGACTCGGGCGTGTCGCAGATTGCGAAACAGGTCTTCGTGTAGTTCAAGTGCCAGTTGTTCCACGGTCCCGCCTGAGGGGAGTGCAATCGGGTCCGGTGCATGCTCGGATGCTCCCGGTCGACGCGTATAAACCCGAATTACTCGCAACATCTCAAACACGGCTCGCCGCAACTCATCTGCCGAATCAGTTGATTCCTTTCCGTCCGGGGAACTCAATTCGACGGCGACATGAGGAAGCGCACTGACGGCCAACTCGGCGGACAAGTCGCATCTCAATGCAAAATCCGGATCGGTGGCATGAGTACGAACGACCAGAGTCTGGATATTGCGAAGACTCAAATCCTGTTCGTCGAATCCAGTAGAGGTCGCAAATCGGGTCTGACGCCGAAAGAACTCATCGTAAACCGTTTGAGCCTCATCAAAGCCGGAATCTGAAGAACCATCTGCAACCAGCAACACACCATCAGAACTACGAACGAGGTTGAGGAACCATGGTTCAATCGATCCGGCAACAACTGGAGGCGTGTCGATCAACTGTATCGCCACATCGTTCCAGACCATCATTCCCGGCAGCGGTTCACGAGTCGAAAACGGCCACGGCGAAACGATTGGCTCAGCACGAGTCAACACTTTCAGGAGCAGACTTTTGCCACAATTCGGACCGCCCACCAGCACGATCCTGCCCGCCCCCTGCCGCACAAATCGAAAGGGCGACTGACTTCGGGCCTGAGCAATCTCTCGCTGTACCTGGAGCCGAGCTTCCCTGAGCCGTGACTTGAGATCTGCCTGGAGCTTCTCTGTGCCCTTATGCCGAGGAATCAACTGCAGCATCAGGGTCAGACACTGCACTTGCTCGTCGGCCGACTGCGCTCGACGATACTGGAGCTCGGCTTTCTGATATTGAGGGGTCAGGTTTGCAGCCATGAGCAGTTCAGACCACCTCTGTTCGCGGGGTCCATCAGTCTATTCGCGAATCGTGTTCCCCGCATGGATTGCATCGAAGTGGGTCTGCAGGCGAGCCTTCTCCTTTTCGGGGGCGAGCTCAATCGCAGCACCAATCCATTGCTTTGCATCTTCAAACTGACCGTTTTCAGCATGTGCGGCAGCAAGTGTATCCAATGTGTTCCACTGTTTGAAATCACTGATTGCACATGCCTGTTTCGCCAACTCAAGCGCCTTTGCTGGATTGCGGACTTTATCCACCGGTGCAGTGGCAAGAATCCACGCCAGGTCATTGATCGCTTCGTAGGTCTGAGGCCGAATCCGGATCGCTTGTTCAAGGTCGGTGATGGCACTGCCGTATTCCCCCTTCAGCCGATACGTGTACGCACGATTTCCCAGTGCGTCTGTGTATCGAGGGTCGATCCGCAAAGCCGCAGAGAAGTCACGAATGGACTCGTCCAGCTTTCCCTGCTTCTGCAGAACGACTCCACGATTGTTGAGTGCTTCCGGATACTCTGGAACCTGAGCAATTGCGGCCTGAAGATCGCTCAACGCTGAATTCCAGTCTTCTGAAGCAATGTAGGCCAGTGCACGATTGTTGCGTGCCAGAAAGTTCTTTGGATCCTGCTTCAGCGCTGTACTGAAGTCCTCGATCGCCATGGCATAGTTGCCCTGAAGATAATGACACTGACCTCGATTGTTGAATGCACCTGGATTTCGGTTCTCTCGACGCAGGCTCTCAGTAAAATCAGCAATCGCACGATCAAACTGCTTGTGAGCCAAAAACGCCACGCCTCGAAGATGGTAGTTCTCAGCCGTCGGCTTTGTTGTGACCCGGCGAGACAACTCATCCGGAGCAGTCTCGTATGGGATCGTTTCTTTTTCCCAGAGCCATCCACCACGCTCATCGATCCACAGCCACTCGCCGTTTGTCAGAGCTACTGTATAAACTTCTCCCAGGTAGGCCTTCCAGACAGTGGATTGCGGAGTTCGCAGTTCGGCTCCTGCCCTTGTCACCAGAACCCTGGTGCCAATGCGAGGATCTTTCTTCGGGGCAGTCGCCGGAGCCTGAGCAAAACAGACGTTCATCGAGGCTGCCATGATGGCGGCAACGATCAACGCGAATGAAGTCTTCAGAACAAACATTCCGGAACTCCGTTTCCCCGAAAACACCATCTGCAACTCCTCTGTTCCATCCTGACTGACTGCCGTTTCCAGTGAACTCTAATGGAATTTGTCCACCGCAATCCAGATCGATCAACCCGGTTTGGGGGAGGCAACCAGATGTTCCGTCAGAGCGATCCGGCGCTTAGCGGGGAATCGGAAGTCTGCAGAATTCGGGGAAGCTCGGTAACAATCTGCCGACGATGCTCTTCACACAGCGGAGAAAATGGCGGTGCGACCACATCCCGACACAAGCCGCATTCCTGCATTGCTGCCTTAAGTGCCGGAATTAAATTCATCCTGCCTGTTGCATCCCGATAGACAGACTGAAACACAGAATGGATGACTCGCTGCCATCGCTGAATTGCGTCGGAATCGTGGGCAACAGCCGCTTCGTACAATTCGACATAGACATGTGGAAGCAGATTTGCACCGCCGCACACGCCGCCCGCAGCTCCTGCATGAACGGCTTCGGCAAGAAGCTCTTCAGGCCCCATGTAGACGCGGAAGTCGTCTCGTCCCCGGAACTGCTGGCACAACTTTGAGAACAGTTCGAGGTTTCCGCTGCTGTCTTTAATGCCAATGATATTGGGATGCTGAGACAGGTCACAGACTGTTGTGAACTCCAGATCAACACCGACGCAGGACGGCATATTGTAGAGCATCAAAGGAAGGGGCGATTGTTCTGCGAGCTCAAAAAACCAGCGAAACAGTGCTCTTTGTGAAGCTTCGAAGTAATACGGTGCAGCGGCGACAATCGCTGCACTTCCGCAATCCGCAGCATGTGCTGCCAGAGCCAGCGACTCACCGATCGATGTGTCCGTCACACAGGTCAGCACCGGAACTCGTTTGTCGGCCGCCTGACAGGTCCGTTCTACCATTTCATATCGAGTCTGGTAGGTTTGCGATGGCCCTTCGCCAGTTGTGCCAAGCACAAAGAGCCCGGCGACTCCACCGTCGATGAGATGCTCGGTGACGCGGTCTACGGCTTCAACATCGAGCTGATCGCAGGAGATCAGAGGAGTCACGACCGGAGGAATAACACCCTGTATGTGAAGAGCCATAGTGCCGCAGCCTGATGTCGGTTGAAACTGAAGGAGTGAAACGGACGAAGTGAAACGGAAGACGAATGTTTGAAACGGAAAAAAGAGGTAACTCAACGACGGTCCCACGCGGTATCCGCTGCGAAACTTGTTGCACCATAAGTATGCGCGCAGCCATCTGAAACGCACGTAAAAATCGATTCCGAATTTCGAAGAATCCACACTGGCGCGTAACGGAGATCCCGGTTGTCAAGAAACCGAGGCCTTAAAAGTCAAAATCCCTCAAGTTTCTCAATTCCCAAAATCCTGTCGAACTCACTTCGTTTAACGATCATCATAATTTCCCAGCCCACCGGAGTTGAAGGTATGCGCAGAGTTGACCTTCTGGGCAAAAAGTGAATATTGCACAGTTTAACTTGACGAGAGAAAACGCATAGAGGCAGGTCGGGGGAAATGCGAACTGCCTTCGTGAGGAGACGAGAATTTTCTTTCGCATTTGAACTTCGTGTGGTTCAATGTGACCTGAAAGAGGACTGCGACAGCTCTCAGGAGCATCGGCCTTGGCGCGAAATCACATCGCCGCGCGGGATGAGGGCGGACTGAATCGGGCTGTTCTCAGTTGGTCACATGAACTGTTGAAACACGGTTAACACTTACCAGGGATCACGATGTACACACTTTTGACTGGTGCCACAGGATTGGTTGGACGCTATCTGGTTCGCGATTTGCTTCTGAACGAGCATCGTCTGGCCGTGGTTGTCCGTCCTTCTCGACGACAGTCTCCGATCGAGCGAATTGAAGAGATTCTTCAGTTGTGGGAGCGTGAGCTTGGCCGCCCTTTGCCGCGCCCGGTTGTACTTTCGGGCGATATTTGCGAGCCTGGGTTTGGGCTGAGTGCCGAGGATCGCGAGTGGGTACGACAGAACTGCGGATCCATTATCCACAGTGCAGCGATCCTGGAGTTTTACGGCAAGGACCGAGCCGGAGAGCCATGGCGAACGAACCTGAACGGCACTGAGAACATGATCCAGCTGTGCCGGGATCTTAACATCCGCGACATTCACTATGTTTCAACGGCATACGTTGCCGGATATCAGACGGAACGCGTGATGGAAGACAGCCTCGACGCTGGTCAGAGCTTCCGTAACGACTACGAAGAGAGCAAGTTCCTTGCAGAGCAGCTTGTTCGGAAGATCGACTTTGCCGAGCATGTGACTGTTTATCGTCCGGCCGTTATTTCAGGTGACTCACGAACCGGTTACACCAACACATATCACGGCATCTATCTGTACCTGCGATTGATGGCAATGATGATTCCGGCGATCCCTCCTGATAAGGATGGAAAGCGATCAACTCCGATTCGCCTGCGAATGACAGGTGAGGAGCGTCGCAACATCATTCCTGTGGAATGGGTATCTGCTGTCACTGTTCGGCTGTTTGAAACCCCGGAAGCACGTGGCAAGACGTTCCACCTTGCCCCTGAGAATCCGATGCGCTCGGGCAATATGATCAATTACTGCGAAGAGTACTTCAACACAAAGGGCGCGATGTTTGTCGGGTACGATGCGCCCGCCGGTGAAACTGTGACTCGTGAAGAGAACGAAGACCAGTGGCTGTTCGAACGACTCTGCACAGAGAACATGGAGACATACGCTCCTTACGAAAGAACAGACAACACCTTTGACACCAGCAACACTCGAAAGTTTGCCGGCGATATTGTCTGCCCGGAAATTGACCGCACTGTAATTCATCGTTATATCGAATTCGGAAACGAAGATCGCTGGGGCAAGCGACGTCCTGAGATTGTACAACCTGTTTTTGACGCTGATGAATTCATCAACGGCTTACAACTGAGTGGCGAGAAGCCGGAAGTTGTGATTGGTGTTGACCTGACCGGCCCCGGAGGCACTCAGATGACAATCGGACTGTCTCGCAGAGGCATTTGCTCCGCTGAACGCGGCCTGCCGGAAACTGCTACGCCGGTCCTCCGAGTGACCGCAGAAGAATTTGGCAGTGGCATTCAGGCAGGGGCGGTTCAGCTATTCAGCCAGAACTCCGCATGGGAACTCCCTGAAGGAACTCAGCCAGCCGAACTGGCCGAACTTCTTCAGAACACTTTCACACGCTACGAGTCAGCGTCTTCGGTCTAAGAGTAGCAGGCATTCTCCGAATGCCGTCCGCCTGAGCGCATCCTGAGCGGCGCGGACGGCACATGGAATGTGCCTGCTACGTTCGCGTCATTCTCCGAATGCCGTCCGCCTGAGCGCAGCTACAGCGGCGCGGACGGCACATGGAATGTGCCTGCTACAGTCGCGTCATTCTCCGAATGCCGTCCGCCTGCGCGCAGCTACAGCGGGGCGGACGGCACATGGAATGTGCCTGCTAGGAAAATCGATTGCCTGACTTCATTTGATTCCACCAGTCGGCCGCAAGTTCAGAAGTCCATGCAGCAGTCAGAGAGCACGACTCAATGGCTCGGCGGAGACTCGCCGCATCCGAGTACCTGTCGGACGGAGCTTTAGCCATACATTTCAGGACGATCTGATCGAGTACATCAGGGAGTCCGGGAATCAGCTGTGAAGGCGGCGTCACAAGAGTGTTTCGGTGAGCTGCGAGAAGTTCGAGCACATTGCGACTTTCGAAGGGTGGCTTACCGACAAGCATGTACCATGCGACTGCTCCCAGAGAATACAGGTCTGCTCGACCATCGACATCATCATAGGCAGAAGCCTGTTCGGGTGACATATAGAGAGGGGTGCCGCTGAAGGAACCGTACTTTGACATCGACTCAGATTTTTCGGAGCTCTCTTTGACCAGACCGAAATCCAGCAGTTTGGCGACATCGTAAACTCCTCCCCGCTGCGACACGAAGATGTTTGCCGGCTTGATATCACGATGAATTAATCCCACCGCATGAGCTTCTTCGAGAGCGCCACAGATTTGTCTGAGCAAATGCAGGACTCGCTGCGGAGGCATTGGACCGAAATTCTCAACGAGATCTTCGAGACTCATGCCCGGAAGCAGTTCCATCACATAGTAGAACGTACCATCTTCAGTTCTGCCGAAGTCGTAGATTTCGACTGTGTTCCAGTGCGTCAGCTTTGCGGTGGCTTTGACCTCCTTTTCGAAACGAGCGATGGCATGAATATCGGCCTCGTTCGAAGCTCTGATCAGCTTGATCGCGCAGGGGCGTTTCAGCAGAACATGTTCGGCCTTGTAGACTTCACCCATCCCACCGGCCCCCAGCTTTTCCATCAGGCGATACTGACCAAATTGTCGTGCCTTGAACGCTTCGCGACGGGCCGAATTGATGACATGTGCTGCGAACGTTGAGATAAAGGCGGCGACGATGGGCATTGGGAGAGGAGAGTTAACTTTGCTCGCCTGGTGCAGCTCATCAATCTCGGGACGCAACCATCCCTGAACAAACAGGATCACATATGGAACGACAGCAGCCGGAATCATCACCAACGCGCCACGGCGCCATGTGTTCGGCATAAATGTACCGTACACAAAGATGAGGATGCACCATGCCATCAGGAATGCCTGACGGATCACAGCGATTGAAGCAGCATCTTCAGAAGCCGCGAATTCGGAGATTCGCATCAGCAACATCGCTGACAGCTGCACAACAACAGAACCAAAGATAATCAGTTCCAGCTTCTGTATGTCACGAAGGGAACTCAGCGGACGTGACTTCAGAAATGCGGCGGATCCTGCGATCACGACCAGAATCAGGGCTCTCAGCCACCACAGCGTGAACGTTCCGTTGATCAGATTGCCAACGAACGCAGCCCCGAGCACAATGGTCATCAGCATCGACGCAGCAGACAGCCGACTTCTCAAAAGTGCTGCGGTTTCATCAGAAAAATGGGGCTGATCCCCGGCGATGAATCCAACATTGGCTCGCGAAACATCAAGAGAGTCCTGAATGGTTCCGGAAACCTCGGAATCGGCAATAATTGTTGGCTGCATCGATTTCACAGGATTTCGCTTCTTTCTTAACGCTGCTGACACGACCTCGGCCCATTTTTGCACAGGCCGCTCGTGAAATCGACTTTGAATGCGATTCCTGGTGGACGAATTGGTCAGCATACGCGAATTTACGCGAATAGAGATGTCTGTGAAGCGAACACCGTCTGATCGGTCGCCATGAGCGGGAAACTGACATCCGCGCCCGACGAATTCAGAGTGTCCCGAAATACATGTTCACACAGGAAGCAGATCAATGATTCAAGAACGACTGATTCAGAAGCGGGCGTTACATCTATGTGTGTTCATCGCAGCCATTGCGACCAGTTATGTTTCTGGATTTAGCCAGACGGCGGGTGCAGCCGACATAGAACTTCTGCAGAAACAACTGCTGGAAGGCAAGCTGACAGAAGCATCTGAAAAGCTAACAACGGACCTGACAGAGAATCCCAAAGATCAGCAGGCGAAGTTTGCACTTGGAACAGTTCAGTTTCTGCAGGCGGTCGAAGGACTTGGACGCGACCACTTTCGCCATGGGCTACTGAATCATCGGCGAGCTCGGATGACGATGATGCGTCTTCCGGTTTCACCAAACCCGGAACCAGAGCTCCTGACCTACGAAGGTGCTCGACAGGTTGTCCAAAACTATGTTGACCGGCTTCTGATCGCTGAGCGGACGCTTTCTGAAGTCACTGACGACAGTGTCAGGCTGCCGCTTCGAGTTGATCAGATTCGAATTGACCTTGATGGAAATGGCTCAGCAACCGTTGATGAATCCCTGTTTGCAATCCTGCAGTTCCTTCGAGATCCTCGGTTCCAGGTACCTTCGGTACTGCCGCAGATCAGCATCGCTTTTGATTATGCTGACGTGCACTGGCTTCGAGGCTACTGCCATGTGATGTCGGGGCTTGGAGAAGTCATTCTGGCCCACGACTGGAAAGATCAGTTTGAACGTACAGCACACTTATTCTTCCCTCGCGTGGAAACCCCTCATACGTTTCTAGCAGAAGAGGGCATCGGCGACTTCGAAGGATTCAATACAGAGAACCTGCTTGATGTGATTGCCGTGATTCATACGATCAACTACGACGTCAAAGAACCGGGCCGTATGGAGGCGGCGCTCAGCCACTTTGAAAAAGTGATCGAACTCAGCCGAACTTCATTCGCATCAATTGAACGAGAAACCGACAATGACCATGAGTGGATTCCGAATCCACAGCAGACAAGCAACCCGTTGGGTATGCGAGTCGGAGCGAACATGATCAGTGGCTGGAAAACATTTCTGGATGAAATGGAACTGATCCTGCAGGGAAAGAAGCTTCTGCCATTCTGGCGCGGCGTCCCAGGTGGAAGCGGGTGGACTGTTTTCAGCGGCGATTTCAGTAACGTCAGAATGCATCCCAAACTCGGCATCAATGTTCGAAAAATCTTCACAGAGCCGCAGAGGTTTGACATGGTTCTGTGGATTCAGGGGACTGGTGCTCAACCGTTTCTGGAAGAAGGGCCGAGAACCGAGAGTCTGACATGGAACAGAATTACTCGCGAGTTCAACGGAGACTTCCTGCTCTTCATGTTCTGGTTCAATTAGTTCTGAACTGCGGAAAACGCAGTGAATTGAACTCGTATAGGTTTGAGGATAGTCGTGGATCGCTCCGCGATCACACGCATATCGGTTTTGTTAGGGGGGCGATACAACACCAATGTTTTAATTTTAAAAA